>JAICWX010000079.1 GCA_025934635.1 Streptosporangiaceae bacterium | reverse complement strand
TGGCCATCACCTCGGCCGAGGCGCCGCCGCCGATGTCGAGGAAGTTGGCCGGGCGGACGCCGCCGAACTCCTCGCCGGCGTACGCGACGACGTCCAGGGTGCTCATGACCAGCCCGGCGCCGTTGCCGATGATGCCGACCTCGCCCTCGAGCTTGACGTAGTTGAGGTGCTTCTCGCGGGCCCGGGCCTCGATCGGGTCGGTGTTGCTGGTGTCGTCGAAGCGAGCGTGCTCCTGGCGGAACGAGGCGTTGTCGTCCAGCGTCACCTTGCCGTCCACCGCGAGCACCTCGCCCTGCTCGGTCACCGCCATGGGGTTGACCTCGACCAGCGTGGCGTCTTCGTCGGCGAACATGCACCACAGCCGCTCGGCCAGCAGGGCGGCGCCCTCGGCCGCCTCGGCCGGGATCCGGCCCGCGGCGATGATCTCCGCCGCCTTGGCCGCGTCCACGCCGGTCAGCGGGGATACCGGGATGCGCGCTATCGCGTCGGGCGCGCTGTGCGCGACCTCTTCGATCTCCATGCCGCCCTGCACCGAGCAGATGGCCAGGAACGTGCGGTTCGCCCGGTCCAGCAGGAAGGAAAGGTAGTACTCGGCCGCGATGTCCACCGCCTGGGCGATGAGCACCGAGTGCACGGTATGGCCCTTGATGTCCATGCCGAGGATCTGGCTGGCCTTGCCGAAGGCCTCGTCGGGGCCGTTAGCCAGCTTGACGCCGCCGGCCTTCCCGCGGCCGCCGGTTTTGACCTGGGCCTTCACCACGACCAGCGGGTGGCCTTCGGCGGCGAACGCCGCGGCTATCTCACGCGCTTCCTCGGCCGTCCGGGCGACCTGGCCGGCCTGCACCGGGACGCCGTACTCGGCGAACAGTTCTTTCGCCTGATACTCAAACAGGTCCACAGGGGGTCCGTTCTGGGTTCCGTCTGGTTTCGCCGCGTCACGCACGGCGTTCAGGGGAAGCCTAGCCTTTGGCCTGCCCGTCCGGCGGCCCGGCCCGCGACGGCCGCTGTGTGAGCTGACTCTCAGCGGTAACCGGCCGGGCTCACCGCTCAGGGTCGATCCCGTTCCAGGCCGGCACCTTGACGTGCCGGTGGCCCCGGGTCCCGCTGATGATCACCTTCCGGACCGTGACGTCGTTCGCGGTCGTCGTCTCGTGCAGGATGTGCCCCGGGTTGGCCATCACCTGGATGTAGTACGTGCCGTTGCGCAGGTTCGTGATGTCGAACGCCTGGCCTGCTATGGACTGAGCGTAAGTGTCCCCCCAGCCGACTGGCATCATTTCCCGCACCCACAACGCGCTGGGGCTTCCGCACTGGCCCGAGAATCCGATGAATGACGGCTGCCAGACGGCGTTGGGGAGAAGCAGGTCGACAGCGTCGGTCGGCGCGATGCAGAAACCCGTTTTCTGGCTGCGGAGGACAAGCTGGCCGCCCGGGCCGAGCAGCCGGTAGGCGGCGAACTGCTCGAAATGCCAGTGACCGTGGCCGGGCTTGGCGTCGAATCCCATGGTTCCGGCGCGGGCACGGCCGATAACCTGCCCGTCCTGCCAGAAGTACTGGTAGGCAGCCATGACCGGCGAGCTTTTCACCCGGAAGCCCTGCACGTCGAGCTGCCCGTTTCCGCCCACCCACACGGTGGCGGAGAAGTCGACGAGATCACGGCCCGCGGCATGGGTCGTGCGTATCCCCCAGGCCGGAAGCGGCACTAGGTCAGGGAGCGCGGACTCCGGCGGGTTCGTCAGCAGCGGAACGGCGGGCAGCTTAGCGAGGGCGGCCGGCCGCGCCGGTGTCCGCGGTCGCGTCTGCCCGGCGGCACAGCAGGCGCTTCCTTTCACCACGTTCATGACGACGGTCGCGGTGGCATTCGCCGGAGGTATGCCGAACAGCCGGGTGTAGGCCGGGGTGATGGATACGGTCACGCGGTAGGTCCCCAGCGCCAGCCGGTACGTCCGGCCGAACTGAGCCGCGTTGACCGCCCATCCCTGCTGGATGCCCCACACCGCGCCGAGCTGGAACGGGTCACTGGCCCCGCACTGCTGCGGATACGGCGACGTGGACGGGCTGTCCGGGCGGGCGCGCTCGGTATCGTAGGAATCAGGGCACAGGCCCAGCCGGGTGCTGGCGACGATCCGGCCGGCCTTGTTCCTGATGGTGAGGCTGACGAAGTTCTTCAGTCCGTTCCAGCCGTCGAGGACGCTGGCGGGCAGCGCCCTCGTCTGCGGCGGCAGCCCCGGCTGGCTGATGACCTGGGTAATAGTGACTGGACGGGTATAGCTCGCGCGGCCGACGTTCAATTGCAGTGGCGCTCCGAGCGATGCCACCCAGATGCCCGGGTTGACGAACACCTGCTTCCCGAATCGCGGCGCGCTAACGGTGTGCTGGGCCGCGATCAGCTTGATGGCTGGCCCGGCAGTCGCATTGACCGCAGTCGCATTGACCGCAGTCGTCTGGACCGCAGTCGCATTGACCGCAGTCGTCTGGACCGCAGTCGCCTGGACCGCAGTCGCCTGGACCGCAGTCGCCTGGGCCGCTGGCGCGGACATGGCGCTGGCGGCGGTCGCGATGACTAGCCCGGCCGCCGCTATCGCGGCTGTGATTACATTTCGCTGCTTCAACGCCCCGTCACTCCTTTTGCTCCGCCCATGGCCATATCCGGCACGCATAGTGACCGCCGCGATAGACGGCACAGGCTCCGGACTCAGATCCCGCTCAGGAACACCCCGTATGGCGTTGATCTTCACGGTGACACCAGCCAATTCGCGCCAGGGCCAGCGGCTCAGCTCACTCACCAGCATCAAGGCTCGCATCCAGGATCAGCGAAACAGCGCGAGCAGCACGCAGGAGCCCGGCGACCGCATGATCCCGGAGGCAACCAGGCCGGAATGTGGACCCGCCGACGACCCTGCCGGAAAATGGCGTAATTTGAGTATGAATACGCAGGCTGCCATCGTCAAGTGTTGATTCCTGATGCGATTCGGTCTTTTATTCAGTACATTTCAAGTATTTCCAGTACTGGCCGACCGTGAGCGTAAAGCGACTGATGTGGTTTTATCGTTCTCTTGTTGCACGCCGGATGGCTCCATGGTGTGACTCTTGCGGAGTGAGGTCCGGCGGCTGATACGCGGCCCGGGTTCCCGGCATCAGCTGCCGCACCCGCACCACAGTCCGCGCCCGTCACCCGCCCCGGCCCTCACCTGGCTCCCGGTAACGACATGAATGCTCCATTCATGCCGCGGGAGCGGCATGGGTGCTCCATCCATGCCGTCAGCCGCGCTACCCGGAATACGGCGGCAGGACGCCAGGAGTACCACGGGCATCACCGCCCCGTGAGCCTCACGGCCGAAGAGCCGTACGGGCTACATGGCCCTCGAAGTCACGGAACGACTGGCTCAGGCCTGGCTTTCCGCTACCTCACGGCCGAACTTGTCGCGGACCCAGGCGATGATCTCGGTGGTGGGCGCGCCCGGGGTGAAAACCCTGGCCACCCCCATCCGGGCCAGCTCCGCGATGTCCTCGTCCGGGATGATGCCGCCGCCGAACACCACGATGTCGGTGGCGTTCCGCTCCTTGAGCAGCTCGATTACCCGGGCGAAGAGCGTCATGTGCGCACCGGAGAGAATGGAGAGCCCGATCGCGTCCACGTCTTCCTGGATGGCGGCCGCGACGATCTGCTCCGGTGTCTGGTGCAGCCCGGTGTAGATGACCTCCACGCCGGCGTCACGCAGCGCGCGGGCCACCACCTTCGCTCCCCGGTCATGGCCGTCGAGCCCGGCCTTCGCGACGATTACCCGGATCTTGCCCACGATGGCAAGCCTAACCGGTCGGAGCCGGCCCGGCCTTAGCCGGCACAGCTCAGTCAACACAGCTCAGTCAACACAGCTCAGTCAACACAGGGGATGCCGTTCTTGGCGTTGACCGCACCGCCCTGCACCCCCGTGGTGGGCAGCGGAACCACCGACGTCGAGGAGGACGGCGTGGCCCCCGGCACCGCGGCGTTCCCGCCCAGCATGACCTGGACGTGCCCGGCCGCCACCTCGGTACTGGCCGTCGCGCTGACGCCGAACAGCTTGGCGACCTGGCCGGCGCCGGCCGCCGAGCCCGTGCCGTAGAGAACCTGGGTCGCGGACAGCGCGCTGGCGTTGCCCACCAGGCCGGCCTTGAACCCGTCCTTGACCAGCGCGTCCGAGACCTGGCTGGCCAGCCCCTGGGTGCTGCCGCCGTTGTACACGTCCACGGTGGTCTTGGCGGCGACGGCCGCGTTGATCGAGGGCGGGCTGGAGGGCTTCGGCCGAGCCGAGCCGGAGGCGACGGGGACCGGGTAGAAGGTCTGCTGCACGAGCTTCTGGATCAGGGCGGGATCGACCTGGTTGGCGGACTGCCCGGCGATGGTGGCGTAGGCCACGATCGGCAGCGTGTGGAAGGTCAGGTTGCTGCTGTTCAGGCCGCGCATCTGGGTGGCGAAGTCGAGCAGGTCCCAGCCGGAGTCGGTGATCACGTACTTCTTGGCCACGGAGAGCAGCGAGTTGATCTTGCCGAGGTCGCTGAGCACGCCCTCGGTCCGCAGCTGCTGCATGATCGAGTCCAGGAATGCCTGCTGCCGGTGGGTGCGGTCCAGGTCGCCGTTGGTCAGGCCGTGCCGCTGGCGGACGAACGCCAGCGCCATCTTGGCGGTCAGGTGCTGATAGCCGGCCTTCTTGGCGTAGAAGCCCGAGTAGGTGTCCAGCGGCACCGGGTTCTTCAGGCAGACCTCCACGCCGCCGAGTACCTTGGCCAGCTCGTAGAACCCGTCCAGGTTGATCTCGGCGAAGTGGTCGATGTGCACCCCGGTCAGCATCGACACGGTGGCCACCGCGGCCGCGCGGCCGGCTTCGTTGCCCTGGAAGGCGAGCTGGTTCTTGGGCATCTTCGGGTTGGTCTGGTAGAGCTGGGACTGCTTCTCCGCCATGGCGTCCCCGTAGGCCTGGTCGATCTTGCCCTGGCTCTGCCCGTCGTAGGTCTCGGGGAAGTTGACCCAGTCGTCACGCGGGATGGAGAAGGCGACCGCCTTCTTGCCGCCGGCCG
Source organism: Streptosporangiaceae bacterium (assembly GCA_025934635.1). The sequence continues at coordinate 24,514 of JAICWX010000079.1, read as the reverse complement.
GGATGTGGATCAGGATCAGCGTGTTGGTGGCGTTGCCGCCGACTCCGTTCTCGATCCCCTGCCTGCTGCCGGCGTGCAGGGCGCCGAGGATGTCGTTCGGCAAGATGTTGCCGTTCCAGTCAGTCCGGCTCTCCAGGCCCATCAGCAAAATGTTCTGCGCGCCGATGGAAGGTCCGCTGCTGATCGCGTGCGAGCCGCCGATGCTGCTCACGTCATTCACGACAAAGTAGGAAAAGCCGCTCACGGCCAGGACCAGAGCCGCGGCTACGCAGCTCAGGGCATATCCGGCTTTCCCGGCGACCCCCCACGCCGAGGCCGGAGAACCTGGCCTAACCATGGCATCGTTCCTCAGCAGTCCCGTCCTGCATCGCTAAATCGTTCGTCGAAGCCTACCTTCACGTCCCCGATACCAAGGTGCAACGGCTAACATCCGAAGCACATATGACCGACTCACCACGGCGTGAACCACGCCCGAGCAGGCCGTACGGCGGCGAGCCTGGAGCCAGGCCGCGCGGCCGCGATGCCGGGCTTCCCCGGACGCCTGCGCCCGGCGCCCGGCCCGCACGGCGTGATCCCGGCCCGGATGCAGCCCGGACGCGAGGTGGCCGGGCGGGTGGCCAAGGGGGCGGCCAGGGAGACGAAAGGTGGGGCGATTCCGGCGGGACACGTTCCCGCCGACGTGACGCCGGGGCGGCCGGCCGTGAGCCGCGGACCGACGCGCAGACCCGCCGCCTGCCCGCCCAGCCAGCGCCGACGCCGCCAACGGGGATGAGGTCGGCCGCGACCGGCCCGCGGAGCAGGCGGGACGGAAGCGAGTCCGGCGACCGGCGGAACGGGGCCGGGCCGGGCGCCCGGCGGGCCCGGAGCCAGCCTGGCGGCGGGCGGGACAGTGCCCGGGCCCGGCGCAATGCCCGCCGTTCGCCGGGCCTGAGCCGGTGGGGCACGCTGCAGGGCGGCCTCGGGGTCTGCATCATCGTCTCGAGTGCCGCCGCCGGCACCATCGCCACCATGGTGGCCAGGAGCACGCCCGGCCCGCTGCTCGGGATCTTCGTCATCGCGGGCACTGTGGCCGCCGCGCTGGCCATCCGGCCCAGCGCCGGCCGGACGATCCTGCCCGTCCCGGCGCTGGCTTACCTGGTGGCCGCGCTGATCAGCGGCGTTGTCTTCGACCACGACGCCGCGTCATCCAATACCGCCCTGGCCATCGGCGCGGCGCAGTGGGTCGCCGACGGCTTCTTCACGATGGTGCTGGCCACGGTGCTGGCCGCCGTGATCGTGCTGGCCCGCTGGTTCCTGTGGCGGCGCAGTCGCCCGGTCGCACGCGACCGGGACTGGGCGGTCCCGGCGGCCACGCCCGCACGGTCTGGCACGGGCCCCGTCCTCCCGGTGGCCCCGGTCGCCGCCGTGGCCGCCGCCCCGGTGGGCGCGATGAGCCCGGGAGTCGCGGAACCGGCGACTGGACGGGCCACCTCACCGCGACCGGCGCAGCCGGCGCCGCGCGGGACACCAGCGCAGCCAGCGCCGCGCGGGAATGGCATACCCGGGCGGACCAGCGCACCCCGGCGGGACGGCACGCCTGGCCGGAGCGGTGCGCCCGGGCCGGCCGGGGCACCGGGCCGGGGCGGACCGCCACCGGGACAAGGAGGCGCACCCGGGCGGGGCGGTGGCCCCGGACCGGGCGGAACACCCGGACCGGGCGGACCGCCGCCGGGACAGGGCAGTGCACCCGGACGGGGCGGAACACCAGGACAGGGCGCGCCGGGACGGGGCGGTATGGCCGGACCGGGCAGCACACCCGGGCGCGGTGGTACCCGCGCACCGGGCGGCGCCTCCGGAGGCGGCCGGTCCGCGGGCGGCCGGGGCGCCGCGGGCGGGGCGGGCGGAACCGAGGGCACGGGGAACTGGAACGATACGGACCGGCGCGCAGGCGGCCCGGCCAGGCCGCGCTCCCGGCCGCGTCCCGGCTCCGATCCCTACAGCTCCGATCCTTACAACTTCTCGAGCGGGGCGTAACGCAGCACCAGGTGCTTGACGCCGTAATCGGCACCGAAGTCGATCTTCGCCTCGGCCTGGTCCCCGATGCCGTCGGTGGACACCACGGTGCCGAGGCCGAACTTGTCGTGGGTCACCATGTCGCCGGGCACGAGCGAGGGCACCGGGCGGTTTCCCGGCGACCGGGTCCCCGGCCGCTGCGCCATCCGCTCCTGCGCGGGCGTGACCGACGCCATCGCGGCCCGCTCGTTGCGGCGCCACTCGATGAGGGCCGCCGGAATCTCGCCGAGGAACCGCGACTCCTTGTGGAAGGACGGCCGTCCCCACCAGTTCCGGGCGATGGCCCGGGTCAGGTACAGGCGCTGCTCCGCCCGGGTGATGCCGACGTAGGCCAGCCTGCGCTCTTCTTCCAGCTCCTTCGCGTTGGTCAGCGAACGCTGGTGCGGGAAGACCTCTTCCTCCATGCCGGTGAGGAACACCACCGGGAACTCCAGGCCCTTGGCCGTATGCAGGGTCATCATCGTCACCAGGCCGCCGTGGTCGTCGCCCTCGGGAATCTGGTCGGCGTCGGCCACCAGGGACACCTGCTCGAGGAAGTCCGCCAGGGTGCCGTCCTCGTGATTCCCGTCGTACTCGCGGGCAACCGAGACCAGCTCCTCCAGGTTCTCGATCCGGCTGGCGTCCTGCAGATCGGACGACTGCTCGAGCGATTCGATGTACCCGGTGCGGTCCAGCACGGCCTCGGTGAACTCGGCCACCGGAACGGTCTCCGCCAGTTCCCGCAGCTCGGTGACGAGCGTGTTGAAGCTGGCGATCGCGTTGGCCGACCGCGCCGCGAGCCCGGGCACGTCGGCCGGGCGGGACAGCGCTGCGGCGAACGTCTTCCGCTCCCGCTGCGCGTACGCGGCCACGTACTCCTCGGCCCGGTCGCCGATGCCGCGCTTGGGCACGTTCAGCACCCGCCGCAGCGACACCTCATCCGCCGGGTTAGCGATCAGCCGCAGGTAGGCGAGCAGGTCGCGGACCTCACGCCGCTCGTAGAACCGCACCCCGCCGACGACACGGTAGGGCAGCCCGACCCGGATGAAGACTTCCTCGAAGACACGGGACTGCGCGTTGGTCCGGTAGAACACCGCCACCTGACCCGGGGTGGCCTGGCCCGCGTCAGTGAGCCGGTCCACCTCCTCGGCCACGAACGCGGCCTCGTCGTGCTCGTTGTCGGCAACGTAGCCGGTGATCGGCGGGCCCGCGCCCTGGTCGGACCACAGGTTCTTGGGCTTGCGGCCCTGGTTCTTCGAAACCACGGCGTTGGCCGCGGCCAGGATGTTCTGGGTGGAGCGGTAGTTCTGCTCGAGCAGGATGACCTTGGCGTCGGGGTAGTCCTGCTCGAACTCCACGATGTTGCGGATGGTGGCCCCGCGGAAGGCGTAAATCGACTGGTCGGCGTCACCGACTACGCACAACTCGGAAGGCGCGAGGGGCTGGCCGTCTGAATCAGGCTGCCCCGTCCGGCCAGAAAACAGCGGATCGCCGCCCGAGACCAGTTCCCGGATCAGGATGTACTGGGCGTGGTTGGTGTCCTGGTACTCATCCACCAGCACGTGCCGGAACCGGCGGCGGTACTGCTCGGCCACCTCCGGCAGGGCCTGGAAGAGGTTGACGGTGACCATGATCAGGTCGTCGAAGTCCATCGCGCCGGCCGTCAGCAGGCGGCGCTGGTACTCGCGGTAGGCCTCGGCCAGGGCCTTGTCCCGTGCGGTCTGCGCCTGGGAGGAGAAGGTCTCGTGGTCGATCAGCTCGTTCTTCAGGTTCGACACCTGGGCGGCCATCGCCTTGGGCGGGTACTGCTTGGCATCGAGCTCGAGCTCCCGGCAGGTCAGCGCCATCAGGCGCTGCGAGTCGGCCTGGTCGTAGATGGAGAACGACGAGGGGTAGCCGAACCGCCTGGCCTCCCGGCGCAGGATGCGCACGCAGGCCGAGTGGAAGGTCATCACCCACATGGACCGGGCCTGCGGGCCGACCAGCGCGGCGACCCGAGCCGCCATCTCCCCGGCCGCCTTGTTGGTGAAGGTGATGGCCAGGATCTCCTGCGGCGCCACGTCCCGCGCGGCGAGCAGGTAGGCGATCCGGTGAGTGAGCACACGGGTCTTCCCCGAGCCCGCGCCCGCCACGATCAGCAGCGGGCTGCCCTGATGGATCACGGCAGCGCGCTGCTCCGGATTGAGTCCGTCGAGGAGGGCATCGATAGCGAGGGCGGCCACGTCCCTAGGGTAGGCGGTGGCGCCGACAAAAGCGGGAAGGCCCGCCGCTCCGGCCCCGGGGCACCGACCATGATCATCTGCGACTTCCCGGAAAAACGGGGTCAACCAGGGCGTTGTGATCGCGCACAATCCCATCGGCGCATATATCCACCTTTGCCTCCGGGCGGTGCCTGTTATGGGCTATTCTGGCCCCCTTGACCGTTAGTGGGATGCGACGGGGAGCAACTCGCATCCACGCCTCTCGATTGTGGGGGTGCCATGGGATCGCGCGGTCGATCCATCAGGCTCCGAATATATTTTCTGGTGGCGATCCCGCTCATCGCCATGGCCGGTCTGCTGGCCTACGCGGCCGGGACCTCCATCAGCAATGCCATCGAGCTGGACCGGGTGCCCAACCTGGTCAACGCGGCCGCGGTCCCGGCCGCGCAGTTCGGCGTTGTCATGCAGTCCGAGCGGGTCGCCGCGGTGGTCTACCTGTTCGAGCCGGACGCGGCTAACCTAGCCGCCTACCAGAAGGCGATGAGCGCGACCGACAAGGCCGAGCCGACCTTCACCACGGCCATGGCCTCCGACGCCGTCCTCGGCAGCGAGTCACCCGCCGGGGCCGCGGAGATCCAGAAGATCCTCAGCGGGCTGAAGCAGCTCCCGACCCTCCGCAAGGCGGTCCAGGGGCAGGTCATCACCCCGCTGACCGCGCTCGGGGCCTACAGCCAGGGCCCGGCCCAGACGATCGAGCTGTTCCTGATCCAGACCAAGAGCGTCAGTCCGCCCACCGACCAGCTCACCCCGGCCATCGGGCTGATCGCCACCGTGCAGGCCAGGGAGCAGCTCTCCCAGGAGGACGCGCTGCTGGCCGGCATGCTGGCGGGCCGGAGGATGACGGCGGCCGACCGGGTGGCGTTCGCCGGCATGGCCGCCGCCCGGCAGACCCAGCTGCAGAACATGGACAACCTCCTGGACGCGCCCTCGCTGGCCGTCTGGAATCGCACGCAGGCCGGATCCAAGGCCGCGCTGCAGCAGCTGGCCGGCATCGAGCAGGCGATCACCGCGGGCACCCCGGTCAGCAAGCTCCCGGTGACTCCGGAGCAGTGGCAGGGCATCACCGGCCCGGTGATGGCGGACAATTTCAAGGGCGGCCTGGCGGTATCGCAGGAGATCATCAAGGCCGATAAGGCGATCGCCACCTCGGCCTGGGTCCGGACCGCCGCCGTCTGCGGCGGCGGCCTGCTCGGGCTGCTCGTCACCATCCTGGTCACCACGCTCGTCGCCCGGGGCATCATCCGCCGGCTCGGCGGCCTGGAGCGCAATGCCCTGCAGCTCGCCGAGGTCCAGCTGCCGGATGTGGTGGGCCGGCTCCGGCGCGGCGAGAGCGTCGACGTGAACGCCGAGGCGCCGGCGCTCCGCGTCGGCCGGGACGAGATCGGCCGCGTCGGGCAGGCGTTCGACCTGGTCCGGCAGACCGCCATCCGGGCCGCGGTGGACGAGGCCAAGGTGCGGCAGGGCCTCAACGACGTGTTCCGCAGCCTGTCCCGGCGCAGTCAGTCGCTGCTGCACCGCCAGCTGACCCTGCTGGACCAGATGGAGCGGCGGGCCAGCGACCCGGAGGCGCTGGACGACCTGTTCCGTCTCGACCACCTGACCACGCGCATGCGCCGCCACGCGGAAGGCCTGATCATCTTGGCCGGCGCACCGCCGGGCCGGGGCTGGAGCAGCCCGGTCCGGATGGTCGACGTCATGCGCGGCGCCATCGCCGAGGTCGAGGACTACGCGCGCGTCTCGGTCGCGACCCGCAGCCAGGCGGCCCTGGCCGGCTCGGCCGTGGCGGACGTCATCCACCTGCTGGCCGAGCTCATCGAGAACGCGACCACGCTGTCACCGCCTTATACCTCGGTGCGGGTGTCAGGGGACACGGTCGCCAACGGGTTCGCGATCGAGGTCGAGGACCGCGGCCTCGGGATGAACCCCGCGCGGCTGGCCGAGCTCAACGACCGGCTGGCCAACCCGCCCGAGTTCAACCCGTCCGACAGCGAGCAGCTGGGCCTGTTCGTGGTCAGCCAGCTGGCCAAGCGGCACGGGATCCGGGTGACGCTGAAGGCCTCCCCGTACGGCGGCACCGCCGCCATCGCGCTGGTGCCGCAGCACCTGGTAGTGACCGAAGAGGCGTTCCGGGCCGGCCTGCCCGGCGAGCCCGTCGTGGCCCAGCTCACCGCCAACGGCAGCCATGCCCCGGCCGAGCCGGACGGCCGCCCGGTCCGGGGAGTTCCTGGTCCCGTGGTCACCGAGCTCAGCGGCGGCCCGTCCGAGCTGGCCCCGGGCGTCCGTATCTCCGGGCCGCTGCGCCGCTCCCAGGGAGGCATCCCCGAGCCTGCGGGGCGGGGCGCGCACGCCATGCCGCCGCCTGCCCTCAACCCAGCCAACGGAACCAACGGAACCAACGGCGCGAACGGAACCAACGGAGCCGGTCCCGACGACCTGCCCAGGCGGCGCCACGACCCATCGGCGTCGCCGGCCGACTTCGGCCCGCTGCCCAGCCGCCCGCGGCCCAGCGGCGGCGTCCCCAACGGTGCCGTGCCCTATAGCTCCGGGACGGGCAGCAGCCCGCCGTCTCCTTTCGACGTGTTCATGCCGCGGCACCCCGACCAGCCGGGCCCATCGCCGGACCCGGGTCCGGCGATGGCGCCGGGCGCCGCGCCCTTCGGGGCCGGACCGGCCCCGGCCGGGCCAGCGAGCCCGGCGCCCTATCCCGACCAGCCGGCGCCCTTCCCCGGCTGGACTGTGCAGAACCCGCCGGCCGCGCCCGGCGGGCGGGCCCCGGACAGGCCGGCCACCCCGATGACTCCGGTGGCCTCGCCCCGGCCGGCGCAGGCTCAGGTCCCGCCGTGGGAGCTCTCCCGCGAGACCGGGCCGCTGCCGGCCGTGTCCACCGGGCCCGGTCCCGACGGTAACGACGGCAGCGATGACCTCAAGGGCCTGCCGCGCCGGGTCCGGCAGGCCAACCTGGCTCCCCAGCTCCGCGACAGCCCGCCGCCGCGGAAGACCACCGTGGCCAGCACCGGCCTGTCCGGCGGGACGCCGGGACCGAGCCCGGCGGAGATCCGCCAGACCATGTCGGCGCTGCAGCGCGGCTGGCAGGAAGGCCGCTCGCAGATGGCCAGCCCGCCGCCAGCGCCGCCCGCCACGACCGGGGGCGAGGACCCGGCCGTCAGTGAGGAGAGACGTGGGGACTCCGATGGATCATGAAGCAGGCGCGGGCAACCGCGTCGGCCAGCTCGACTGGCTGCTTGACGACCTGGTGCGGCGGGTCAGCCAGGCTACCAAGGCCGTCATCTTGTCCCAGGACGGGATGGCGCTCGGCGCGTCGCAGACCCTGGGACGCGACGACGCGGAGCACCTGGCCGCGCTGGCCGCCGGGTTCCAGTCGCTAGCCCGGGGGGCCGAACGGCACTTCGGCAACGGCGGCGGGGTCCGGCAGGTGGTCATCGAGATGGAGTCGGGCTTCCTGCTGGTATGCGCCGCAGGCAGTGGCACCTGCCTGGCCGTGATCGCCGAGCAGGGTGCGGACCTCGGCCTGGTGGCCTACGAGATGGCCATCCTGGTCCGCCGGACCGGTGAGCACATCCGGGTCAACATGCGCACGTCCGCGCTGAGCGGGTGGGGATAAGGCATCATGCCGGCCAACGATGAACGGTGGCTAGACGCCGAGGCCGGGCCGGTGGTCCGGCCTTACGCCCTGACCCAGGGGCGTACCAGGCACACCGGGGAATCGTTCGACCTGGTCGCGACCGTCATGGCCAATCCCGCCGCGCTCACCGAGCCGGCCGCCCTGGCGCCCGAGCACATGAGTGTCCTGCAGCTCGCCCGCGCGCCCACCACCGTGGCGGACATCGCCTCGGACGTCGACCTCCCGCTCGGTGTCGTCCGGATTATCCTCGCCGACCTGCGTGAACTCGGCCTGGTGGCGATCCGCCACCCGGTCGTGATGGCCGAGCGGGTCGACAAGCACACTCTCAGGGAGGTCCTCAATGGACTACGGGGTCTCTGATCCCGCCGGGGGTCACCCACGGAGCCCAGCCCAGCATCGCGCCATCAAGATCTTGCTGGCCGGGGGCTTCGGGGTGGGCAAGACCACCCTCGTCGGCGCGGTGAGCGAGATCAGGCCGCTACGGACCGAGGAACCTCTCACCGAGGGCAGCCTGCGCACGGACAGCACGGTCGGGGTGGAAGGGAAGACCACCACCACGGTCGCGATGGACTTCGGCCGGATCAGCCTGCGCAGCGACCTGGTCCTCTATCTCTTCGGCACGCCCGGGCAGCAGCGGTTCTGGTTCATGTGGGACGAGCTCGCCATCGGGGCACTCGGCGCGGTCGTCCTCGCCGACACCCGGCGGCTGGCCGACAGCTTTCCCGCCATCGACTACTTCGAGCGCCGGGCGATTCCGTTCATCATCGCACTGAACTGCTTTGACGGCGCCCGCCGGTACGACACGGCAGACGTCAGGATGGCGCTGGACCTCGACCCGGACATGCCGATCGTGCTGTGCGACGCCCGGAGCCGGGAATCGGCCAAGGAGGTGCTGATCACCCTGGTCGAGCACGTCCTGATGACGGCGTCGGAGGAGCCGGTCTCCGGGATCGTATGACGGCGGCAGCCGGACAGCGGCACCACCGGCACCAGCCGCCGGATCAGGGCCGGCCGTCGTACGGCGGTCAGGTGGCCGTCTCGCGCAGCACAGCCCAGACCGCCTTGCCGTGCCCGGCGATAGGACTCCAGCCCCACACGTGGCTCAGCGCGCCGACGATCTGCAGGCCGCGCCCGCTCTCGCCGCCCCAGTCGGGCTGACGGGGCACCGGCGTCTCGTTGCCTGGATCGACCACGGCCAGCATGACTTCCCCGGCCCGCCTGAGCATGCACAGCCGCAGCACGGTCAGCCCGGAACCCTGAACACCGGAGCCGCTGCGGCTCAGGCCGGCCCGCGTTCCGTGCAAGACCGCATTGACGACCAGCTCGTCGACGATCATCTCGGCGTCGTCGGACAGTGCTTCCAGGCCCCAGCAGGTCAGCATCTCGCGGACGAAGCGGCGGGCGGTCCTGGCTTCCTCTGGCCGGGCGCTTAGCGCGCGGGTAGTGACGGCCGGGGTTTCCCACCATGCCGAAGGAACCGGCAGCAGCCGTGGCATGCCGTCAGCCACGGCCGGCCAGGGGATGCTGACGTCCTCGTCGTCATCCCCGCTACCCATAGCGACACTGAGATGCGCCAACGCAACAGCTTCCTGCATGTCAGCGGGCACGAAAACCCTTGCCCATCACGGTGGTTAACTGCGTGCTTAAAACACATGTTGCCTGATATATTGTGCAAATGCAAGACCAGATGCACGTTCATTCGCTTTGTGCACAGCTCTCCGGATAGGCACACAGGGGGCCGGCAGACAAGCGGGACTCATCAGGCAACTTGCTCACCAGTTGTCAACCGAGAATTACAACCGGTGAAACCAGGGCTGCCTGGCGTGCGTCACCCTGTCGAAAGGGGATAAATATGGTCATTACGTACAACGGTATGCTGGCCACCGAGCTCGGCGAGGTCTGCTGGCAGAAGAGCTGGCACAGCAACCCGAACGGGGAGTGCGTAGAACTGGCCGCGTTGCCCAGCGGCGAGATCGCGATGCGCAACTCGCGATACCCGACCGGCCCCGTCCTGCTCTACACTCAGGCGGAGATCACCGCGTTCCTGGCGGGAGCCAAGGATGGGGAGTTTGACCACCTGCTCGGCGGGGCGAACCATCTTACCCGCCAGTAACAACGCCGTCAGGCGTCACCCCTCGACTCGGCAGTACTAACCTGGCAAACTGGTACCTCACGGTCTACGGAAACCCGGAGAGATCAAGACATCTGTTGAATTGTCATGTGTCCTCTTCCGTAAGCGTGAGACTGCATGGGAGACTGGTCCACACCCCGCCAGGATCTTTGGGTGCGACGATGCGAGGAGTGCCGATGGTCTCGTCGGAAGACTCGGCCTGGGATGTTCCCCCCAGCATTTTCGGCACGCGCTCGGGCGGCCCGACCGTCCAGCGCCTGGTGCTCGGCAGCCAGCTCCACCGGCTGCGCGAATCGCGCGGGATCACCGCCGAGCAGGCCGCCGAGGCCATCCGCGGCTCGCATTCCAAGATCAGCCGGATGGAGCACGGGCGGGTTGGCTTCAAGGAGCGCGATGTGGCCGACCTCCTGACCCTCTACGGCGTGACCGACAACGAGGAGCGCGCCGCGCTGCTCAACCTGGCCCGCGAGGCCAACACCCCCGGCTGGTGGCACGCCTACTCGGACATCCTCGCTTCCTGGCTCGAGCCCTTCGTGGGCCTGGAGGCGGCGGCTTCGGTCATCAGGACTTACCAGATCCAGTTCGTGCCCGGCCTGCTGCAGACCGAGGCCTACGCCCGCGCGCTGATCGGCCAGGGTTCGGCGACCTCGGAAGAGGAGATCGCGCGGCGCAGCGAACTGCGGGCGTCCCGGCAGGAGATCCTTCGCCGGCCGGACGCGCCGCAGCTGTGGGTGGTCATCGACGAGGCCGCGCTGCGCCGCCCCGTCGGCAGCCGGGAGATCGTCCGCGAGCAGCTCCGGCACCTCATCGAGGTGGCCGGCCACCCGGCCGTGACGCTGCAGGTCATGCCGTTCAGCGCGGGCGCGCATTCGGCCATGGGCGGCCCGTTCACCATCTTGCGGTTCGCCGAGCCCGACCTGGCCGACGTCGTCTACATCGAGCAGCTGACCAGCGCCCTCTACCTGGACAAGCCGGTCGAGGTGGACAGCTACCTCGAGGTCATGGAGCAGCTCTGCCTGCAGGCCGAGCCGGTAGCCAACACCACCAAGCTGCTCCGGCAGATCCTCTCCGAGATCTGACCCTCACCGCTGTTAGTCAGCTCGGCGTGCGTTCCTCGCATGCCCACGGCGAGCCGTACTCGGTCAGCAGGTCGAGGAACGGCCGGGGCGGCAGCGCCTCCGGGCCGAGCACGCCTGCCCCGGACCAGGCACCCGAGTCGATCAGCTCCAGTGCGACCACCGGGTTCACCGCCGTCTGCCAGACCACCGCCTGGGACCCGTACTCGGCCATCGACCAGGCGTTGTCCACCACGTGGTAGAGGTACACCTCCCGGGGCGCGCCGTCCTTCGACGTTCCCGTCACCCAGGTCCCCGCACAGGTCAGGCCGCTCATCTGGTCACCCAGGGAAGCCGGATCCGGCAGGCACGCCGCCACCACGTCCCGCGGTGACACGCTCGCGGCCCCGACCCGCACCGGCTCGGCGGAATCGAGGCCGAGCTTGTGCAGGGTCCGCAGCACGCCGATGAACTCCTCGCCGAGCCCGTACTTGAAGGTGACCCGCCGGGCGTCGATCCACCGCGGCATCAGCAGCACTTCCTCGTGCTCCACGTTCACGCACTCGACCGGGCCGATGCCGGCCGGGAAGGTAAAGGTCTCCGGCTCGCTGAACGGCTCGGTGGTGAACCAGCCCCGGCCGCGCTCCCAGACCACCGGCGGGTTCAGGCACTCCTCGATCGTGGTCCAGATAGAGAAGGTAGGGGCGAAGTCGTACCCGGCCACCTCGAGGTTCGCCCCGTCCCTGACGCCGAGCTCGGCGATCTCGCCGAACAGCTCATCGGCGGCGTACCGGGCGAACACGTCGGACAGGCCCGGCTCCACGCCCATCCCGGCCAGCGCCAGCTTCCCCGCCTGCTCCCACTGCGGCGCCAGCGCGAACTGCTCGTCGCCGAGCTTGACGCCGGCCTGGCGGTACGGCTCATCGGGATGGGGGCGGGACAGCGACATCGCCATGTCCAGGTAATGGGTGCCCGCGGCGAGCGCGGCGCGGAATAGCGGCATCACGAAGCGCGGATCCGTGGCGTTCATGAGCACATCGCAACGGTGTCCGGTGAGCAGCGCGGCGGTGGCCTGCTCGTCGCGCGCGTCCAGCCGCACGGCCTGGTAGCCGTCGCGGGCCGCCGCCGCGCGCCGGGCCCGGCCCAGGTCGTAGTCGGCGATGATCAGCTCGGCGAACGGCCTGCGGGCGGCGATCCGGGCAAATGCCGTGCCGACGCCACCCGCTCCGACGAGAAGTATACGCATGGGGCGATCCTAGACCTTTGGTCGTCACGCTGACGAGACCGGCTGTGATATCGAGCTGTTACTACGGATATCGTTGCTGCATAGCATAATTCATGCTAGAACCGTAGGACTGGCAGTGCGGAATCAGTCGCCCGGCGCAGCGCGATCCGACCTCTGGCCACGGGCGTCCTGTCCAGCGGCGGAGGCGGCCCAACCGGCGTTACCGGCTGACCTACAGGAGGGTGAGGATGGCCACCGCTTCAGGGGTCCCAACCGAACAGGCGCAGGCTAAAGGCCTGGCAACGGGCAAGCTGGGCTTGATCTCGAGTACCGTCATCGCCACCGCGTCGGTCGCGCCCGCCTACAGCCTGGCGGCCACCCTGGCCTTCATCGTCGCCGCGGTCGGGCTGCAGGCCCCGGCCATCGCGGTGCTGGCGTTCGTGCCGATGCTGCTCTGCTCGATCGGCTACAACGAGATGAACAAGGCCGACCCGGACTGCGGCACCACGTTCACCTGGGCCACCCGGGCGTTCAACCCGCGACTGGGCTGGGCCGGCGGCTGGGGGATTGTGGCCGCCGACGTCCTGGTCATGGCGAGCCTGGCCCAGGTGGCCGGCCAGTACATCTTCCTGTTGTTCAACGCGAACGGCATCGGCGAGAACCCGGCCAGCGGCTGGGTGCTGCTGGTCGGGGTGCTGTGGATCGTGGTCATGACCTACATCTGCTACCGCGGCATCGAGGTGTCGGCCAACTTCCAGAAGGCGCTGCTGACCATCGAGCTCGGCATGCTGCTGGTGTTCTCCATCGTCGCCTTGGTCAGGGTGGGCACCGGGCATCACCCGGCCGAATCGCTCACCCCGAGCATCTCCTGGCTGAACCCGTTCGACGTGTCCAGCTTCAACGCGTTCGCCAGCGGCCTGATCCTGATGGTGTTCATCTACTGGGGCTGGGACACCGCGCTGTCGATCAACGAGGAGACCAAGGACCCGGAAAAGACCCCCGGCCGCGCGGCCATGCTGTCCACCATCATCTTGCTGTTCAGTTACGCGATCATCATCTTCGCGGCGCAGTCGTTCGCCGGCGTCGGGGACAAGGGCATCGGCATCCTGAACCCGGCGCACGCCAGCGACGTGATCTCGGTGCTCGGCACCGCGGTCTTCGGCAGCGCCTGGGTCGGCTCGCTGTTCAGCCACCTGCTGCTGCTGATGGTGCTGTCCTCGGCCGCCGCGTCGACCCAGACCACGATCCTGCCGACCGCGCGGACCACGCTGTCGATGGCGACCTACAAGGCCCTGCCCAAGGCCTTCGCCAAGATGCACCCGAAGTACCTGACCCCCACGGTGTCGACGATCACCATGGGCGGCATCTCGATCGTGCTCTACGCGGCGATGAACTACATGTCCGGCGGCAACGTCATCTCCGACGCGGTGACGTCCTGCGGTGTCTTCATCGCGCTGTACTACGGGCTGACCGGCTTCACGTCCTTCTGGTACTACCGCAAGACCCTGTTCGAGAGCGCCAGGAACCTGTGGCTGCGGGGCATCCTCCCGCTGCTCGGCGGGCTCATCATGTACTTCCTGGGCGGCTGGAGCCTGTGGGAGGACTACGACGTGGCCACCGAGAACAGCTACACCATGTTCACGGTCCCGGGCATCAACTGGCACGTCGGCGGCGTGTTCGTGGTCGTCTTCCTGACCTCGCTGGTCGGGCTGATCGTGTTCCTGTACTGCCGGTTCGCCATGCCGGCCTTCTTCAAGGGACAGACGCTCAACCGGTCCACGCCGACCCTGGTCCCGGATGAGTAGCAGCGCCGAGTAACCGAGCTGACCTGATGGGGGCGCTCCGGCCGCGGCCGGAGCGCCCTTTTAAGATGGCGGGCGTGCTCGACGACACGGAAATCAGCCGGGTCCTCGCCATCGCGGCGCATCCGGACGACCTGGACTTCTCGGCGGCCGGGACCATCGCCCGCTGGACCGAGGCCAGCCTGGAGGTGGTCTACTGCATCGTGACCGACGGCGACGCCGGCGGTTTCGACGAGGACTTCCCCCGGGCCGAGATGCCCGCCCGGCGGCGGGCCGAGCAGGTCGCCGCGGCGAAGTGCGTCGGCGTGCACGACGTGCGGTTCCTCGGCTACCCCGACGGCCGGGTGGAGGCCACCCTGGACCTGCGCCGCGACCTGGCCCGGGTCATCAGGCAGGTCCGCCCGGACCGGGTCCTGTGCCCCAGCCCGGAGCGGAGCTACGTCAGGATCGGCATCGGTCATCCCGACCACCGCGCGGTGGGCGCGGCCACAATGGACGCCGTCTACCCGGACGCCCGCAACCCGTTCGCCTTCCCCGAGCTCCGCGAGCGCGAGTCGCTGGCCGCCTGGACCGTACGCGAAGTCTGGATCGCCGGCGGCCAGGACCCCAACCACTACGTGGACGTGACCGGGACTTATGGTCGCAAGCTGGCCGCGCTGCGCGCGCACGAGAGCCAGACCGGGCACATGGCGGATCTAGCCGAGCGGATCAGGACGCGGCTCACCCTCATGGGCCAGCAGGCGGGGCTGTCCGACGGCGTCATGGCTGAGGGCTTCCGGGTGCTGGACACCGCCTGAGCAGGAACGGCGACACAGCGGGCGGCCGTCGGCGTTTTGCTGTCACGGACCGGTACCGGACATAATTCACTGATTGAAATCGAGCCACGGAGAGTGACGCACCATGGCCATGGAGATGGACCACTCCTTTACCGTCCCCGTTTCGCCGGACCGGACCTGGGACGTCCTGCTCGACGTGGAACGGATCGCGCCGTGCATGCCCGGCGCCACCGTCGAGGAGTTCGACGGCGAGGTGGTCACCGGGCGGATCAAGGTCAAGGTCGGCCCGGTGTCGCTGACCTACCGCGGCACCGCCAAGTTCACCGAGCGCAACCCCGACGCCAAGAACATCGTGCTCGAGGCGTCCGGTAAGGAGACCCGCGGCGCGGGCACCGCCTCGGCGACCGTCCAGGCCTGGTTGGAACCCGAGTCCTCCGGCGAGGCGACCAGGGTCAGCATGCACACGACGATGAACGTCACCGGGCGGCCGGCGCAGTTCGGCCGCGGGGTGATCGTCGAGGTCGGCGGCAAGCTGGTCGAGCAGTTCGCGCAGAACCTGCGCCAGCTGATCTCCAGCGACGGCGCCGCCAGCGCGGACGCGCCCGCCGAGCCCGCCGCCGGGATTACCGGCACCGGGACCGCCGGGACCGGGAGCACCCCCGCCCCCACCGCCACCGCCGTCGATGGTGCCGCGGCAGACGCGAGCGCAGGCCAGCCTTCCGCCACAGCGGCTGACCGAACGAGGACCATCACGCCCCCGGTCACGGCACCCGTGGCCAGTACCGCATCCGCCCCGCCAGCCGCAGCGGCCGCGGATTCCATCAACCTGGTCCGGATGGTCGGCCCGTCGATCCTGAAGCGGGTCGTCCCCGTCGCCGCCGCGCTGGCCGCCCTGGCCCTGCTCGGCCGCCGCTTCCGTCACGTCTTCCGCCGCGGCGCCAAGAAGTAGACACCCTTTCCTTGATCACGAAGACTTCACTACGTTTCTTGATATAAAACTCTTCGCGATCAAGGAATTTCGCCGATGTATTCGGATAGCGGATGCGGCGTGGGGTGATGATGATGATGGCGTGCGGTGATGATGATGTTGTTGTGGAGGCGGCTGCCGTGAGGGCTGGGCACCGTGCGGGCTGGCTGGGTCAGGGGATGAGCAGGGTGCGCAGGGCCAGTCCGGCTTCCAGGTCGTCCAGGCTGGCTGAGGCCGTCTCGAGCGGGCGCCGGGAGCTGACCAGCTCGTCCAGGCTCAGCTGCCCGTCCATGTAGCGGTCCACCAGCGCGGGGATGTCGATGGCGGGACGGACGCTGCCGTAGTTCGAGCCGAGGATGCGCTGGTCGGCTTCGGCCAGGACGAGGGGCTCGAAGCTGGCCCGGGCGCCGGTCGGCGGCAGGCCCACCAGGACCGCGGCGCCGCCGAGGCCCAGCATCGAGATGGCCTGCTCGGTGGTGCCGATCCGGCCGATCGCGTCGAAGGCGTAGTCGACTCCGTCCGGGATCAGGTCGCGCAGGGCCTGCACCGCGTCGGCGGCGGAGACGTCGACCACGTCGGTCGCGCCGAGCCGGGCGGCCAGTGCGAGCTTGGTGCCCCGCAGATCCATGGCGACGATCCGCTCGGCCCCGGCCAGCCGGGCGCCCTGGATCACGGAAAGCCCGACCCCGCCGCAGCCGATGACGGCCACCTGGGCCCCGGGCTCGACAGCCGCGGTGTTGGTCACCGCGCCGACGCCGGTCGCGACCGCGCAGCCGACGAGCGCGATCACGTCCAGCGGCGCGTCGTCCCTGACCTTGATCGCGCCCGAGGCGGGCACGACCACCTCCTCGGCGAACGAGGACACGCCGAGGTAGTGGTACACGGTCTCGCCGTCGCGGCTGAGCCGCGAGGTACCGTCCGGCATCGTGCCGCCAGTGGCCACGACCGTCGCGGCGACCTGACAGCGGGCCTCCCGGCCGGCCCGGCAGTAGCGGCACTGCCCGCACGGCGCCACCCAGGACAGCACCACGTGATCACCCTCGGCCAGGCCGCGGACGCCCGGGCCGAGGGCGGTCACGATGCCCGAACCCTCGTGCCCCATGACCAGCGGAACGGGCGGCTGCCACTCGCCCCGGCGGACATGCAGGTCGGAATGGCAGACGCCGGCCGCGGCGATCGCGACCCGCACCTCGCCCGGTCCCGGCGGAGCCAGCTCGACGTCGGCCACCTCGACCGGAGCGTCCGGGGCGGTGAAGACGACGGCGCGCATCGTCAGCGGACCACGACGCTGGTGACGGGCAGGGAAGAGCCGGCCGGCAGGTCGAGCGGGGACGGCGGCAGGCCGCGGGACACGATCTCGGCGCCGAGGGCCGCGACCATCGCGCCGTTGTCGGTGCACAGGCCCGGCCGCGGCACCCGCAGCTTGATGCCGGCCGCCGCGCACCGCTCGGCCGCCAGCGAGCGCAGCCGGGAGTTGGCGGCGACGCCGCCGCCGATGATCAGGTCGGTGACGTCATGCCGCTGGCAGGCCTGGACGGCCTTGCGGGTCAGCACGTCGGCCACCGCCTCCTGGAAGGAGGCGGCCACGTCGGCGGCGGGCACCGGCTCGCCGGCCGCCTGCCGGGCCTCCACCCAGCGAGCCACCGCGGTCTTCAGGCCCGCGAACGAGAAGTCGAGCGTGCCGTCGTGGTACTTGCCGCGGGGGAAGCTGACCGCGGCCGGGTCGCCGTCCCGGGCCGCCTTGTCGATCGGCGGGCCGCCGGGGAACGGCAGGCCGAGCACCCGGGCCACCTTGTCGTAGGCCTCGCCGGCCGCGTCGTCGATGGTCGCCCCGAGCGGGATGACCTCCTGGGCCACGTCCGGCACGAGCAGCAGCGAGGAATGCCCGCCGGACACCAGCAGGGCCACCGCCGGGGTCGGCAGCGTGCCGTGCTCGAGCTGGTCGACGGCGATGTGCGCGGCCAGGTGATTGACGCCGTACAGGGGCTTGCCCAGCGCGAAGGCATACGCCTTGGCCGCGGCCACGCCCACCAGCAGCGCTCCGGCCAGGCCGGGCCCGGCGGTGACGGCCACCGCATCGATGTCCGCGGCCTTCACCCCCGCGGTGGCGAGGGCCCGGTCGAAGGTGGGGATCATGGCTTCCAGGTGCGCCCGGCTGGCGACCTCGGGCACCACGCCGCCGAACCGCGCGTGCTCGGCCACGCTGGAGGCGATCGCGTCGGCCAGCAGGTCGTGGCCGCGGACCAGCCCGATACCGGTCTCGTCACAGGACGTCTCGATGCCCAGGACCAGCGGAGAGGTCATCGCGCGAGCTCCTTCCGCATGACCACGGCATCCACCCCGGACGGCTGGTAGTAGCCGCGCCTGATCCCCGCCTCGGTGAACCCGTGCCGCCGGTATAGCTGCCTGGCCCTGGGGTTGTCCTCCCGCACCTCGAGCAAGACCTCCTCGTAACCGCGTTTTCCCGCCTCGTCGACGAGCGCTGTGAGCAATGCCGTCCCGGTCCCCTGGCCCCAGCGGGCCGGGTTCACCGCCAGCGTGACCACGTCCGCCTGCGAGCCGCCGGTGAACATCATCCCCGCGTAGCCGATCAGCGCGTTCGCGGCCTCGGCCACCAGGTAGAGGCGGCGCGAGGCCGGCTGCGCGAACTCGGCCGCGAACATCTCCGGGGTCCAGGCGTCCTCGGGGAAGAGCTCCTGCTCGAGGGCGATGATCGCGGCCATGTCGGCCTTGGTCATCGGCCGCAGCCGGACCCCTTGCCCGGCGTCCAGCCGAGCGCCGTCCGGACAGGCACTCATGACGGCGTGACCCGCTTGGGCGGGCCCGGCACCCTGGCGTCCGGCCGTCGCAGGTAGAGGGGTTCCGAGGACGGCGCCGGCTGACCCGCGGCGAGCTGGGCCGCGACGATGCCGCAGAGCGCGCGGGCGCCGGGATAAGCGGGCTCGATGACCGCGCCGAACGACTCGGGATAGAGCTGCCCCCCGGCCCCGGCCACGGCGAGCCCGGCGGCGCCGGGGATGGCGGCCGCGGGACCGACCAGGGGGCCCTCGACGCGGCGGCCGCCGGCGTCGTACCGGGCCCAGTAGACCTCCTTGCGGCGCGCGTCGGTCGCCACCAGGAACTCCCGCCCGGCGGGCGGGGTGACGGCGGCGGCGATGATGTCCAGGGAGCACACCCCGTGCACGGGGATGCCGAGCACGGCGCCGAGCACCCGGGCGGTCACCACGCCGACGCGCAGGCCGGTGTACGGCCCGGGGCCGACTCCGACGGCGACCGCGGTCAGGTCGGTGCGGGACACGCCCGCGTCGGCCAGTACCTTCGCGATCATCGGCATGAGCAGCTCGCCGTGCCGACGGCCGTCGGCCGCGGACGCCTCGGCCACGACTCGCTCCCCGTCGCGCACGGCCACGCTCACCGCCGGGGTCGCGGTATCAAAACCCACCACAAGCACGCCGACCAGCCTAGCGGCCCCGCGGCGTGGCCGAGCCAGTAACTCAGTGCGGCTACCTCAGTGCAGGGACGACTCGGCCGCCTGGGCGAACGCCATCGCCGCCTGGGCCAGCTGGGACTGCGACACCGGCCCGTAGTTCCCGCGGTTGGAGCGGGCCAGCCCGTCCAGCGTCACGGTCACCACCACGTTGTGATAGCGCACCATGACGGTGGCCGCGTCGGTCACGGCGCCGCCCACGTGGAACACCTGCTGCGCCGTGAAGGCCTGGCTGCCGAACCCGGACAGGACCCGCACCGTGGCCCGCGCGGCCGCCGGGGAGTTCTTGGGCGGAGTCTGCAGTTCCTGCAGCGCCAGCTGGTAGGCGTCGGTCGCGGCGAACGTGGCGCTGCCGTCGCCGCTGGCCAGGCCGTTCGGCGCGTAGGCCTGCAGGCTGAGCTCCATCAGCCGGTACCGCGGCGGCTGGTCGATGGTCCAGTTGCACGCGGACCCGGCCGCCCCGTTGACCGGCAGCGGGGACGCCACCTTGGCCTTGCCCGGCAGGTACTGCTGGACGGTGGCGGCGGGCACGACCCGGCATGCGTTCGGCACCTGCCGCAGCTCGCCTGCCTGGAACGTGGTGATGAGGGCACCGGGGGTTACGTTGGCCGGCGCCTGGTGGCCGCCGGTCAGCAGCACCACGACGACCACGGCCGCGGCCAGCACGGCCACGCCGCCGCCGGTCACGAACCACCGCCGCCGGCGGCGGGCGGCCGCCCGCAGAGCCCGGCTGGCGCCTCGCTCACGCGGCTCACGGGCCCGGACGGACGGCAGGTCGTCCTCGCTGTCCGCTTCGGATTCCTGCCACTGGGCCCACGACGGCACCGCCTCGTCCTCGCCGTCGGGACCTTCGGGGCCGGAGGGACGCCGGTGGCTCCCGGAGCCACCGGGCCCCCCGGAACCTCCGGGGGGAACCGGGCTGACGGGACTCTCGAAACGATCCCAGGAACCTCCAGCGCCGCCGTGCCCGCCGGGGCCCTCCTGGCGGCCGCCCGGGCCGTCAGGACGCGCACCGGGACCATCGGGGCGACCGTGCCGGCCTGAATTCCCTGCGGCCCCGGGAACACCTGGGCCACCAGGGCCACCCGGACGACCGCCCGGAGCGCCAGCGCCCGGGGGACGGCCCGCGGGCGCCGCCGGGCGCGGATCGGCGGGCTGGGGAGCACCGGGCTGGGGAGCACCGGGCTGGGGAGCACCGGGCTGGGGAGCACCGGGGCGCCCGGGCGCGCCTAGGTAACCGCCGCCGGCGGCGGGGCGGCCGGTCCGCGCCGGGCGGACCGACGGCATGTTGGCCCACGGCGGCGGGTCATCGTCATCGTGGTCAGGGCGGTAATCATCGCGGTCAGGACGGTAAGACCTGGCCGGGCGGCGGGGCGGCGGGAACTCCTGCTCGGGCACGGCGCGCGCCTCCGGTTTCGGGGTACGTTACGTAACGGCGCGATACGCGAAACGGGGATCAGTACAGCGGAACTATAAACGATCTGCGGCGCTCGCGGGCACAGCATGCCATCTCGCACCATGCCCATTTAGCCGGACGGTCCGCGCGTCACCGTCCGCATCGGGCTCGATCGAGATCTCCAGCCGGTCCTCGGCCAGTGGTTCGGCCAGCCCGGAACCCCACTCCACGACCGTGACGGCGCTCGCCATGTCCATGTCCAGGTCCAGGTCGTCCACCTCGCTGATGCTGCCGAGCCGGTAGGCGTCGGCGTGCACGAGCGCGGGGCCGGGACCGTCGAGCACCGGGTGCACCCGGGCGATCACGAAGGTCGGCGAGGTGACCGGGCCGCGCACGCCGAGCCCGGCGCCGATGCCCTGCACCAGCGTGGTCTTGCCGGCTCCGAGCGGTCCGGCCAGGATCACCAGGTCCCCGGCGCGGAGCACCGTGGCGAGGCGACGGCCCAGGTCATGCATGTCCGCCGCGGTGGGAATCCGGGCGAGCGGGGGCGGGAACGATGCCTCGTTCGGGGGAATTGAATTCATTGGTCACCACCTGTGTGGGTGCGCGGGACCCTGGCCCCGATGTCGGTGGCAAGGTCGTAGGAAATGGTGCCGAGGGTCTCGCCCCACTCCTGGGCCGTCGGCTCGCCGCCGTCCCCCGGGCCGAACAGCACGATCTCGTCGCCCGCCGTGACCGGCTCGTCGCCGAAGTCGACGACGAACTGGTCCATGCACACCGTGCCCGCGATCGGCCAGCGGCGGCCGCGCGCGCTGACCAGCGGCAGGCCGGCCGCTCCGCGCGGCACCCCGTCGGCGTAGCCGAGCGGGACCAGCCCCAGGGTCGTCTCGCGGGACGTCACGTACCGGTGGCCGTAGGAGACGCCGGCACCGGCCGGCACCCGCTTGACCAGGACCAGCCGGGCGCGCAGGGTCATCGCCGGGCGCAGCCACGGCGGCGGGCCGCCGGGCAGGGTGGACAGGCCGTAGCAGGCCCCGCCGAAGCGCACCAGGTCCAGCCGGGACTCCGGCCGGGTCAGCGCCGCGGCGGTGTTGGCGATGTGCCTGACCTCGGGCGTGACGCCGGCCTTCTCGGCCAGCGCCACGGCGTCGGTGAACGCGGCCAGCTGGGCCGCGATCGACGGGTTCCCGGGCAGGTCGGCGGAGGCGAAGTGGGACCACAGGCCGGTCACCTGGACCGAGCCGCGGGCCTGGGCCGCCAGCGCGGTCTCGACCACGGCCGGCCAGCCGGCCCGGGTGGCGCCGCCCCGGCTCAGCCCGGTGTCGGCCTCGAGCTGCAGCCGGGCCCGGACCCCGGCCCGGACGGCCGCGGCCTCGACGACGGCGACGAACGCGGCCGACCCGGCCGTGACGTCCACGCCGAGGGCGACCGCCTCGGCCGGGTCGCCGAACGCCATCAGGCACAGCACCGGCACGGTGAAACCCGCCTGCCGGAGCGCGACCGCCTCGGCCAGGTCGGCCACGCCCAGCCAGCCCGCCCCGCCGGCCAGTGCCGCCCGGGCCGCACCGGTCATGCCGTGGCCGTACCCGTCGGCCTTGACCACGGCCATCACCTGGCTGCCGCGCACCAGCTCGCACAGGGCCGCGACGTTGCCGGTGATCGCGCCGAGGTCGACCAGGAGCTCCCGGTCCTTCTCGAGGCGGGTTGTCGCGGGCATCGGGGTCACACGCTCCTGAACGCGGCCGGCAGCGCCCGGACCAGGTCCGAGGCGCCGATCGGGGCGGCGTCGCCGCTTTCGCCGGGGGCGGCCGCCAGCCGGCCGGCCAGGCCGTGCAGGTAGGCCGCCGCCAGGCCCGCCGGGGCCGGGGCCAGGCCCTGCGCGAGCAGCGCGCCGGCCAGCCCGGACAGTACGTCGCCGCTGCCCGCGGTGGCCAGCCACGGCGTGCCGGTGGGGTTCACCAGCACCGGGCCGCCGTCCGGCCCGGCGATGACCGTGGTGGAGCCCTTGAGCAGCACCGTGACGCCCAGCTCGGCGGCGGCGCGGCGGGCGTGCTCGAGCCGCCGCGCCTCGACGCTGGCCGGGTCGGTGCCGCCGCCAAGCAGCCGGGCCAGTTCGCCGACGTGCGGCGTGATCAGCGTCGGCCCGTTCCTCGGCAGCAGGTCCCGGTGCTGGCTCACGATGGTCAGGCCGTCGGCGTCGACCAGTACCGGGAGGTCGGTGCGCATGATGGCGGTGAGCCGGGCGGCGGCGCCTTCGTCGGTTCCCATGCCCGGGCCGGCCACCCAGGCCTGGACCCGGCCGACCGAGCCGGGCAGGTCCCAGTCCGGATCGTCGGGGTGCACGCTGATCACGGTCTCCGGCCAGGCCTGCCGGACCAGGGCGGCCGGGGTGTCCGCGGTCACCACCCGGATCATGCCGGCCCCGCCGTGCACCGCCCCGCCGGCTGACAGCAGCGCCGCGCCGGTGTAGCGGTCGCTGCCGGCCAGCAGGCCGAGCACGCCCCGCCGGTACTTGTCCGACTCCGCTCCCGGCCGGGACAGCAGCGCGCGGATGTCGTCGCCTTGCGGGGCGGTAGCGTCCGGCTCGGCTGGCAGGTGGGGACCGAGCCCGATGTCGACGAGCTCAACGGTGCCCGCGTGCCCGGCGCCCGGGTCGACCAGCAGCCCGGGCTTGAGCGCGCCGAAAGCCACGGTGACGTCGGCTTTCACGGCGGGGCCGTCCACCGTCCCGGTGTCCGCGTCGATGCCGCTCGGCAGGTCGACGGCGACCACGGTGGCGCCTTTTTGGCGGGCCTGCTCGGTGCGGGCGGCCAGGGCGGCGAACGGCTCGCGCAGGCCGCCGCGGCCGCCGATGCCGAGCAGCCCGTCGATGATCAGGCCGGCGTTATCGATGGGGCTGGCGGCGTCGGTCACCCGGCCGCCGGCCGCGCGCAGGGCCTCGAGGCCGCCCGGGTGCGTTTTCGGTCCGGCCACGATGGCGGTGACGGCCGCGCCCCGGCGGGCCAGCCGGGCGCCCGCGTAGAGGGCGTCGCCGGCGTTGTCCCCGCTGCCCGCCAGCACCGCCACCCGGGCGCCGTACACGAAGCCCGGGTCGGCCCGCAGCAGGGCGGCGCAGACCGAGGCCAGGCCGGCCGCGGCTTGCTGCATGAGCGCCCCGTCGGGGACGAGCTCCATCAGCGCGCGCTCGGCCGCGCGCACCGTGATGACCTGGTATGCGTCTCGCATGCGGGTTCCTACCGGTCGGCGAGGGCTCGCCGGACCTCCTCGGCGAGCTGGCCGATGACGCGCTCGGCCAGGACGGCGTCCTTGGCCTGGATCATCAGCCTGATCTTGGGTTCGGTGCCGCTCGGCCGGACCAGGATCCGCCCGTCGCCGCCGAGCTGGTCCTCGGCCCGCCGGACGGCGGCGTCCACCTCCGGGCCGAGCTGCGAGGCGTCGCCGGGGACGTTGACGAGGACCTGGGGGTACTTCGGCATCATCTTGGCGGCGGCCGCCATCGGCACGCCCTGCCGGTTCACCGCGGCCAGCAGCTGCAGGCTGGTCAGCAGGCCGTCGCCGGTAGTGGCGTGCTCGCCCATGATGATGTGCCCGGACTGCTCGCCGCCGAGGACGTAGCCGCCGTCCCGCATGGCCGCGGACACGTGCTTGTCGCCGACCGGCGTCTCGATCACCTCGATGCCGGCCTCGCGCATGGCCACGTGGAAGCCCTGGTTCGACATCACCGTGACCACCACCGCGTC
>JAICWX010000014.1 GCA_025934635.1 Streptosporangiaceae bacterium | reverse complement strand
GGCGCTGGCGTACCTGCGGCAGGCGGTGGTGAACCGGTCCCGGTCGGTGCTGCGGCACCGCACCGTGGTCGACAAGAACCTGCAGAAGGCCCCGCCGGACATGCCCAGCGCCGAGCACGGCGCCCTGGTCCTGCTCGAACGGGACGCGGTCGTCGCCGCGCTGCGGCACCTGCCCGACCGTCAGCGCGAGGCCATCGTGCTGCGCTACTACGCCGACCTGTCCGAGGCCGACATCGCCGCGGCCATGGGGATCAGCCGGGGCGCGGTCAAGAGCCATACCTCCCGCGGCATGTCCGCCCTGCGCGCGGCCCTGGAGGAGTCATGACGCCGGACGCCGGCCTCGGGCCGGACGGCGCCCAGGCCAGCTGGCACGGCTTCGCGGACTACCTGCGCCGGACGCTGCACGCCGTCGCGGACCAGATCGAACCGCAGGCCGACGGCCTCGCGCCGATCCGCGCCCGGATTCCCGGCGGGCCCGGTACCGGCGACCGCCGCCCCGCGCGGCGCCGGCGGCCCGGCCCGGGCGGGTACCGCGCGGCGCCGGCGGCGCAGACAAGGCGTCCCTGACCGGTGCGGTAAGGAGGCACCGGGGCGGGCCGACGGCGAGTTGCCGGCCCCGTTCGGCGGAAAAGGCCTGGCGGGGGCGGCCGGGGCGGGCACCTTCCGTGGCGGCGTAACAATCCCGACCTACTATGGGCGTTATGACCGAGCAGGCCGAGACGATCCGCACGGCGATCCTCACCGTGGACGACGACCCAGGCGTATCCCGTGCGGTCGCCCGGGACCTGCGGCGGCGCTACGGCGAACGGCACCGCATCGTGCGGGCCGAGTCGGGACCCTCCGCGCTGGATGCGCTGCGGCAGATGAAGCTCCGCGGCGACCTGGTCGCGGTGATCCTGGCCGACTACCGGATGCCCGAGATGAACGGCATCGAGTTCCTCGAGCGGGCGATGGACATCTACCCGGGAGCGCGCCGGGTGCTGCTCACCGCCTACGCCGACACCGGGGCCGCGATCGACGCCATCAACGTGGTCGACCTCGACCACTACCTGCTCAAGCCGTGGGACCCGCCGGAGGAGAAGCTCTACCCGGTGGTCGACGCGCTGCTCGAGGCCTGGATGGAGTCGGACCACCGGCCGGTGCCCGAGACCAAGGTCGTCGGCCACCGCTGGTCGGCCCGGTGTTCCGAGGTGCGCGAGTTCCTGGCCCGCAACCAGGTGCCGTACCGCTGGTACAACTCCGACGAGCCGGAGGGGCAGCGGCTGCTCGAGGCCGCGCAGGCGGACGGCCTGTCGCTGCCGGTGGTCATCACGCCCGAGGGCGAGCCGCTGGTCGAGCCGAGCGACGCCGAGCTGGCCGCCCGCGTCGGCCTGGCCACCACCCCGTCCAAGGACTTCTACGACCTCATCGTGATCGGCGGCGGCCCGGCCGGGCTCGGCGCCGCGGTGTACGGCGCCTCCGAGGGGCTGCGCACCGTGCTGCTCGAGCGCACCGCGACCGGCGGCCAGGCCGGGCAGAGCTCGCGGATCGAGAACTACCTGGGCTTCCCGGACGGCGTCTCCGGCGCGCAGCTGACCGACCGGGCGCGGCGGCAGGCGGCCAAGTTCGGGGCCGAGGTGCTGACCACGCGGGACGTGATCGCCCTGGACGTGTGCGGGTCGGCCCGCCGGGTCCGGTTCGCCGACGGCTCCTCGATCGACGCGCACACGGTCATCCTGGCCACCGGGGTGTCCTACCGGCAGCTGGAGGCGCCGGGACTGGCCGACCTGACCGGGCGCGGGGTCTACTACGGCTCGGCCCTCACCGAGGCCTCGGCCTGCCTCGGGCAGGACGTGTACATCGTCGGCGGCGCCAACTCCGCCGGGCAGGCCGCCATGTACCTGTCGCGGCACGCCAAGTCGGTGACCATCTTGGTCCGCGGGCCGGCGCTGGAGCGGTCGATGTCGTACTACCTGATCAAGCAGATCGCGGACGTACCCAACATCAACGTCCGCACCTGCACCGAGGTGGTCGGCGCGGCCGGCGAGGACCACCTGGAGAGCCTGACCTTGCGGGACAGCGCATCGGGCGCCACGGAAACAGTAGACGCCCAGTTGCTGTTCTTGTTTATCGGGGCAGCGCCCCTGACCGGCTGGCTGGACGGAGTGGTCGTGCGGGATTCCGCGGGGTTCGTGATCGCCGGCCCCGACCTGTCCGTAGACGGGGAGCGGCCGCGCGGCTGGGAGCTCGACCGGATGCCCTACCACCTGGAGACCAGCGTGCCCGGCGTGTTCGTGGCCGGGGACGCGCGGTCGGAATCGGCCAAGCGGGTGGCTTCGGCCGTCGGCGAGGGCGCACTGGCCGTCATGCTCGTGCACCGGTACCTGGAGAAAAGATGAGCGCTTCTGATGTGAACACGGCCGCCACGACGCTGAACGCGGCCGACGTGACCCAGCTCTCGTGCAGCGCCGATGAGCTGCGGACGCTGTTCCTGTTCGAGAAGCTCACCGACGACCAGCTGCAGTGGCTGTGCGAGCGGGGCCACGTGGAGCTGATCGAGACGGGGCCCGTCTACCCCGAGGGTGCCCCCGCGACCTGCTTCTACGTGCTGCTCGAGGGGACCGTCGTGATGTCGCGCCGGGTCGGGGCGGACGACATCGAGGTCGGCCGGACCTCCACCCGGGGCGTGTACTCCGGGGCCTTCACCGCCTACCTCGGCGACCGGGTGCCGCAGACCTACCAGAACTCGCTGCGGACGGCGGAGCCGTCGCGGTTCTTCGTGCTGGACGCCGATGTCTTCGCCGAGCTGATGCGCGAGTGGTTCCCGATGGCGGTGCACCTGCTCGAAGGGCTGTTCTTCGGCAACAAGAACGCCCAGCAGGCCATCGGGCAGCGGGAACGGCTGCTCGCCCTCGGCTCCCTGTCGGCCGGCCTCACCCACGAGCTGAACAACCCGGCCGCGGCGGCCGTGCGGGCCACCTCGACGCTGCGCGAGCGGGTCGCCGGGATGCGGCACAAGCTGGGCATGATCGCGGGCGGGAAGTGGGATCGGACCACCCTGGAAACCCTGATCAAGCTGCAGGAAGAGGCAGCCGAACGGGTGCCGAAGGCGGTGGCTCTCTCCCCGCTCGAGGCCTCCGACCGGGAGGACGCCATCGCGGACTGGCTCGAGGACCACGGGTGCACCGAAGGCTGGCAGCTGGCCCCGACGTTCGTCGCGGCCGGGCTGGACGTGGCCTGGCTCGACCACGTCGAGGCCACGGTGGACGAGGGCACGCTGGAGCCCGCGCTGCGGTGGCTGAACTACACCGTCGACACCGAGCTGCTGATGAACGAGATCCAGGACTCCACCACCCGGATCTCCACCCTGGTCGGCGCGGCCAAGCAGTACTCGCAGCTGGACCGGGCACCGTACCAGGTCGTCGACGTGCACGAACTGGTGGACAGCACGCTGCTGATGCTGTCCGGGAAGTTCCCGGCGGGCATCAAGATAGTCAAGGAGTACGACCGGTCGCTGCCGCCGATCCCGGCCTACGCGGCCGAGCTGAACCAGGTCTGGACGAACCTGATCGACAACGCGGTATCGGCGATGGGCCAGTCCGGGACCCTGACGGTGCGCACCGGGAAGGACCGGGAAGGCGAGGTGTTCGTGGAGTTCGGCGACACCGGGCCCGGGGTACCGCCGGAGATCAGGAACCGGATTTTCGAGCCGTTCTTCACCACCAAGCCGGTGGGCGAGGGAACGGGCCTCGGGCTTGACATCTCATGGCGCATCGTGGTGAAGAAGCACCACGGAGACCTGTCGCTAGAATCGTCGCCGGGCGACACGTGGTTCCGGGTCCGGCTCCCAGTGAGCTGGCAAGACGTGGAGGAGAACTAGGCATGTCGGAGATCGCGGGCATTGACCCTTCGGTACCCCCGAGCGGGGAAGGCTGCGTCGAGTGCGAGGCGACGGCCGGCTGGTGGGTGCACCTGCGCCGGTGTGCGCAGTGCGGCCACATCGGCTGCTGCGACACCTCGCCCGCCCAGCACGCCACCGCGCACGCGACCGAGACCGGGCACCCGTTCATCCGGAGCTTCGAGCCGGGCGAGGACTGGTTCTTCAGCTACGAGACCAAGGAGACCTACGACGGGCCCGAGCTCGCGCCGCCGCAGCACCACCCGGCCGGCCAGGGCGTGCCGGGGCCCAAGGGCCGGGTACCGAGCGACTGGCGGATGCACGTACATTAGGCCTCCATGGAGCCTGATGGGTCCGCGCAGGTCGCGGTGTTCGTGGATTTCGAGAACCTCGTGCTCGGCGCGGTCAAGGAACTGCCTGACCAGGCCAACCCGGCGCCGTACGAGGCGCTGACCCGGCTGTGCCGCGGCTACGGCAACGCCTCGGTGCGCCGTGCCTACGCGGACTGGGCCAACTCGCTGTTCGGCGGCCACCAGGACGACCTGGCCATGAACGGCGTGGACCTCATCCAGGTGGCGCGCGTCGGCATCCAGAACAAGAACGCCGCCGACATCCGGATGGCGGTCGACGCCATGGAAACCCTGATCGTGCACCCCGAGATCAGCGTGTTCGTCCTGGTCAGCGGAGACGGTGATTACTCGCCGCTGGTGCAGCGGCTGCGGGAGTTCGGCAAGTGGGTGGTCGGCGTCGGGACCGAGGCGAACGCCAGCCGCAAGCTGGTCTCGGTCTGCTCGGAGTACAAGTACTGGGGCACGCTGGTCGCGGAGGTCGTGCCGGCTGCCCGGCCGGCCGCGGCCTTCGACATCGGCGAGGCCGAGCAGCTGCTGGTCCGCGCGTTCGAGGAGTCCAACGCCGAGACGATGAACGCCGGCGGGCTGAAGAGCAAGATGCTGACACTGGACGCGGCGTTCGACGAGCACAACTACGGGGCCCGCAGCTTCCGCGCCTTCCTGGCCATGCTGCCGGAGCGGGTGGAGCTCGTGCAGTCGGGCGGCCCGGACCTGGCCGTGAAGCTGATCGAGGAACCGCGCAAGGCCGAACCGCAGAAGACCCAGCGGACGCGAAGCCGTAAATCCTGACGCCTGCCTTTTCCGGGTCACGGTCGCGGACGGGAAACCCGGCCGGGTAGCATCCGGCCTATGGCGCGAGGAAGCTCGCATTTCCGGCATTCCCGCTGGCGCCTCGAAGTTCCGCGGGCCGGCCGGCGTTCGGCGGCACCACGCCGGGGCGCGGATCGGAGATATGGGTAGCGCTGGCGCGGGGACCGGGCGGTGGCGCGTCGGTGACCTCGTCGCGGGCCTGTACCGGGTGCTCGAGGTACACGGCGAGGGCGCGATGGGCCTGGTGTACCGGGTCCGGCACGTCGGCTGGGATGTCGACCTGGCGGTCAAGAGCCCGCGGGCTGAGCTGTTCCGCGGGGACGGCGACCGGGAGCGGTTCGTCCGCGAGGCGCAGACGTGGGTCGAGCTGGGTGCGCACCCCCACGTGTGCACCTGCCACTACGTGCGCACGATCGACGGCGTTCCGCGGGTGTTCGCCGAGTACGTGGCCGGGGGGAGCCTGAGTTCCCGGATCGGTGACGGCTCGCTGTACCGGGGGACGCCGCGGGAGGTGCTCGAGCGGGTCCTCGACATCGCCGTCCAGGTCGCCTGGGGCCTGGCGTACACCCACGACCAGGGTGTCGTCCACCAGGACGTCAAACCGGGCAACGTGCTGCTGGACCAGGACGGCACGGCCCGGGTCACCGACTTCGGGCTGGCGCGGGCCCGGCAGCTCGGCACCGCCGAACCCGCCCCGGACGCCGGGACCGCGCGCTCCCTGCTCGTCACCTGGGCGGGCATGACGCCCGGGTACGCCTCCCCGGAGCAGGACGAGCGCCGGCCGCTGAGCCACCGCTCGGACACCTGGAGCTTTGCCACCTCGGTGCTGGAGATGTTCAACGGGGGCATCTCCTGGCACACCGGCCGGGCCGCCGGGGCGGCGCTGGATGATTACCTGGAGAACGGTCCCCCGCAGCCAGGGCTGCCGGCCATGCCGGCCGCGGTGGCCGGCCTGCTCGGCCGCTGCCTGCGGGAAGACCCGGCCGACCGCCCGGACAGCATGGCCTCGGTCGCCGCCGCCCTGGTCGAGGCTTACGAGCGCGAGCTCGGGAGCCGCTACCCGCGCAGAGCCGCTGACCCAGCGCAGCTGCGTGCCGACGGGCTGAACAACAAGGCCCTGTCCCTGCTGGACCTCAGCCGGCCAGCTGAGGCACGCCAGGCACTCCGGCAGGCGCTCGAAAGCGACCCGCAGCATCTCGAGGCACTGTACAACCAGGGACTGCTGGACTGGCGCGAAGGACAGCTCAGCGACGAAGAGCTGCTCGACCGGCTGAAGCTGGCTGGCACCGGGGCCGCCGGTGACGCGATCGAGCGCGCCAGCATCCTGCAGGCCCAGGTCCAGCTGGAGCGCGCCCGTCCGGAGGCGGTCTCCTCGCTGCTCCGGGCGGCGACGGAGAACGCCTTCCCTGATCCGGCCGTCCCGGCGCTGCTGTCCACCGCCCGGGCAATGCTGGACGATCACGGCCGGCGGCCCGCGCAACCCTCGGGCGGATTCGCGCTCCGGGGCAACGCCAAGGCCGTCACCATGACACCCGATGCCCGCCTGGTCCTGGCCCCCGGCCGCGGCGAGCTTGAATGCCATGACCTGGCCGCGCGTGATTCCCGGCGATTTACCGGGCACTTGGCGGGCATGTCCGCGGTCGGACTCAGTGCCGACGGAACCCGTGCCCTGAGCAGCGACTGGGCGGGCATGGTGTACCTGTGGGACACCGCCACCGGACGCCTGCTGGCCAAGCTCGAGGGTCATGGCGGCTGGGTGGCCTGCCGACTGTCGGCGGACGGCCGTCACGCGGTCACCGCCGGCCGGGACGGAACTGTGCGCTGGTGGGACACCACGTCCCCGCGCCTCCCGCTACGGGTGATCACGCTAGGGCGGGATGACGAGCGATACGCCGTCCGCTTCGATGACGGGGGTGACCCCGTCTCGGTGGACGACGTGGCGCTGTCGGCCGACGGGCAGACCGCCTCGGTGGCGGCCGGGGGTATCGGATTGTGGGACCTGCCCACCGGCCGACTGCTGCTGAAACTGGACGGACATGCTCCGATGGCCATGCTGCCGGACGCCAGCCGCGCGCTCGTCACGGACGGGCCCAGCCGCGGGCTCTTCACGGCTGGGGAGAACTACCTGCTCTGGTACGACCTGTCCGGTAGGCGGTCCGGGGACCCGGCTCCCGAGCGGGAAACGCCGGAAGGACCGCGCGCGCGGTGGCCGCACGTGGTGCGCCGGCTGCCGGCCGGGCCGGGCTGGCTGCTGTCCGTCACGGTCAGCGCCGACGGCCGCCTCGCGGTCAGCGGAGACTACGAAGGCGTGGTGCGATGGTGGGACCTCGCCACCGGGCGCTGCCTGCGTACTGACGTCAATTCACGAGGCCGGTACCCCGTCTCGGTCGCCCTGAGCGCCGATGGCCGTACCCGCGCGCTGGCCTGTACCGGAGCCGAAGCCTACGTCGACGCGCTGGCCGATGCCGGATGGGTGGACGTCGGTCCGGTCCCGGCCTTCGGGAGTTACACCGCGCCGTACGAGCTCTGCCGGCCGGTCCCGCTGCGGGAGCTCACCGATCGCCGGGACCGGTTCGCCGGGTTGCTGGCCGCAGCCCGGTCGGCGCTGGGCCGCCAGCGGGAGCGGGAGGCGTACGACCTGCTCGTGCGGGCCCGGGACCTTCCCGGGCACGAGCGTGACGAGCAGGCTCTGCTGGCCTGGCATGACCTGTCCTCCCGGCTGCCCCGGACCGGGCTGCGCGGGGCGTGGCCGGCCGGCGCCGTCCGGTTCTCCGCCGTCACTCACGATACTGAGGTCTGGCCCTCAGACGGCGCTCGGGTCCGGCTCCTGGCCGACGGCCGCCGGGCGCTCTGCGCGGACCAGTACAACCTGCGACTGTGGGACCTGGACACCGGGCATGAGCTGCGGGAGTTCGGAGGCCTCGCGGTCAACAGCCGCCGGCTGATCGAGCGGGAAACCGGGCGACGCCTGTTTTACCCCTCGGACCACGGGGTCAGAACCATCGCGGTGAGCCCGGACCAGCGGACCGCGCTGTCCGGTGGCAGCGACGGCCGGATACTGCACTGGGACCTGGACACCGGCCAGTGCCTGATGACGCTGCGGGTCGCCGGCCAGCCGGGCTGGCGGGGGCCGCTGTGCTTCAGCGCTGACGGCCGCCGCTGCTACGCGGTGGTCGGCGACCAGGTGCGCGGCTGGGAGCTGGCCAATGGATCTCTGGTGACGAGCGGCCGGGTTCACCGCCGCCCGATGAAGGCCCTGTGCGAGCACATCGGCGGCCGCCGGCTGCTGTCGCTCGGCGGCGACCTCGAGGTGCTCCTGCGGGATATGGCGGAAGAGCGGACGGCCCCGGTACTCGGCGAAGAGTACCTCCACGCGATCGAGTCGCTACTGACCAGCAACGGCTTCTCCGACGTCGGCCTGACCCCCGACGGCGGCCACCTGGTAACCGTCAGCGACGACGGCCGGGTGCGGGTCTGGCAGGTCGAGGGCGCCCGCCTGCTGCACAGCCTCGCCGGGGAGGAATCCCGGGACGGCACCGCGCGGGCGATGACTGCGGTATCAGTCAGCCCTGACGGGCGGTTCGCCGTCGCGGGCAGTGACGACGGGCTGGTCCGGGTGCTCGACCTGCACGCCGGGACCTGGCTGCGGACGCTGTCCGGTCACGCCGGCCGGATCACCTCGGTGCACGTCGGCGGCAACGGCCGGTGCGCTGTCTCCGCGGGATCCGACAGAATGCTGCGGCGCTGGGAGCTGGACTGGGAGCTGGACCCGGACGGAGCGGCCTGACCGTGGATGAGGAGCCGATGAGCGAAACCGAGCCCGCCGCCACCGTGACGCTGGAGGTCGTTCAAGGGATGCTGCGAGGAGAGGAATTCTCCTTTGCCGAGCGCGGCACCTGCGTCATCGGCCGGGCGGGGGACTGCTCCCCCCGGCTGCCCGACGACGAGCACCACCGGACCGTCTCCCGTCATCACTGCCTGCTGGACATCAATCCGCCCGACATCAGGATCCGTGACTTTGGCAGCCTGAACGGCACCTTCGTCAACGGGGACAAGATCGGGCAGCGACCACCGCATCTCGAACCTGGGCAGGGGGCGGCTCTGCAGTTTCCCGAACGGGACCTGGCGCACGGCGACGAGGTCAAAATCGGGCAGACCGTCATGCGGGTCAGCGTGCGCGTGCCCACCGTCGTCGGCCTGGACGCCGGGGCATGCGCCGAGTGCGGCCGGCCGGCCGCCGCCGCGTACGCCGGTGAGTACGTGTGCGCGGACTGCCAGGACGACCCGCGGCGGCTCGCGGCCCGGCTGATCGAACAGGCCCGGGCCGGTGACCCCGGGCTGGCCGCGCTCAGGGACCTGACGGTGGAACGCGAGCTGGGCCGCGGCGGGATGGGCGCCGTCTACCTAGCCCGCGATATCCGCTCCGGCCGGCCGCTGGCCCTGAAGCTCATGCTGCCCAAGGTCGCCGCGCGCGACCAGGCGGGCCGCCAGTTCCTGCGCGAGATCGAGGTCACCAAGGACCTGCAGCACCCCCACATCGCGCTGCTCCACGACTACGGCGGCGCTCACGGTGTCTACTTTTTCACCGTCGAGTACTGCGCCGCCGGCAGCCTCGACCGCTTCGTGAAACGGCACGGCGGCCGCCTGCTGGCCCGGCAGGCGGTCCCCCTGGCCCGGCAGGTGCTGGACGGGCTCGGGTACGCGCACGCACGCGGGGTCGTCCACCGGGACCTCAGCCCGCAGAACATCCTGCTGGCCGAACAGGACGGCGCACTGGTGGCGAAGGCCTGCGACTTCGGCCTGGCCAAGGAGTTCGACCAGGCCGGCCTCAGCGGCCTGACCCGGACCGGCGCCGCCGCCGGCAAACCCTGGTTCATGCCCCGCCGGCAGGTCGTCAACTTCAAGCACGCCCGGCCCGAGGTCGACGTCTGGGCACTGGCCGCCACCTTGTACTGGACGCTCACCGGCCAGCCCCCGCGCCACTTCCCGCCGCACAAGGACCCCTGGCAGGTCGTCCTGCAGGACGACCCGATCCCGGTCCGGGAACGTGAGCCGTCGATCCCCCGGCCGCTCGCCGCGGTGATCGACGAGGCCCTCCGCGAAGGGCCGCCCGCCGGCTTCACGACGGCCGGCCAGCTGCGCCAGGCCCTGGCGGCGACGGAATGAACCGCGCACCCTCACGATCATGCGTAGATGTCGTCCAGGGTGATCAGGGCAAGCCGGGGATCACGGGTCGCTCGCAGGTCGTCGTGGAATCCGGCGGCGGAGTAGCAGGCGAGGCTCACCGCCGCGGTCTCCTCCAGGGACGGGCAGTACTAGCTGGCGATGCCGACGGTCTGGCGGAAGGTCTCGGGCTGGCTGAGGGCCCGGAGCATGTAGTGGGCGACGTCGGCGCGGGAGGCGAACAGGCCGCGGCGGATGTTGCGCCCGTAGGCCGTCCGGTACCGGCCGGTGACGGGCTTGCTGGTCAGCCGGGGCGGCCGGACGATGGTCCAGTCCAGGTCGCTGTCGCGCAGGACGTCTTCCATCTGGGCCAGGTCGGCGTAGTGCGCGCGCAGCACGCGCTTGACGATGGGGTCGGCCAGGTAGCGCAGGAGGAAGCCGTCGCCCGGGTCGTGCCGGGGCGGGTGCGGGCGGCCCGGTGACGGGACGGTGCCGATCGGAGCCGCGCTCACCACGATGAGACGGCGTACTCCGGAGGCCCGCATGGCACCGGTGATGGCTCTGGTGCCCCGGGTGGCGACGCCGGTGTCGGCCTTGGTCCTGGCGCCCAGCGCGGACAGGACCGCGTCGGCTCCCTCGACCGCGGGCTGGAGCGCCGCGGCGTCCGCGGCGGCCAGGTCGGCGGTCACGACGCGGGCCGGTGTCGCCGGCAGGTTCCGCGGGTTCCTGGCCACGGCGGTCACGTCGTGGCCAGCGGCGACGGCCTGCTCGAGCAACTGCTGCCCGATGCCGCCCGTCGCCGCGAAAATCGTGAGCTTCATACCACCATGACGGATAGCGGCACCTGAAATGTGACCAGGGGCTTAGGACCAGGTGGCGAGGACGCGGTCGAGGGCGGGGCGGATGCGGTCGCGGGCTTCGTCGCGGGGGACGCCGGACATCAGCAGTTCGTCGTAGTCGGTGTCCTGGTGACGGATCGACGCGACCACGGCCAGGGTAAGCGCTTCTTCACCCAGGGCGCGGCCGGCCGCGGACCGGCCGACGCGGCCGCTGCCGCGCAGGGCGGTGTGGCGGGCGATGGCCTCAGCGCGCTCCGGCGGGCAGCGCGGGAACAGCCGGGTGATCTCCCCCGCCATCTTGGCCTGCAGGTCGACGTCCTCGCGGGCCCGGTGCTCGCCGTCCCGCTCGCGACGGCGCAGCCGGGCGTCCTTGTCGGCCAGGCACGCCTGCTCGGCCGCCTCGAGCGCGGCCTCCTCGGCCAGGATGCCCTGCCGCTCGTAGCGCTTGCGGGTGCGGCTCCAGCGCACCACCACGGCCGACAGCGTGCTGGCCTTCTTGGCGCGCCGGGTCAGCGCGGCGTCGCCGGCGGCGAGGAACACCAGGTGATCGAGGTCGGCGCAGGTCAGGCACAGCGGCCCGGCGTTGTCCATGATAAGCAGGTCGCCGGTACCTTCGCACTCGGCGCACTTCCAGTCCTTGACCGGCATCACGACGACCAGGTCCGGCGGCTTCTCCTCGCGCCGGACGACGCGCTCGCGGGCGGCGGGACGAAGGTCCGTAGAGATCCAGCGGGTACGCCAGACCCGTTCGGTCCCCGGGTCTTCGGCGGCGGTGAAGCGCAAGGGGCGACGGTCCCTGGTGGCGGAGATGTAGTCCGCCTCGGCCTGCTCCAGGCCGCTGGCGCGGGCCCAGCCGGTGAGGCAGCCGAGGAACTGCGTCAGCCGGGCGTCGTCAACCGGCAGGTACTCGCACAGCGAGGCGACGCCGCCCTGACGCCAGAACGCGACCTGGCTGTCGCTCAGCCAGCCGATGCCGACGCACACGTCGACCGGGGTGACGGCCTGCCGCCGGGCCAGCGCCTCCTGCGCGGCGGCCGCCACCCTGCGCTCCAGGCTTGCCGATCGGCTCACGGAACGAGGATACGCATCACGTTCCCGCGGAGACGCCTGAGTCCGGCGGATTACACCCGGGCGGGGGCTGGGGCGGTGTCGGCGTTGAGGACGGAGTCGAGCAGGCCGGGGAAGCGCTGGTCGACGTCGGCCTTGCGCAGCTGGGCGTAGCCCTTGGCGCCCTGGATCCGCTTGGTGACCAGGCCGGCCTCGCGCATGATGCGCAGGTGGTGGGAGAAGGTCGACTTGCTCATCGCCAGGCCGGCTTCGGTCATGACCTGGGCACACCAGGACTCGCCGTTGCGCGCCAGGAAGCGGACCGAGGCGAGCCGGTGCGGGTCGGCCAGCGCGGCCAGCACCTTCGGGAGCAGCATGTCGTCCGCGGCGGGCTCGACGACGTCGTCCATCACGTCTCCCAGCATAAATCACAGTTGCGATGAGTTCGACATCCATCGTACAGTTCGAAGTACATCGAACTTCGATCATCATCGAACACCAGAGGAGTTTCCCGATGGAAACCGCGTCGCGCCGCTGGCTGATGCTGCCGGTCGTGCTGCTGGCGATGTTCATGGCGGGCTTCGACATCTGGGTGGTGAACGTGGCCGCCCCCTCGCTCCAGCGGGACCTGCACGTGAGCGACGCGTCCCTGCAGCTGATCGTGGGCGGCTACGCGTTCATGTACGCCAGCGGGATGGTCACCGGCGGCCGGCTGGGCGACCTGCTCGGCTACCGGCGGCTCTTCATGATCGGGGTGGCCAGCTTCGCCCTGGCCTCGCTGCTGTGCGGGCTGGCCCAGTCCCCCGTCGAGCTGGTCGTGGCGCGGCTGCTGCAGGGGCTCACCGGCGCCGCGATGGTGCCGCAGGTGCTGGCCCTGATCACCGCGACCTTCCCGCCTCTGGAGCGGAGCCGGGCGCTGGCCTGGTTCGGCGTCACGATGGGGCTGGCCTTCGTGTCCGGCCAGATCCTCGGCGGGCTGCTGCTGCAGGCCAACCTCCTGGGGCTCGGCTGGCGCGCGATCTTCCTGGTGAACGTGCCGGTCGGCGCGGCCACGCTGGTCGCCGCCGCGCTGGTGGTGCTGCGGGCCCGCGGTCACCGCAGGCCGCGGCTCGACCCGGCCGGGGCGCTCGGTGTCTCGGCGTCGGTGGCCCTGGTACTGGTGCCGCTGACGCTGGGGCACGATGAGGGCTGGCCCGCCTGGACCTGGGTCTGCCTGGCCGCCTGCCTGCCGGTGCTCACGCTCACGCTGGGCTGGGAGCGGCGGCTGGCCCGCCGGGGCGGCGAGCCGCTGCTCGACCTGCCGCTGTTCCGTGACCGGGCCTTCGCGGCCGGGACCGCGCTGAACTTCGCCCTGGTCTTCTTCTTCGGCAGCTTCATGTTCGTGCTGACGCTGCTGCTGCAGGCCGGCCTGGGCCAGTCGCCGCTGCGGGCGGGCCTGGAGGCCGGGCCGCTGGCGCTGACCTTCACCGCGACGTCGATCCTGGGCCCGCGGATGGCGGCCCGGTTCGGGCCGTGGTCGATCACGATCGGGGCGGTGCTCGACGTGCTCGGCACGATCGGCCTGGTGATCACCGGCCTCCGTTACGGCAGCCACCTAACGGGGTGGGATCTTGCCCCCGCTACCGCCCTCATCGGCCTCGGCCAGGGGACGGCGCTGCCGTCGCTGATCGGGGCGGCGCTGTCGCACGTCCCGCCGGAGCGGGCGGGCGCCGCGGCCGGGATCCTCACCACCATGCAGCAGTTCGGCGTGGCCAGCGGGGTCGCGGTCATCGGGGCGGTGTTCTACTCGCGGCTCGGCTCCGGGATCCCGGGCCGCGGGGCCTCGGTCTCGGCCATGGAACTGGCCATGGTGATCGACGCGGTGGCGGTGCTGGCCGCGGCCGGGTTGACCCTGCTGCTGCCCCGGCGGCGGGCGGCGGACGCGGTGACCACGACGGAGCCGGCCGCCCGGGAGGTCAGCGCCGGGGCGGTTCACTAACCGCCCCGGCGGGCCTCGGGTTCAGCCGGGGGTGATGACGACCTTGAGGGCGGAATTCTCGGCGGCGTTGGAGAAGACGTCGTAGGCCTCGTCCATCTGGGCGAAGGTGAACGAGTGGGTGCCCATCTTCTCGGCCGGGATGCGGCCGCTGGACACCATCTTCAGCAGGGTCGGGATGGAGACCGTGTCGACCAGGCCCATGGTCAGCGTGACGTTCTGGATCCACATGTCCTGCATGGGCAGCGTGACCGGGACGCCGTGCACGCCGATGTTGGCGATGGTGCCGCCCGGGCGGACCAGCGACGCGGCGGTCAGCAGGGTTTCCGGGTAGCCGACCGCCTCGATGGAGACGTCGACGCCGGCCCCGCCGGTCAGGGCCAGCACCTCGGCGGCGGTGTTGTCGCCGGCCTCGACCGTGTCGGTGGCGCCGAAGTCCCGCGCGGTGTCCAGCCGGAACTTGTTGGTGTCGATCGCGATGACCCGGGAGGCACCCCACAGGCCAGTGGTCAAGATGGCGGACAGGCCCACCGCGCCGGCGCCGACGACGGCGACGGTGTCGCCGGGGCGGACCTTCCCGGCGAGCACGCCGACCTCGTAACCGGTCGGCAGCGAGTCGGCCAGGAAGATCGCCTGCTCGTTCGTCACGCTGTCCGGCACCGCGTACAGCGAGGTGTCGGCGTACGGCACCCGCACCGACTCGGCCTGGGTGCCGTCGATGAGATGGCCGAAGATCCAGCCGATCCCGCCCACCGTCTGGCAGTGCGACGGCATGCTCCGCTGGCAGTACTCGCAGCGCCCGCACTTGGTGATGGCCGGCACGAGCACGCGGTCGCCGACGCTGAACCCTTTCACCGCGTCACCGACTTCGGTGACGGTGCCCACCGCCTCGTGGCCGAGGATGCGGCCGTCGGTGACGGCGGCGACGTCACCGTGCAGGATGTGGAGGTCAGTTCCGCAGATCGTGGTGGTATCCACCCGCACGATCACGTCGGTCGGTTCGGTGATGGCGGCGTCGGGGACGTCCTCCCAGGCCTTGCGGCCCGGTCCGTGGTATACGAGAGCCTTCATTGGGCCGACGCTAGTGACCCCGGTCATAGCCGGATGTCCCAATATGGGACTATCCGCTTACCCCGCGTGGGCTGCCCGCGGCCAGGTCGGCCAGCGGGATCGTGACCGGGCTCTGGCCGCGGGCGGCGATGACGGCCTGGCCTGCGGTGAGGTCGGCCACCAGGGTGCACAGCGTGGTCAGCCCCTGGCCGTCGGGCGCGGGATCGGACCGGACGCCGGCCGGCGGCGGGCTGGTGAGGACGTCCAGGAACCAGGACGGGCCGGGATCCTGGGCGGGAACGGCGAGGGCGCTCAGCGTCGCGCCGCGGGCCGCGCTGGTCCCCCCGGGCGACGGCTCGGTGCCGCGGACGTAGCGGCCGTGGTTGGTGTGCCAGAGCAGCGGTCCCGGACCGGGCCCGGGTTCGGCGACGGCGTGCTGGCCGGCCGCGGCCTCGACGTTCAGCACGCGGCCGGCCCGGTCGCCGACGGTGTAGGCGAAGCCGCCCGCCGAGGGATGCTCCCGCAGGTAGCCGACGACCTGGTCGAGCTTCCGGGCGGCTTTCTGCAGGCCGTGGCCGACGAAGTGCCGCCCAGCGCCCGGTCCCGGTTCGCTGACGGGGAGATGGTCGACGGTCCAGACCAGGCCGTCGCCGGTCACGGCGAACGCGTTGGCCGGCAGGAAGCCGGGGTACCAGAAGGCGGTGACGGGCGGGCGGCCGTTGCCGGTCAGCGTGAGCAGCCCGCACCGGCCGACGTCGGTCAGGGCGCCGTCCTCGTTGTGGGCGACGACCGACCGGTCCCGGCGCCACGCCAGGTCGCTGCAGCCCATCCGGCCGTCGGTCCAGCCGAGATCGCCGCGCAGGTTGAGCAGCGCCAGGTCCTCGACCGGCAGCGCGGCCCCGGCGGCGAACGCGGCCAGCTCGGCCCATTCCGCGCCGAACCTTTCCGCGGTGGCCCGGCGGACCGAGGCCAGATGACCGCTTCCTGGCGGGGTTGCTACGTGTCTGCGGAGCCGGGGCAGCATCGGCCAGGTCTCGTCCGGGCCGGCTAGTTCGGCCCGGACGTGCTCGCCGAGCGCCCCGAACGCCTCGCGGTCCGGGCCGGTCAGGACGATCCAGCGCAGGCCGCCCAGCCGGTGCTCCTCCAGCGAGACGCTCATGACCTGGCTCCGCTCCTGACCTCGGCTCGCTTATGACTTGGCTCCCCGGTGCTCCGCCCATCATCGCACCGGCGTTTCCGCGGAAACGCCGGGCCAGGCGGACTGGGACAATGGGCGTCGTGGAAGAAACCAGTGAACGGGACTCGGTTCCGCTGCGGCTGCGGCAGGCGGGGCGGGTGATCGTGCTCGACCCGCTGGACCGGGTGCTGCTGTTCCGCTACGACGACGGGCCGCCCAACGGGCGGCACTGGTCCACGCCGGGCGGCGGGCTGGACGAGGGCGAGGATTTCCGGGCCGGGGCGCGGCGGGAACTGGCCGAGGAGACCGGGTGGACGGACGTGCCGATCGGACCCGAGGTACTCGAGCGGACGCAGGTCATGGGGCACGGCGACGAGGTCGTCCGGCAGCACGAGCGGCTTTTCCTGGCCCGGGTCGAAGTGGCGGGCCGCGAGCTCGGTGAGGTGGCGGCGATGCACGTCTCGGACGGGATCACCACCTGGCACTGGTGGACGCTGGACGAGCTGGACACCACGGACGAGGTTGTCTGGCCGGCAGGGCTCGCCGACCTGATCCGGGGGCTGCT
The DNA here is from genome assembly GCA_025934635.1 of Streptosporangiaceae bacterium. Next base: position 37,667 of record JAICWX010000014.1, on the reverse strand, counting down.
GGCCGGCTGAGTTCCCCCACCGGAATGTCAGTGTCGGCTGGCAAAGTGGCGGACATGGCTAAAGGAGGGCACCATGGATGTCATGACCACTCCGGACTTCTGGTCCGGCCAGGACCGGACGCTCACCGTCGAAGACATGGAGAACATGCCCGACGACGAGTTCCGCTACGAGCTCGATGACGGCGTCCTCATCGTGTCCCCGGCTCCGTCTAATCTTCACCAGGTCGCGGTAACCCGCCTGGCTGTTCTCCTAAGCTCGGCCTGCCCGGTCAGATTCGAGGTCCTGGCCGGCGTCGGAGTCAACATCAGCAGATTTCAGCACCGGGTGCCCGACGTCGCGGTGGTGGCCGCTAGCTCCCTCGATAACGTCTTCCAGGAGACTCCGCCCGCGCTGGTGGTTGAAGTCGCCTCGCCCCGGACCCGGCTGTACGACCGGAACAGGAAGAAGGACATCTACGAGAGCTTCGGCATCCCCGCCTACTGGATCGTCGAGCCGGACATGGACCATCCTGAGCTGATCGTCTTCGAGCTGCGCGAAGGCGTCTACAAGCAGACCGCCTACGCCACCGGGACCGAGGAATATCACGCGGAGATCCCGTTCCCTGTGACGATCATGCCGTCTCAGCTAGTCAGTCTCCGCCGCTGAGGCGGCTCAGCCGCCGAAGGTGCAGGGCAGGCGCTTGATGCCGTTGATGAAGCTGGACAGCAGGCGGTCCGGCTCGCCCGCGGTGATATCGGGGACGCGGGTGAGCAGCTCGCGCAGCATCACCCGGATCTCCCGGCGGGCCAGGTGGGCGCCGAGGCAGTAGTGCGGTCCGGGACCGCCGAACCCGACGTGCGCGTTGGGCCAGCGGGTGATGTCGAAGCGCTCCGGGTCGGGAAACACGCTCTCGTCACGGTCGGCCGAGTAGTAGAACAGCACCACCTTGTCGTCCTTGCGGTAGTCCTGCCCGTTCATGGTGTAATCCCGGGTCAAGGTGCGCCGCATGAACAGGACCGGCGAGGAGTACCTGACGATCTCCTCGACCGCGGCCTCCATCCGGCCGTCCAGGTCGGCCATCAGCAGGGCGCGCTGGTCGGGGTAGGCGGTGAACAGCGTCAGCGCGTGGGACAGCGCGTTGCGGGTGGTCTCGTTGCCCGCTACCACCAGCAAGATGAAGAACGAGGCGAGCTCGGCGCCGGTGAGCTGCTCGCCGTCGATGTTGGCGGTCGCGAGCGCGGAGATCAGGTCGTTGGCGGGCGCCTGCGCGCGCTCGGCGGCCAGGCTGGTGACCAGCTCGGCCAGCGCCTGCCCGGCGGCCAGCAGCTGGATCACGGCCTGGTCCATGTCCTCGGAGAGGAATTCGGGGTCAGCCCCGGACAAGATGATGTTGGTATTGGCCAGCACCATGTCGTACTGGTCGTCAGGAATGCCCATCATGGTGCAGATGATCTTCAGGGGCAGCTTGGCCGCGACGTTGGACACGAAGTCGCACGGCCCGGTGGCCAGCAGGTCGTCGACGACCGAGGTGGCGACGGCGCTCACGTCGTCCTCGAATTTCGCGATCAGGCGCGGGCTGAACGCGCGGGAGACGATCCGCCGCAGCCGGGCGTGCCTGGGATCGTCCATGTTGATCATGGACCCGAAGTACTCGTTGAACTCGGCCGGCAGGTCCACGATGCTGGTCGCGCCCTGCGCGGAGGAGAACACGGCGGGGTGCTTGCTCGCCTCGACCACGTCCGCGTGCTTGACCAGGGCATAGTAGCCCGGTCCGCGCTCGGCGAACGGGACCTCAGGCTCCTCGAAGAACACGGCCTGCGGCTCGGCCCGCAGCCGGGCGAAGGCCTCCGCGCGCTCGGTCAGCGGGAGACCCCAGAACTCGACAGCGGACAGATCGATCCCGGCTACAGCCATCGCGTGACGCCTTCCATGAGAACGTGTTCTAACTTTTCCATGGCGCGCGGCGCCGTGGCTAGGCCGGCCGGCTCATTAGCGGTCCCGTGCCCGGTCCAGGTTGACGGCCGCGCTGATCAGGGCCAGGCGGGTGAACGCCTGCGGGAAGTCTCCCAGCGCCTCTCCTGACGCGCCGATCTGCGCGGCGTAGAGCCCGAGGTGGTTGGCATATGTGAGCATCATCTCAAATATCACCCGGGCCTCCCGCACCCGGCTCCGGCAACGCCCCTCACCCGGCCCCGGCAACGGCATGGATGTTCCAACGATGTCGCGGGAACGGCATTGATGCTCCATCCATGCCGTCAGCTGCGGGCAGCTCAGGCCGCCGGCGACACACCCGGCCACCTGGCCCGCCTGTTCCCGGCAGCGCGGCCCGCGTGACGCCAGGCGCTACGCTGGCGGCGTGAACGCACCTTCCGTACCCCTGGTCCCGCTCGGCCATAGTGGCATCGAGGTCAGCCGGCTGGCGCTGGGGTCCTGGCGTACCTACGAGCGGATAAGCCGCGACCAGGGCGTGCGGGTCATGCAGGCCGCGCGCGAGGCCGGCATCAACTTCCTCGACGACGCGCGCTACAACGACGAGACCGGCCACGCGCCGGTCCCCACCGGGTACTCCGAGATGGTCTTCGGCGAGCTGTTCCGGGCCGCGGGCTGGCGGCGCGACGAGGCGGTCGTGTCCAACAAGCTCTGGTGGGAGTTCTGGCCGGACCAGTCGCCGGCCGAGGAACTGACCGGGTCGCTCGGGCGGATGGGGCTGGACCACGTCGACCTCATCTACTCCGAGGTGCCGCCGCCTGGGGTGACGATCGACGAGGCGGTCGGCATGATCACCAGCCTTATCGCCGCGGGCACCGCCCGGACGTGGGGGACGCTGAACTGGACCCCGGAGCAGATGGAGCAGGCCTGGCAGATCGCCGACCGCAACGGCGTGCCCGGCCCGACGGCCACGCAGCCGCCGTACAGCCTGGTCACCCGGGAGATCGTGGAAGATCCGGCCATGCGGCAGCTGGCAGCGGACCGCGGTGTCGCGATCGTCGCGTCCTACACGCTGGCCGGCGGCATCCTGACCGGCAAGTACGACCGGGATCCGGGGGCCGGGCGGGCGGCGGGCACGCTGGAGCAGCCGCGTGTCGCGCCCGGGGTGGCCGCCGGCCGTGAGCTAGCCGCCCTGGCCGCGGCCATCGGCACGGAGCCGGCCAGCCTGGCGATGGCGTTCGCGCTGCTCAACCCGGCGGTGACCACGGTCCTGTTCGGGGCCACGCGGCCGGAGCAGGTCCACGCGAACCTCGGGGCGCTGGAGCTGGCGGCGCGGCTGACGCCGGACGAGCGCGGCCGCCTCGCCGCCGTCGGCCGTTAGCGAGCGGAGTTCTGGCGGCTGGCCGCCTTGTAGGCGAAGCGGCGCGCCGCCTTGGCCACCTTCCTATCGGGGTGCTGCTGGCCGATCAGCGTGAGCACGGCCGCCGCCTCGGGGTGCGGCAGCCTCGACATCGCGTCGAACATCTCCTCCTCGGCCCCTGACGGCAGGGCATCGGCGAGCTGCTCGGCGAGTTCGGCGGGCTCGAACTCGTCCGCGATGGCGGCCAGCATGTCGACGACCAGCCAGGCGATGTCACCGGGCTGCGGCTCGAGTTCCGGCGCCGCGCCGTCGCCGGCCTCGGCCAGGGCCATCTTCGCGTAAGGGCTCAGGGCCGGGACGTCCAGCGCCGCGCGCCAGCGCGGCTCGGCCGCGGCGCCGAGGCGGCGCACGACCGAGGTCGCGGTCATCCGCTCCACCGGGCCGGCGGCCGCGCCGAGGTCGAGCAGCTCGCGGGCGGCCGCGTCGGGATCGCGCAGCGCCAGCCAGGCCTGCGCCTCGGCCGCGAACCCCTCCTCGGAGGTGCCTTCCGCCGCCGCGACCAGGTCGGCGGCCGTCATCTCGGCGGGCGGCGGGAGCAGCGGGACCTCGATGTCCGAGGCGATGAACTGCTCGCGGGCCGCCCACGACCCGAGCGGGGTCAGCCGGGCCGCCGGCCCTTCTTCCTCGTCGTCCAGGCTCACCGCGCCGAGCTCGGCCAGGCGGCGCAGCAGCACGCTGCCGGGCGCGCCGTGGGCCTGCGTCCAGGCGGCCCAGGCGGCGGCAGCCTCGTCGGCGGGCAGCCCGTCGGTCGCGCCCTCGCAGATCAGCTCATCGGCTCCGGCGACCGGAAGGCTCTCGCCGCGCGCCAGGAACAGCAGGACGACCAGGTCCGTCCCCGCGTCGTAGAAGTCGAGGTCGTCTCCTCGCTCCTCGTCGATCTCGGCGTCGACCTCCAGGCTCTCCGCCATCAGGAACATCAGCGCTTCTGACCAGATCGCCAGCGCCTCGCCGTCGGTCCCGCCGTGCCACAGGCGGGCCGACTGGCCGGCCGTGACCATGGTGTCGTCGTCCTCGTCGAGGAACCCGGCGGCCAGGGCGAGGTCCCACAGGTGAACCAGTTCCGGCACGTCGTACATGGTCGTGACGGCCGCGGGATCGGCGGGCCCGATACCGAGCTGCGTGGCGGCCGCGATCGTGTCCGCGGCGGTCAGTTCGCCCTCCTCGTCGGTGGTCCGGCCCGCGCCTACCCACTCGGCCAGACGGACCACCTCGGCGAGCATCGGCGACTTGCGCGCCTGGGCGGCGAGCTCGTCCGGCGCGGGCAGGCGCATCGCGGGCAGCCGGTCAGGCAGGCCGAACGCCTCCTTGAGGTTGTAGTCCTCCTCGTCGGAGCCGGGGACCGCCAGGGGCTCACCTGCGCTCGCGTTGTACTGCGCGATCCAGTCCTGGACCGCGGCCGAGTCGGTGATGTCCACGCCCTCGGTGACCATCGCCTGCGTGATGGACCGGGCCTGGCCCCAGCGGGACGGGTCCATCACGGCGGCGGCGAAGCGCGGGGCCACCTGGTCGAGCTCGTGGCCGAGCCGCCGGGCGGCCGCGCCGGCCAGCCGGCCCGTGTCAGCCAGGAAGGCCAGCAGGTCGCGCAGCGCGGGGATGGTGTCCTGGGTGTCCTCGGGGTCGAAGACGGTCACCTTGCGCGGGTAGACGTTCAGCAGCAGGTTCTCGAGGTCGCCCGGGTTCAGCCGGGCCGGGCTGTCGAGGCCCAGGTGGTCCCGCATCAGCCCGAGCAGCAGATCCGCCTCGGCCACGTCGGCCGCCGGCTCGCCGCTCAGCTTGCGGTCCGGGGTCGCCACCCAGCGGGAGAAGCCGGCCGAGATCTTGTCCATCGGGTCCGTCGCCATCCTTTTACCCTAGGGCCGGGTGACCGCCGCCAGAGCCAGGTTCAGGTCCGGCTCCACCGGGACTCCGGGGCGGCCGGCTCGGCCGGAGGACTGACAGGATCGGCCGGGCCGGCCGGCCGCGTGACGGCGGCGCGGGCGCTGACGATCACGGCCGCGCCGAAGACCGCGCTCAGCACGCCGGCGACCAGGAGCCAGCCAGTGGCGCCCTCCAGGGCGGTCACCAGGCCGCAGTCGTGCGCCACCGAGCCGTCGAGGTCCTGGACGAACTGGCCGATGCCGGACTGGCACAGCGCCGCCCTGGGCGCCGCGAACGCGTGATCCGCGAGACCCGCCACGAACAGCACTACGCCCGCCGCGACCGCCATCACGCCGGTCTTCTTACGTCGCCACATGGCCTCTCCCCCAGGCTCGCCGGTCAACCGCCAGCACCAGTGTGGCCGATTCCAGTGACTGCTGCGAACAGATTGTGACGACCGGACCGCGCGTGGTGCCGGCGGACAGCGGCCCCGTAGGCTGGACGGGTGCCCCGGCTCGAAGCATGCCTCGTTGACGCCTACGACACCATCGTGACCTGCGATTTCACGCCGCTCAGGCAGGACGTGCCCGCCCTGGCCGGGATCCCGGTGGCGGCCTGGGAACAGGAATACGGCCTGGTCAGCCTCCCGCTGAACGACGGCCGGATGTCCAAGGCCGAGGCGTTCCGCCAGATCATGGCGAACTGCGGCACCGAGGCGCCCGCGGACCTGGTCGCCGAGATGGTGCGCCGGGATCAGGAGCTGCTGCTCGCGAACGCGCGCCTGTTCGACGACGTGATCCCGTTCCTGACCCGGCTCAGGGATCGCGGTATCAAGATCGCGATCGTGAGCAACTGCACCGAGAACACCCGGGCGATGCTGGTCGCGACCGGGGTAGACAAGCTGGCCGACGAGCTGGTGCTGTCCTGCGAGGTCCTCTCGGCCAAGCCGTCACCGGGGATCTACCGGCACGCCCTGCGCGTGCTGGGGGTGCCCGCGGAGGCCGCCGTGTTCGTGGATGACCAGGCGCGCTTCTGCGCGGGCAGCGTGGCCGTCGGCATCCGCGCCGCGCAGATCGTCCGGGGTGAGCTCGACGGGCAGCGTCCCGCCGAGGGAATCACGCTGGTCCGGTCGCTGTCTGAGGTCGAGGCGATGTTCGGCGAGCAGGCCTAGGTCCGGATATCGCGCTGGGCGACCTGGCGCACGGCCTTTGCTGCGTCGCGCGGCGAGCTTCCCGGCTGCTTCGAGGCGCCTGGTTCGCGCCGCGTGATCATCGTCAATGTCGATCTGCGTGCCGCTCACGGGCCACCTCCATTCAAGAAGAAATGGGCCGGCCACCTAGGCTGGGGCGCATGGATACCGGTGTAGCGATCTTTCCGACGCACGACGCGGTTGCGCCCGCGGACATGGCGCGGCTGGCGGAGGAGCGCGGGCATGAGTCGCTGTTCTTTCCCGAGCACACGCACATCCCGGCCGACCGCCAGTCGCCGTGGCCCGGCGGGCCCGAGCTGCCGCGCAAGTACGCGCACACGTTCGACCTGTTCGTGGCGGCGGCCGCGGCCGTGACGGTCACCTCGCGGCTACGAGTCGGCTCGGGGATCTGCCTGGTCATCGAGCGGGACCCGATCACCACGGCCAAGGAGGTCGCCAGCGTCGACTACCTGTCCGGCGGGCGGTTCGAGTTCGGCGTGGGGGCGGGCTGGAACCGGGAGGAGATGGCCAACCACGGCACCGACCCGCGGCGGCGGATGGACCTGCTCCGGGAGCGGGTCGAGGCGATGAAGGCGATCTGGACGCAGGATGAGGCCAGCTACGCCGGCGAGTACGTGAAGTTCGAGCGGATCTGGTCCTGGCCCAAGCCGGCCCAGCGGCCGCACCCGCCGGTGCTGGTGGGCGGAAACGGGCCGGGCGTGGTGGACCGGGTGCTGGCGTTCGGCGACGCATGGTTCCCGAACTACGGCCGCAGCGGCATCCTGGACCGGGTCGCGGAGCTGCGCTCGCGGGCAGACCGGCCGGTCGGGCTCATGGTGATGGGCATCCCGGCCGACGCCAAGGTGCTGGAGGAGTTCGCTGAGGCCGGGTTCCAGCGGGCGGTGCACTGGCTGCCGTCAGCCCCGCGCGGCCCGGTCGAGCGGGCCATGGACCGGTTCGAAGCCGCGGTGGCCGAATTCCACGGGGCCTGATTCCGCGGGGCCTGATATCACGGCCTGACGGCCCGCCGTAGACGCGCTCGCGCTCGGCCGCGGGCAGGTCCAGGGTGGAGAACGGGATGCCGATGAGGACCACCGGCCAGTCACCCGCCCGCGCCCGGGCGATCACATCGGGCCCGGCCGGCTTGGTTCACTCGTTACCGCGGTCAACCTCGCGGTCCCAGGCGGCGCGGTTATACGCGACAGGATCAAAGTTCTCGGTCACACGCGGGACACTAGTCACTGACGGGGGCCAGGGCCATCGCGGCGGCGACCGCTACCCTGAGCTGGTGCCCCGCTTCGACGCATGCCTGGTAGACGCGTACAACACCATCGTGTACACCGACTACGCGCCGTACCGGGACGAGCTGCCCGCGCTGGCCGGGCTGCCCGCCGACGTGCTGTACGGCGAGTTCAGGCGGCTCGGGCCCGCCGTGGGCACCGGCCGGATGACGCTGGCGGAGGCGTTCGCCCGGATACTGCGGGCCGGCGGCGCCGAGCCGCGGCCCGCGCTGGTGCGCGCGCTGACGGCCAGGACGCGGGAACTGCTGCTGGCCACCGCCCGCCTGTACGACGATGCCCTGCCGTTCCTGCGCGAGCTCAGGTCGCGCGGCGTCAAGATCGCCATCGTCAGCAACTGCGACGAGAACACCCGCCCGCTGCTGGCCGCCGCCGGGGTGGCCGCGCTGGCCGACGCGCTGATCTTGTCATGCGAGGTCGGCACGGAAAAGCCGGAGGCGGCGATCTACCAGCGGGCCCTCGGCGCGCTGGGCGTGCCGCCGGAGGCCGCGCTGTTCGTGGACGACAACGCGGCCTTCTGCGCGGGCGCCGAGGAGCTGGGCATCAGCGCGGTGCGGATCGTCCGGGGGCCCGCCGACGGGCACCCGGCGGGCACGGCCGTGGTCACGTCGCTGGCCGAGGTCGGGGCGATGTTCGGCGCCGGAAGGCCGGTGACTGGCAAAACTGGCGACTGACAGGGCTAGTGACCGACCCGGACCAGGGTGTCGAAGAGGTGGGCGAGCTCGGCGGCCGGGTCGGCGGTCAGGCCACTGTGCACCGGGCCGGACTGGACGATGGTGGACCGGGGCGCGGTGAGCCAGCGGAACCGCTCGCCCAGCGGGCGCCCGGCCAGCGGCCCCTCGGTGCAGGCCTTCTCGAACGCGGTCAGGCCCGCCCGCACCGCGTCCAGGTCGGCGGCCGGGTCGACGGCGAGCAGCCGCGGCTCGTCCAGCTCGATCCGGGCGCACAGGTACCGGTAGGCCTGGGCGTAGACGATCACGCCGACGTTGACGGCCTCGCCGCGCTCCACCCGCGGTACCACCCGGATCAGCGCGTACTCGAAGACCTCCGACTCGGTCACCGGCGGATCACCTCCGGGACGACCGGGGCGCGCGCCAGGAGGTACTCGGCATAGGCGTCCGCGCCGCGGTCGCCGAACCACCCGGGCGGGACCAGCCCGGTGACCTCGCGCAGGAGGTCCTCGGTGATCAGCGGGGCGAGCGCGGCGTGGGCGGCGCCGAGCCCGGCGGCGCCGCGGTCGCCGAGCACGTGCTCGCGGGCGTCGAAGGCCCGCTTGGGGTCGGCGGTGGGCCAGTTGTGGTGGAAGTACAGCGCCGCGCCGTGATCGATGAGCCAGATATCGCCGTGCCAGACCAGCAGGTTCGGGTTGCGCCAGGTGCGGTCGACGTTCTGGATCAGCGCGTCGAGCCAGAGCACCTGGCTGGCGAAATCACGGTCCGCCGACCAGCCGAGCGGATCGAAGCCGAACGAGCCGGGCAGGAAGTCGACCCCGAGGTTCAGCCCCTCGCTGGCCCGGAGCAGATCCTGGATCTCGGGGTCGGGCTCGCTGCTGGCGATCCGCGGGTCGAGCCCGGCCAGCACCAGCTCGGGTACGCGCAGGCGCAGGCGGCGGGCGAGTTCGCCCGCGATGATCTCGGCGACCAGCGCGAGCGGCCCCTGCCCGGCGCCGCGGAACTTCATGACATAGGTGCCGAGGTTGTCGGCCTCGACGATGGCGGGCAGCGACCCGCCCTCGCGCAGCGGGGTCACGTACCGCGTCACCGTGACGTGTTCGAGCACGCGGGCCAGGTTACAGCGCCCGGGAAGGTAGGAAGGGCCCCAGTCCGAAGGCAGGGAACAGGTCCGGGTTGAACGTGGTGATCTCGGCGATCACCCCGGCCTCGGTGCGCAGCACGTCGAGCTTGAACGCGCGGAACTGGCTGTCGCCCGGCCGGCGCAGGTAGCTCGCCGCGGCCGGCATCCGGTTGGCCCGCACCGGGACGAGCCGCCATTCGCCCATCGCGGCCGCGTCGGCCAGCAGCGGCCGGAGCTGCTCCCGCCCGTCGAAGCAGTACGGCAGCGGCGGCATGGTCACCCGGATGTCCCGGGCCGCGATGGCCAGGGCCGCCTCGGCGTCCATCCGCTCGTGCGCGGCGATGAACTGCCCGAGGAGCTCGAGCTCGGCCGCGCTCGGCTCCCCCGCGGACCACTCGGCGCGCTTGCCCGGCAGGCGCGACTGCATCGCGGTCCTGGCCCGCTGCAGGGCGCTGTTGGCCGCGGCGACGCTCGTGCCCAGCGCCGAGGCGGTCTCGCTGGCCGGCCAGCCGAGCACGTCGCGGGCGATCAGCGCGGCGCGCTGGCGCGGCGGCAGGACTTGCAGAGCGGCCAGGAACGCCAGCGAGATGGTCTCCCGCGAGATCGCCACCGCCTCGGGCTCCTCCTCCCCCGGCCCGGCCACGTCGAGCAGCGGGTCCGGGTACGGCTGGAGCCAGGGCACCTCGGCCAGCGAGCCGCCGGCGGACCGCCGCGAGCCGCGCCGCAGCATGTCCAGGCAGGTGTTGGTGGCGATCCGGTACAGCCAGGCGCGGAACTGCGCCCTGCCATCGGATCCTGGGCCATCGGATCCTGGGCCGTCGAAGCCGGAGCGGCCGCGCCACGCCTTCAGGAACGTCTCCTGCACGGCATCCTCGGCCTCGTCGAACGAGGCCAGCATCCGGTAGCAGTGCACGTGCAGCTCGCGCCGGTGCCGTTCGGCGAGGGCGGCGAACGCGGAGTGGTCCATGCTCAGCCCTTGCTGCGATCGACCTCTTGCAGCAGCCAGATGTTGCCGTCCGGGTCGGTGAAGTCGGCGAATGACTGGTAGTTGTCGCGGCCGGGATGCGGCCCGTCCACCCACGTCCCTGCCACCATATGCCGCACCGCGCCGATGGGCACGCCGCGCTCGCCGAGCTCGGCCCGGGCCGCGACGATATCGGAGACGACCAGGTGCAGGCCCTGCGCCGACCCGGGGGCGGCCGCGGTGATCCCGGTGCCGAACCCGATCGCGCACGCCGAGCCCGGCGGGACGACCTGCACGACCCGCTGCCCGTCCCCGATCGGGGTGTCGACGATCAGGACGAAGCCCATGTTGTCCAGGTAGAACTTCTTCGCGCGGTCCACGTCGGTGACGGGGATGAGCACGAGCTCCAGTGTGTAATCCATACCAGGTGTAACGCGGGGCGCCCGCAGAACTCATCGGCCGCACTCACCGGCCGCCCGGAGAGCCGATCAGGTCCGCGTACTCGGGGTGAGCGCCGATCCAGCTTTTCACGAACGGGCAGTAGGGCAGCACCGCCAGCTGCCGCTCGCGCGCCGCGTCCAGGGCCGCCTGCACCAGGTGACCGCCGAGGCCGTGACCGCGGAACCGGTCGTCGGTCTCGGTGTGGGTGAACGCGATCTGGCCGTCGCGCAGGTAGTACTGGGCGAACCCGGCGAGCTCGCCGTCGGCGGTGAGCTCGAACCGGGCCTTGTCCGGGTTGTCGGTTACCTGCAGCTCCACGGGCACCAGGGTATCCCGCGCCCCGGGATGGCTCCGGTAGCGGGCGAAGGCCGGGAACATGAGCACGATCAGGGCCGCGATGGCCAGGCAGCCCAGGCCGCCGGCCACGGTGCTGACGGCGGGCGAGGTCAGCGCGGCGACCGCGCCGGACTCGACATTGCCCAGCGGGGCGCCGCCGGTGCCGATGATGTACTCCACGCTGGAGACCCGGCCGCGGAGCTCGTCGGGGGTCACCGCCTGCACCATCGCGGAGCGGAAGGTCACGGTCAGGGTGTCAGCCGCCCCGGCCACGGCCAGCATGAGCAGCGCGAGCGGCAGGCTGGCGGTCAGCCCGAAGCAGGCGATGGCGGCGCCCCAGATCATCGTGCCGGCCAGCATGCCGCGGCCCTGCCGGGGGACCCGGGAGGCCGGGCCCGAGAGCACCGCGGACAGCAGCCCGCCGGCGCCGACGGCGGCGTTGAGCAGGCCGAGGGTCCGCGGCGAGCCGCCGAAGTGCGCGGCGTTCAGTGCCGGGAACAGCGCTACCGGCAGGCCGAGCAGCATGGCGTCGAGATCGGTGAGGAAGGCCGCGACGAGCACCGGCTTGCGGCCGATGAACCGCAGTCCCTCCGCCGTGGCGCCCCGGCTGAGGCGGCGGGGCACGGCGCCGCCAGCGGAGGAGCCAGCGGAGCGGCCCGCGGGGCGCATGGCCGGGAGCCGGGCCGTGGCGTACAGGGAGGCGACGAAGCTGACCGCGTCGATGGCGTAGCAGGCCCGCACGCCCCAGGCCGCGGCGACCAGGCCGGCCAGCGCCGGGCCGGCCAGCATCACGATCCGGCTGGACAGCGTGTTCAGGGCGATGGCCGCGGTGAGCTGCTCGGGCGGCACCAGCCGCGGCATGAACGTGCGCCGGGACGGCGCGGCGGTGGCCTGCAGCACCGCCTGCACCACGGCCAGCGCGTAGAGCAGCCAGACCTGCCCGAGCCGGGCGTAGGCCTGGGCGGCGAACCCGGCCGAGACCGCCATCAGGGCCACGCCGACGGCCAGCGCGAGCTTGCGCCGGTCGACCGCGTCGGCGGCCGCGCCGCCGAGCAGGCCGACGAAGAGCACCGGGACGAACGTCAGCCCGAGCAGGCCGACCGCCAGCGAGGAGCGGGTCAGGTCCCACAGCTGCAGCACGACGGCGAAGCTCGTCATCGAGCCGCCGAGGGTGGACAGCAGGCCGCCGGCCAGCAGCCGGCGGAACGCGGGATGGTCCCGGGCCGGGCCGAAGTCCGGCAGCAGGCGGGCGAGTTTCATGCGGTCCGGTGCCGGCCGCCTCACCGCGTGCCCTCGTCACCGTCGCCGGCGATGGCGAGCAGGGCCGTCCGGCGCCCGGCGGCGGACTCCGGGTCACCTCCGGCGGGGACAGGCTCCGCGGCCAGCGCCCGGGCCGCGTCCGCGATCCGGGTTCGCATGGGGCGTGACCGGACGGCCCGTTCGGCCCGGGAAAGGACGTCGGTGAGCACGGCGGGCAGCTCGGCCTCGAGCTCAGCCGCCGCCGCCGAGGTGGCCGCCCATTCCGCCTCGATCAGCGGGAGCAGGGCGCGGGCGCGGTCGGTCAGCCGGGCGATGCGCTGCCGCGCGTCGGTCCCGGTCTCCAGCGTGAGCAGGCCGTGGCGGGCCATCTGGGCGGCCGTCTGGCTGGCGGCCGAGTGGGTGACGCCGACCACGCCGGCCAGGTCGCGGATGGACAGCGGGCCGAGTGCGACCAGGGCGCGCACGACCGGGCTGTACCGCGGCCGGTAGTCAGGCACGCCGAGGTCGGCGTAGACCCGGGCCACATCGCCGTCGAGCAGCTCGAGCACGTGCCGCATCAGCGTGCCCAGTCCCCGGTGCGTGGTCACCGGGAAATTCTAACAGCACTGTTATATCTGGCGCGTCTTGGGCTATCGCGAAGCTCAGGGCCTCGCGGGCCAGCGGGAGCCAGGGCAGCCCCGAGCCGGGATCCAGGCTGAACCATTCCTTCATGGGCGTGCCCTTGTTGGCGTCGAAGCGCTCGCCGTGTCCCCCGCCGACGAGCTCGTCCACCCGCGGCGCGGGCAGCTTCACCACCAGCTGGCCGCGGACGAACATCGCGAAGATCTTCCGGCGGTAGCGCAGCGCGCCGCGGCCGAACCCGCTGCCGCCCGGCGGGGGCGTCACGCCGTCCACTCCGGCGAACTCGTCGACCAGGTCCTCGTACCGCTCCTGCGGGGTCATAGCACCAGCTTCGCATGACCGGCCAGGGCGGCGGCGGTCGCCGCGTCGGCCGGCAGGAAGGCCTCGAGCCTGAGCTCGGAGACGGTCACGTCGGCCGCGGTGGCGAAGCTCGTGATCGTGGTGATCAGGCGCAGCGTTCCGCGGGAGGTGCGCAGCTCGAGCGGGACGGCGAAGCCCAGGTGGCCGGGGCCCGGCCGGACCGGGGGGACGTACCCGGCCAGCTCGGCGCGCAGGACGGCCAGCGGGTCGGAGACGGCCGCGTGCCTGCGGGCCAGCTCGGCCTCCAGGCCGTGCAGGACGTGCCGGGCCCAGTCACCGAAGTTGGCGATCCGCGGGGCCATCCCCTCGGGGTGCAGCGCGGCGCGGTACGCGTTGACCGGCGGCACCAGCAGCCACCCGGCGCAGCCCTCGAGCAGCAGGGAATGGGCGGTGTTGGCCGCGACGATGTCGCCGCCGCGGTCCACGATGATCGCCGGGTAGGGCAGGTGCGCGGCCAGGATGTGGCTGAGCGCGTCCATGACCGGGGCGAGGGCGGCGCTGTCCAGCGCCTGCTCCGGGTAGGCCGGCGCGTACCCGGCCCGCAGCAGCAGCTCGTTGCGCTCCCGGAGCGGCAGGCCGAGGGATTCGGTGAGCCTGATCACCATCTCCCGGCCGGGCACCGAGCGGCCGCTCTCGATAAAGCTGAGATGCCGCTGCGTCGTGCCCGCCTTGAGGGCGAGCTCAAGCTGGCTCAGCCGGCGGCTGGCCCGCCGCTCCTTCAGGGCCTGGGCGAAGTCCACCATTCCAGTTGTAGCGCTCTCAGGGGCGGGGCCGCGATTCCCGGGCGGGAATTGCCGGCCGTCGCCGGCCCCCGCACGATGGCGGGCATGGATGACATCTCGCTCGGCGTGCTCCTTCCGATCGGCCAGGCTCAGTGGGGCGGCGCCGATCCGCGTGAGCTGGTCGACTTCGCGGTCCGGGCCGAGGACCTCGGCTATTCCTCGCTGTGGGTGAACGACTTCCTGCTGACGCCGCGGATCGAGGCGCTCACCATGCTGGCCGCGGTGGCCCCGGCTACCCGCCGGGTCAGGCTCGGCACCGCCGCCCTGCTGCCCGTGCTGCGGCGGCCGGTGCAGGCGGCGCAGACGCTCGCCTCCATCGACCTGCTCTCCGGCGGCCGGCTGGTGCTGACGGTCGGGGCGGCGTTCACCGGCCGGTTCGGGGAGCCGCAGCACGCGCTGTCCGGCGTGCCGTGGGAGCGCCGGTTCCGGCGGCTGGACGAGACGGTCGCGCTGTGGCGCCAGCTGTGGACGGCGCCCGGCCCGTCCTCGTTCGACGGTGAGCTGCTGCACTACCCCGAGCTCCCGGCCATGACCCGGCCGTTCCGGCCGGGCGGGCCGCCGGTATGGCTGGGCGGCGGCTCCGATTCGGCCCGGCGGCGCGCCGGGCGGCTCTACGACGGGTGGCTGCCGTACCCGCCGTCGGCGCCGGGCTACCGGGACGGGCTGGCCGCGGTGCGCGCGGCGGCCGCGGCGGCGGGCCGCCCGGCCGGCGCGGTGGAGCCGGGGCTGTTCGTGTCGGTGGCGGTGACCGGCAGCGTGGCGGCCGGACGGCGGATGCTGGCCGAGTACAGCCAGGCGAACTACGGGATGCCGGTCGAGCAGCTGGAGACCATCCAGGCACTGGCGGCCGGGCCGCCCTCCTACGTGGCCGAGCGGCTCGGTGCCTACGTCGCGGCCGGGGCCCGGCACCTGGCCGTCCGCATCGCGGCCGGCAGCCTGACCGCCCAGCGCGAGCAGCTGGAGGAGCTGATAAAGCTCAAGCCCCTGCTCACCGCCGGGGTGAGCAGGGGCTTAGGCGATTGCCGCCGGGCCGCCCGGGGGCTAACTTCACCTGGGTGGCATACACGACGATGTTGCTCAGGTAGTGATGGGAGGCCGGGTCGAAGGTCCCGCCGCAGGTGATGAGGCGCAGTTCCGCGTCGGGGGTGGGCCCGTACACGTCCTGGGTCGGGAAGTTGTCCTTCAGGTACTCCTGGACCTTGGTGACCCGGAACTCCACGGTGGTCCCGTCGGCCCGCTTGACGAAGATCCCGTCGCCGGCCTTCAGCGTGTTCAGCCGGAAGAACACCCCGCTGGCCTCGGTCGCGTTGACGCGGCCGTCGACATGACCGACGATGACGGACGAGCCGATCGAGCCCGGCCGCGGGCTGCCGGTGTACCAGCCCGCGACCGACACCGCGGACGGCACCTGCATCGCACCGCCGGCCGCGAGGCCGAGCGTGATCAGGTTGGTCTTCACGCCGATCAGCGGGATGGTCAGGGAGGCCGGGGCGGCGACCGGGGCCGGGTCGGCCGACTGCGGCGGGGCGACGATGGGGCCGGTCGGCGCGGGCAGCGCCCCGACCCCTGCCGCGACCGGCCGCAGGACGGGCGTCGCGTGGTGCGTCAGCAGCAGCCCGGCGGTCCCGCCGGCGATGACGATCAGGCCGGCCGCGAAAGCGATCGCGGCCGGCCTGCGAATCTGCATCCTCAGACCCCGGTGTTCAGCTGACGACGCAGGGAGTTGCGGCGCAGACGGTAACCGCCGGCCAGAGCGAACAGGCCGCCGGCCCCGATGACCGCCAGCCACGGCAGCGGTGATCCCGGGCCGTGCCCGGCGGTCCCGCCGAATCCGGTGGTGACCCCGCCGACCGGCGGCTTGCCGGCGCCCGCGGCGTCCTCGAGGTTGACGATCTCAAGGCCGTTGGCGCTGTCGAGGACCACCATCGTGTGCACGGTCCCGGCACTCATGTCGAAGCGCGCGGAGGCCTTCGAGCCGGAGCCGATGGCCTCCATGGTCCACGTGTTCGCCGGAATGGCCTGGTAGGAGCTCACCGAGGCGAAGGTGGCCCTGGGCACGATGGCCTGCCCGCCGCAGGTGAACTTCACCGTCTGCTGCTTCAGCGAGGCCTGGATCACCCGGACCTCGGACTTACCCGAGGGCGTGGTGAGCTGGTCGTTCAGCACCTGGAGGCGCAGGCCCGACTCCGGGCCCATGCCCGCCACCGTATAGGCCTTGCCGGCCTTGACCGTGACGCTGGTGGACAGGACGGGCTGGCTGGACGCGGCCGCCCCGGCGGTGCGCATGGCCACGCTGTAGTCGCCGGCCTTGACCGCCTCATACGGCGAGACCGTCCCGTAGGCCACGTGATGCAGCACGATCTGCGCATTGGAATCGCCGAACGAGTACAGGTAGACGTCGACGGGCGGCGTGTTCGGGGACAGGTGCGCAAGCCTGATCCAGCCGGTTCCGGCCGTGGCGGCCGAGGCCGCGGAAGCGGCGGCCGCTGGCATGCCGATGAGCATGACCGAGGCCGCCAAGAGCATGACGAGTCTTCTCGGAATTTTCGCGAACCTCACGTTGATCCCTCCCCAAGCTGTTGAATCGCTATGAGCCGTCCAGTTCCATGGGGCCCGGAGCGTCGTACCGCACGATAAATACATGCCGTCCGCTCGCGTCCTGTGTGATCCGGGCCACAGCGGGGGCGTACTCGCCTTGCTGCGCACGCATGAACGCGACCATCCCTGGCAGGCCGGCCGATGCGGCGGCACCAATCTCAGCGCCGCGCAGCGGCACGTCCGCGCTCGCACCAGGCGATGGGTCATCGAACGCTATCAGCTGCAGTGGCATTAGGCCCGCAAGTGTCGAAAGCGTTACAAGAAGACGCGGATCTACCTGCCCGGCGATGAGTTCCCGGCGCGCGGCCGGGGAGGCCTGAATGTGATTGTTGGCGAGCAGCTGCCGTCCGGCGGCGATGCGGCTCTGGCGGTAAGCGCCGAGCTGGGCCTCGAACGCCTTGGTGCCGTCCGGCGCGAGATAGCGCACGTCCACCCGGTCCGGGCCGGAGCCGAAACTGGCGATCACCAGCGGCGCGTAGACGGTGGCCAGCCGGGTGCCGAACTGGTTCCTGATCACCGGGGTCGCGACTACCAGCTGGGCGCCGAGCGGGTCCGGCGACGAGGGCTGCAACGGCAGCAGCCGGGCTCCGGGAAAGCCGCTCCGCTCCAGCTCATTGCACATCACCGTGTCGCAGCCCACGAAGACGTCGGAGGCGACCTCACGGGTGATCCACGCGGCCGCCTGCTGGCGGGCGGCCGCCGCCAGCTGCGGCGCGCCCGTGCCCGACGTGGCCTTCGCCTGCGTCGCGGTCCCGTGGTCAGGCTGGGTGAAGGCCAGCGTCACGCCCGCCCCGAGGGCCATCGCCACCAGCGCGCTCAGCAGCAGGACCAGCCGCCGCCGGCCCGCCCGGCGCCGGTAATGCCGGTCCAGCCACAGGCGCATCGTCGTACTCGCCACCGCCGACCACGGCGGGTCTGACTGACGAGCAGCCGTTCCCGGTGACCGCCGCTGAAGCTCCTGGCCCATATCCGCTCCCCCACAGCCCCGCGGCGGATGGGGCGGGGCTGCCTACCAAGGCTGTTCGATCATACGCTGTCCGGCGATTTCCGCCAATACAATCATTTGCCAATCTCTACCGGACAAAACTACGTGATGACCGCAAAGCTGGGCGACGGCGCTTATTTCTCCTTATTTGCCACGTTATTGAGCTCAGGGCCGGGCGTCGTCGCCCAGGACCTGGTCGCGCAGCGCGGCCCACTCGAGCGAGTGCCTGATCCCCTCGGCGATGCCGTACCGGGGCCGCCAGCCCAGCAGCCGCTCCGCGCGGCCGGCCCGGGCGTAGGCGCCGGCCACGTCACCGGGGCGCCGGGCGGCCTCGCGGGCCTGCACCGGGCGGTCAGCCACCTGGTTGAACGCGGCCAGCAGTTCCCGCACCGTGGTACCCGAGCCGCTGCCCAGGTTGATGACGTTCACCGGCCCGGGCAGGGCGTCGAACCGGGTGAGCGCGGCGACGTGCGCGGCGGCCAGGTCCCAGACGTGGACGTAGTCCCTGATGCCCGAGCCGTCCCTGGTCGGCCAGTCGGTCCCGGTGATCTGGAAGGGGACGCCATCGGAGTAGGCCTGGATGATCTTGCCCAGGGCGTGCGTCGGGCGCCGCAGCTGCAGCCCGGTCCGCATCTTCGGGTCGGCGCCGATCGGGTTGAAGTAGCGCAGGGACAGCACGCGCAGCGGCTGGGAGGCGGCGATGTCGGCGAACATCGCCTCGCACACCGCCTTGGTCCGCGCGTACGGGCTCAGCGGGTCGATCGGGGAGTCCTCGTCGACGCTCAGGTCCTCGCTGGCCCGGTAGATGGAGGCGGACGAGCTGAAGACGAGGCGCTGGCAGCCGTTGCGCAGCAGGTGCGCGACGAATTCCAGGCTGCTGGCGACGTTGGCCCGGTAGTACGCGACGGGGTCGGCGACCGAATCGGGGACCACGATCAGGGCCGCGCCGTGGATGACGGCGCCGATGCCGGGGTGCTCGGCGAAGATGCGGTCGATCAGCGCGCCGTCGGCGATGTCGCCCTCGTAGAACGGGTAGCCCGCGGCGAACTCGCGCCGCCCCGTCACCAGCCGGTCCAGGATGACCGGGCTGATCCCGGCGTCAGAGCAGGCGGAAGCGACCGTACTGCCGATGTAGCCGGCGCCCCCGGCGATCAGAACCTTCACACCGGCTGAGCCTATCCGCCCGTCAGGGCCGTCCCTTCAGGGCCGTCCCTTCAGGCGCCGCCGTCCTGGCCCAGGAGCCCGGCCGAGCGCTCCCGCATCTCGACCTTGCGCACCTTGCCGGTGACCGTCATCGGGAACTCGTCGGTGATGTGCACGTACCGCGGGATCTTGTAGTGGGCCAGCTGACCGGTGCAGAACGCGCGCAGCGACTCGGCGGTCAGTTCCTCCGCGCCTTCGCGCAGCCGGACCCAGACCATGAGCTCCTCGCCGTACTTGGCGTCAGGCACGCCGATGACCTGGGCATCCAGGATGTCGGGGTGCGTGTAGAGGAATTCCTCGATTTCCCGCGGGTAGATGTTCTCGCCGCCGCGGATCACCATGTCCTTGATCCGCCCGGTGATGGCCAGGTACCCGTCGGCGTCCATCACGGCGATGTCGCCGGTGTGCATCCAGTGCGCCACGTCGACCGCCTCGGCGGTCTTGTCCGGCTGGTTCCAGTAGCCGAGCATCACCGAGTAGCCGCGGGTGCACAGCTCGCCGGGGGTGCCGCGCGGCACGGTCCGGCCCGTCTCGGGATCGACGACCTTCACCTCGAGATGCGGCCCGACCCGGCCGACGGTGGACACCCGGCGGTCGAGCGAGTCGTCCGCGCGGGTCTGGGTGGAGACCGGCGAGGTTTCCGTCATGCCGTAGCAGATCCCGACCTCGGTCATGCCCATCCGCTCGATGACCTGCTTCATCACCTCGACCGGGCACGGCGAGCCGGCCATGATGCCGGTGCGCAGGCTGGACAGGTCGTAGGAGTCGAAGCCGGGGGCGGACAGCTCGGCGATGAACATCGTGGGCACCCCGTACAGCGAGGTGCAGCGCTCGGCCTGCACGGCCGCCAGCGTCGCGGCCGGGTCGAAGGCCGGCGCCGGGATGACCATGCAGGCGCCGTGGCTGGTCGCGGAGAGGTTGCCCATGACCATGCCGAAGCAGTGGTAGAACGGCACCGGGATGCAGATCCGGTCCGCCTCGGTGTAGTTGCACAGCTCGCCGACGAAGAAGCCGTTGTTCAAGATGTTGTGGTGCGACAGCGTCGCGCCCTTCGGGAAGCCCGTAGTGCCCGAGGTGTACTGGATGTTGATGGGGTCGTCGGTGTCCAGCTCGATGGCGTCGAGGGTCCCGCGGTCCAGGCGGCGCCCGGCGTCCAGCAGCGCCTGCCATTCCGGGTGGCCGATGAGCACCACGGTCTTCAGCCCGGCGCAGCGCGGCCGGACCTCGGCGATCATCCCGGCGTAGTCGGAGGACTTGAGCCGCTCGGCCGCGACGAGCAGCGTGATGCCCGACTGGTTGAGCACGAACTCCAGCTCCCGGGTCCGGTACGCCGGGTTGATGTTCACCAGGATCGCGCCGATCTTCGCGGTCGCGTACTGGGTTAGCGTCCACTCGGCGCAGTTCGGCGCCCAGATGCCGACCCGGTCGCCCTTGCCGATGCCCAGCTCGAGCAGGCCGAGCGCGAGCGCGCCGACGTCGGCGGCGAGCTCGGTGTAGGTCCACCTTCGCCCGGTCGGGCAATCGACGAGGGCCTCCCGGTCCCCGAACGCCCGCACGGTGGCGTCGAAGTTGCCGCCGATGGTGTCACCCAGCAGCGGCGTGACAGATTCTCCTGACGAGTAACTAAGCGCAGCAGACACGGCCCGCCCACCTCCAAGCCTGGTTTTACCTGGCATTCCTTCCGCAGTACAGCATGGCACGGTATTCCCGGTAAACCTTTATCAGGACTTGACACCGCGCGATCCTCTTGACGGCGGATAATAAGCTCTATACATGGGCGGCCCGGCCAAAATGCCGGGCCGTGGAGGGTGGAACATGCAACTCCGGCTGCTAAATGTGGCAGTGGACGGCGGGGACCTGCGTGTGCTCCAGTGGGGTACGGGCAAACGCGTGGCGGTCGCCGTGCACGGAATTACGGCCTCGGGTATGTCGTGGCAGGCGGTCGCGCGCCATATGCCGCCCGACTGGTCGCTGGTCGCCCCGGACCTGCGGGGACGTGGGCATAGCCGGGACCTGCCCGGCCCGTACGGCCTGGATAGGCACGCCCGGGACGTGGTGGCGGTCTTGCGCCATTTCGGCGGCAAGCCGGTACTCGCCGGGCATTCCATGGGGGCGTATGTCGCCCTGCTGGCCCGCGATGCCCATCCGGAACTCGTGCGCCGGCTCGTCCTGGTCGACGGGGGGCTGCCGCTGCCGGTACCGGAGGGCGCCGACCTCGATGCCCTCCTCGACGCCACGCTGGGCCCCGCGATCGCCCGGCTGGGACAGACCTTCGCCAGCACCGAGGCGTACCTGGACTTCTGGCGGGCGCACCCGGCGCTGGCGG
The DNA here is from genome assembly GCA_025934635.1 of Streptosporangiaceae bacterium. The sequence goes on along the minus strand of JAICWX010000014.1, from coordinate 16,324 downwards.
AGCACTGGAGTCCCGACGTCGAGGCGTACGTCCGCTACGACCTGACCGGCGAGCCCGGCCGGTTGCGGTCACGGGCCGTGGAGGACGCGGTCCGGGCCGACGGCCGTGACGGGCTGGCCGAGAAGCTGTTCACGGAGGCGCTGCAGCGGCTGGCCAAGCCGACGCCGCTGCTGACCGCGCCGGCCGGGATACTCGGCGCGCCGCCGCCGCTGTTCTCACCGGAGCTCGTCGCGGCGTGGACCGAGCGCGTGCCGGCGCTGCGGCCGCAGGTGATACCGGAGACGAACCACTACACGATCATGTTCGAGAAGGAGGGCGCGGCGGCCGTGTCCCAGGCGATCAGGTCGGCCGCGCTCTGACGGTGAACGTGAGCCAGCTGACCGAGGCGAGAACCGGCTCGTTCGGCATGCTTGTTGACGTGGTGGCGCCCGGCGGCGCGCTCGTGCTGAGCGGCGCCGGGCTGTCCACCGAGTCGGGCATCCCGGACTACCGCGGCCCGACCGGCCTGGCCCGCCGCGCGACTCCGATGACGTACCAGGTCTTCACCGGCAGCGCGACGGCACGGCGCCGGTACTGGGCCCGCAGCTTCGTCGGCTGGCGGCACATCGCCCGGGCGGTACCCAACGACGGCCACCGCGCCGTCGCCGAGCTCAGCCGCCGCGGGCTGCTGGCCGGGATCATCACCCAGAACGTGGACGGCCTGCACCAGGCCGCGGGCTGGGAGGTGGGCGGGGAGGCCGGCCGCGGAGCGGCGGTCACCGAGCTGCACGGCAGCCTGCACCGGGTCATCTGCCTGGCGTGCGGGCAGCGGACGGCGCGGTCCGAGCTGGACCGGCGGCTGGCGGCGGCCAACCCCGGCTGGGACCCCTTCGGCACCGGCCCGGGCGCCCCGGTCAACCCGGACGGCGATGCCGTCCTGGACGACGAGACCGCCGCCTCGTTCGAGGTGGTCGACTGCGCGGCGTGCGGTGGCGTGCTCAAGCCGGACGTGGTGTTCTTCGGCGAGAACGTGCCGCCGCCGCGGGTCCGGGCCTGCTATGACCTGGTCGAGGCGGCCTCCGCGCTGGTTGTCCTGGGCTCGTCGCTCACCGTGATGTCCGGCTTGCGGTACGTCCGGCACGCGGCCCGGCTGGAGCGCCCGGTCGTCATCGTCAACCAGGGCACCACCCGCGGCGACGGCTACGCCGCCGCGACCCTGGACGCCCCCCTCGGCCAGATCCTCACGGCGCTGGTGGCGGCCCTGTTATAACGAAGCTGTGAGGGTGCGTGCGATATGACCGACTTCGACGTCGTTACCGGCGCGTTCAGCTACTCGGGCGCGGCCATCGCGGATGAGCTGCTCGCGGCCGGCCGCCGCGTGCGCACCCTGACCGGTCATCCCGGCCGGGCGCCGGCGGGCACCGCGATCGAGGTCAGGCCGCTGGACTTCACCGACCCGGCCGGGCTGGCCGCGTCGATGCGCGGCGCCCGCACGCTGTACAACACCTACTGGGTCCGGTTCGCCCGCGGTGAGGTGGACCACCCGGCGGCGGTGACCAATTCCCGCGCGCTGTTCCTGGCCGCCGCCGAGGCGGGCGTACAGCGGATCGTGCACGTCTCGATCACCAACCCGGACGCCGATTCGCCGTACCCCTACTTCCGCGGCAAGGCGGCGGTGGAGCAGGCGCTGACCGACCTGGGCGTATCCCACGCCGTGCTGCGGCCGGCCGTCTTGTTCGGCGGGAACGGCGTCCTGATCAACAACATCGCCTGGCTGCTGCGGCACGTGCCGGTCTTCGCCGTCGGCGGGACCGGCGAGTACCGGCTGCGCCCGGTCCACATCGACGACCTGGCCCGGCTGGCGGTGCGGGCCGGGGGCTCGGAGACGACCGAGGTCATCGACGCGGTCGGTCCCGAACGGCCGACGTTTCTCGAGCTCGTGCACACGATCAGGAACCTGACCGGGAGCCGGAGCCCGATCGTCCACGTGCCGGGCCCGCTGATCCCGGCCGCGGCCCGGGTGCTGGGCCTGGCCCTGCGCGACACGCTGCTCACCGACGACGAGTACCGGAGCATGGCGGACGGCCTGGCCGACACCGACGGGGCGGCGACCGGCGAGACCGGCCTGACCCAGTGGATGGCCGACCACAAGGACACCCTGGGCCGTTTCTACGCCAACGAGCTGACCCGCCACTTCCACTGACCAGGAACTTCTGGGTCAGCGGCCTAATCTCGTGAGAGTTCCGGCCCTCAGCCGCCGCCGCCAAATGCGGGGCGCCGGGGCGGCCTGAATGATTTTCCGCCGCCGCGGTAGGCGGGACGTTGCGGCTTATTTGCCTTCATAAGAAGGCTTATAGCATGGCTGTACCGGGCTGTAAACAGCCGGGCTGCCCGGGCGGACATTTCATTCCCGCGTGTCCGGAGCCCGCACCCCGGGCACGAACAGGACGCTCCCGGTGGCCGCCGCTATTATGCCGCCCGCTATCAGCGTGAGGCGGACGCCGACGGCGGTGACCGCGGCTCCGGCGGCGATGGCACCGAGCGGACTGAGAGCTAGCGAGAACAGCCAGTCGACCGAGGATACCCGGCCGAGCAGCTCAGCCGGGGTTTCCCGCTGGACCAGCGGAAACCACAGGATATTCCCGTAGTTGACCAGCCCCCAGGCCAGGCCGGCGAAGATAACCGAACTCCAGAGCCAGGGCGAGAAACCCACGGCTGCGGCGCAGGCACCCGCGGCCGCCCACGCGGCCCAGATGGTCGTCACCGGACGCGAGGGACTTCCGCGGCGGGCGGTTACCAGGGACGCGAGCAGGCCTCCGGCGCCAGTGGCGGCGAACAGGATCCCGAGCGCGAAGGCCCCGGCGTGAAAGACATTCCTGACCAGCAACGGCTCGAGGATGAAAAACGGGTAGAAGCTCACCAGGTTAGCGAATCCGACCGCGACGATGCTGCAGGCCAGCCACCGCTGCGAGTAGCAATAACGAAGCCCCTCCGCCATCCCTTCGAGGATTCTCGAACTCGTCGCCTTTACCCGGGGAACATTTCTCATCGCGGCCAGGCAGGCGGCGCTGACGGCGAAGCTGGCGCCGTCGATACTGAACGCCCATCCGGCTCCGGCGGCGGCGAATATTAAACCGCCCGCCAGCGGGCCGAACAGGAACTGGGACAGGGACTCGCTCAGCGATCTCAGCGAACTCGCCGGGACGAGCAGGTCGGCGGGCAGGATGTCACGGACGATCGCCGTCGCGGCCGGCTTGCACGACCGTCGCGATCGTCTGCCCGCTCACGACGAGGGCGAGGGCCAGCGGGCTGCCGGTGAGGCGCAGGACCGTGAGCGGCAGGGCGACCTGGAAGATGCCGTTGCCAGCGAGCGAAATGGTCTGACCGCCCCACAGCAGCGCGAAGTTGCGGTGCCGGAGGACCGTGCCCGCGCGCGTGTCCGGCGGCATGCCGGTTAGCCGAGGGCGCGGGGATGGGCGGAAGCGTAAACCTCACGGAGCCTGTCCACAGTGATAAGAGTGTAGACCTGGGTGGTAGTGACGGAGGCGTGGCCGAGCAGTTCCTGGACGACCCGGATGTCGGCGCCGCCGTCGAGCAGGTGGGTGGCGAAGGAGTGCCGCAGCGTGTGGGGTGACACCTCGGCGTCCGCGGGCAGGCCGGCCCGTCCGGCCGCGGCGTGCAGCACGCCCCAGGCGCCCTGCCGGGTGAGGCGGCCGCCGCGGGTGTTGAGGAACACCGCGGGGCTCGCCGAGGCCCGGCGGGACGCCGCCGCCAGGGCGGGCCTGGCCCGGACCAGGTACGCCTGCAGGGCGCGGGCCGCGTAGCGGCCGACCGGCACGATCCGGTGCTTGCCGCCCTTGCCGATCAGCCGCACCAAGGGGTCCTCGGTGGCGTCAAGCTGCAGCTCGTCGACGTCGAGGCCGGTCGCCTCGGAGATGCGCGCCCCGGTGCCGTAGAGGAACTCGAGCAGGGCCCGGTCCCGCAGCTGCCGGGGATCCGCGGACGGGTCACCCGGTCCCGGGCCGGCCGCGTCGAGCAGGCGCTCCACCTCGGCCAGGGTGATCGCCTTGGGCAGCCGCCGGGGCGGCGAGGGCGGCGGGACGTCACGGGCCGGGTCGGAGCCGGCCAGGCCCTGGGCGGCGGCGAACGCGTGCAGCCCGCGGACCGCGATCACGGCCCGCGCGGCCGAGCTGACCGCCAGCGCGGCGTGCTCGGCATCGCCTTCGCGCAGGGAGGCCAGGAACCCGGCCACGTCGGCCGGGGTGATCTCGTCCAGCGTGGCGTGGCCGCGGGCGGCCAGTACCGAGGCGTACCGGTACAGGTCCCGGCGGTAGGACTCGACCGTGCTGGCCGCCAGCCCGCGCTCCACGGTCAGGTACTGCAGGTAACCGCGGAGCGCGTCAGCTAGCGGCTGGCTCAGTTGAGGACCTCGCTGATGTTGGTGTACGGCAGTGCGTGCGCCTCGGCCACCGGCTCGCAGGTCAGCTGGCCGCCGTACGTGTTCAGGCCCAGGGCCAGGGACGCGTCGGCGCGGAGGGCGTCGCGCCAGCCCCGGTTGGCCATCTCGACCGCGTAGGGCAGCGTGACGTTGGTCAGCGCGTAGGTGGAGGTGTGCGGCACGGCGCCGGGCATGTTGGCGACGCAGTAGAACAGCGCGTCGTGGACCCGGTAGGTGGGATCCGCGTGCGTGGTGGGCCGGGAGCCCTCGAAGCAGCCGCCCTGGTCGATGGCGATGTCCACGAGGACCGCGCCCGGCTTCATCCGGGCCACCAGCTCGTCGGTGATCAGCTTGGGCGCCTTGGCCCCGGGCACCAGCACCGCGCCGATGACCAGGTCGGCGTCGATGACGGCGCGCTCGATCTCGTAGGCGTTGGACGCGACCGTCTGGAGGTGGCCCTGGTAGATGGCGTCGGCCGAGCGGAGCCGGGCGATGTTCCGGTCGACCAGCAGCACCTCGGCCTGCATGCCGAGCGCGATCGCGGCCGCGTTCATCCCGGACACCCCGGCGCCGAGCACGACCACCTTGGCCGCGTACACGCCGGACACCCCGCCCATCAGCACCCCGCGGCCGCCGCCGTCGCGCTGCAGGTGGTGCGCGCCGACCTGCGGCGCCATCCGGCCCGCCACCTCGGACATCGGGGCGAGCAGCGGCAGCGACCCGTCGGGCAGCTGGACGGTCTCATACGCGATCGAGGTGACGCCCGCGGCCAGCAGCGCGTCGGTGCAGGGCTTGGACGCGGCCAGGTGCAGGTAAGTGAACAGGACCTGGCCGGAGCGCATCCGGTGGTACTCCTGCTCGATGGGCTCCTTGACCTTGAGGATCATTTCCCCTTCGGCCCACACGTCGTCCGCGGTCGGCAGGATCTTCGCGCCGGCCGTGACGAAGTCCTCATCAGGAATGGACGACCCTTCCCCCGCCCCCGCCTCGATGACGACCTGGTGACCACCACGGGCCAGTTCGTGCACGCCGGCGGGCGTGATCGCGACCCGGTACTCGTGGTTCTTGATTTCCCGGGGAATTCCAACCTTCATGGTGGTCCTTTCAGACGAGAGCGTCATTGCTCTTCGGGAGCGTCGGCCGGGCGGAGCCGGTCAAACCCCTCTGACCTGGCAGCATAACTCGCCAGGATCCCCAGTGCCGTAGCCCCGTTATGCAGTTCGCCGGCCAGGACCTTGCGCACCGCGTCGTCCAGCGCAAGCCAGGCCGGGACCAGTTCGGCTTCCTCGTCCTCGGGCACGAAGTCGCGCTCGCCGGGCGGGACGAACTCCAGCTCACGGGCCAGGAAAATACGCAGCCGCTCGGTGGTGAAGCCGGGCGAGGAATAGTAGTCGGCCAGCACGCGCCAGTCGCGCGCCCGGTAGCCGGCCTCCTCGAGCAGTTCCCGGCGGGCCGTGTCCGACAGCGCTTCCCCGGCGACGTCACGCAGGCCGGCCGGGATCTCCCAGAGCAGCCGGCTCACCGGATGCCGGTACTGCCGGATCAGGAGCACCTGGCCGGCACCGTCGAGGGCGACCACGGCCACCGCGCCCGGGTGGACCACGACATCCCGTTCGGCCACGTTACTGCCCGGCATGCGGACCTTGTCGGCCCGCAGGGTGACCAGCCGGCCGCGGAGCAGCTCGGACGAGGAGACGACGGGCCACTGGGCGGGCTCGTCCTTGATATTCACGCGCTGGCCGCGGTGGCACGGGCCGCCTTGGAACCCGCGGCTCCCTTGGACTTGGCCAGGGCGGCGGCGATCAGGCCGCTGAACAGCGGGTGCGGCCGGGTCGGGCGGGACAGGAACTCGGGGTGAGCCTGCGTGCCCACGAAGAACGGGTGGTCGCTGAGCTCGGCGAACTCCACCAGGTGGCGGTCCGGCGAGAGCCCGGAGAAGACCATTCCCGCCTTCTCGAGCACGGGCCGGTAGGCGTTGTTGACCTCGTACCGGTGCCGGTGCCGCTCCTCGACCAGCGTGCTGCCGTACATCTCCTCGACCAGCGTGCCGGGCTGCAGCGCCGCCGGGTACAGGCCCAGCCGCATGGTGCCGCCCATATCCCGCTCGCCCGCGACCACGTCCTCCTGATCGGCCATCGTGGCGATCACCGGGTCCGGGGTATCCGGGTTGAACTCGGCGCTGTCCGCCGCGGCCAGCCCGGCCAGGTCGCGGGCCACCTCGATGACCATGCACTGCAGGCCCAGGCACAGGCCCAGGATCGGGATGCCGTGCTCGCGCGCGTACCTGATCGCGCCGATCTTCCCCTCGATGCCGCGGACGCCGAACCCGCCCGGGATCAGCACTCCGTCGACGCCCTCGAGTTCGCTGGCCGCGCCCTCCGGCTCCTCGCAGGCGTCGCTGATCACCCAGCGGATGTTCACCTGGGCGTCGTTGGCGAAGCCGCCCGCCTTCAGCGCCTCGGCCGGCGACAGGTACGCGTCGGGCAGGTCCACGTACTTGCCGACCAGGGCGATCGTGATGCTGTGGGCCGGCCGGTGCACCCGGCGGAGCAAGTCGTCCCACTCGTTCCAGTCCACGTCGCGGAACGGCAGGCCGAGCCGGCGCACCACGTAGGCGTCCAGGCCCTCGGCGTGCAGCACCTTGGGGATGTCGTAGATCGACGGCGCGTCCGGCGCGGAGACCACCGCTTCGGTATCCACGTCGCACATCAGGCTGATCTTGCGTTTCAGGTTGGCGTTGATGGGCCGGTCGCTGCGGGCCACGATCGCGTCCGGCTGGATGCCGATGCTGCGCAGCGCGGCCACCGAGTGCTGGGTCGGCTTGGTCTTCAGCTCACCGCTCGGCCCGATATACGGCAGGAGCGATACGTGCAGGAAGAAGCAGCGGTCCCGGCCGATCTCGTGCCTGATCTGGCGGATCGCCTCCAGGAACGGCAGGGATTCGATGTCTCCGACGGTCCCGCCCACCTCGGTGATGACCACGTCGACGTCGTCGCCGCCCATCGCCAGGATGCGGGACTTGATCTCGTTGGTGATGTGCGGGATGACCTGGACGGTGTCGCCGAGGTAGGCGCCGCGGCGCTCGTTCGCGATCACCGTCGAGTAGATCTGGCCGGTGGTGACGTTGGCCTCGCCCTGGAGGTTGGTGTCCAGGAAGCGCTCGTAGTGCCCGACGTCGAGGTCGGTCTCGGTGCCGTCGTCGGTCACGAACACCTCGCCGTGCTGGAACGGGTTCATGGTGCCCGGGTCGACGTTGAGGTACGGGTCGAGCTTCTGCATCGTGACCCGGAGGCCCCGCAGCTTGAGCAGGCGGCCGAGGCTGGAGGCGGTCAGCCCCTTGCCGAGGCTGGAGGCGACTCCGCCGGTGACGAAGAGGTGCCTGGTTTCCACAGGCCGTGCGTGAAGTGATGATGCAGCCACTATGAGGCTCCCGTGGTTTCCGTGACGGCGGTGCCCGATAGGGCATGAAAAAACTGCAGGTCCACGGGCCACCAGGATAACAGGCCGGCGGCCGCCGGCCCGGCATTTGCCTGCTTGCGGGCCGCGGCGTCGGCCATCGCCACGTCTTCTTCCTGGTGCGCCTCGCCGAATCGGGCCAGCATGACGGCCGAAGCGACGGCGATGAAGAACCCGCCCCAGGCGACCACGGCGAGCCCGGGGCGCGTCTGGTCGCCCAGGAAGATCACGCCGATGACGGCCGGCGGAATCGTCTCGGCCAGCACCACGGCCGCGGTGGCGACCGTCACGCTCCCGCTTTCCAGCGCGGTGGCGTAGAACATGAACGAGATGATGCCGGCCGCGGCGACCGCGTAGGCGGCCGGGTCCCGGGCCAGCTCGAGCGGCGAGAACCCGGTCAGCACCCGGGCCGCGATGCTGAGGATCCCGAAGCCGAAGCCGGCCGTGAGGCCGAGCGCGGTGGTGCGGTAGGGCTCGTTGAGCTTGGCCGCGGCCAGGCCGAGGACGGCCAGGCCGGCGACCGCCACGATCAGCGCGAGCTTGAACACCGCGCCCACTTCCGCGGCGCCCTCGGCCCCGGCCGAGGAACCCAGCAGGCCGACGCCGGCCACCACCCCGAGGACGGCTGCCCACTCGCGCCAGGACAGGGTCACCCCGATCACCCAGGAGGCCACCACCGCGGTCACCGCCAGGTTCGAGGCGACGAAGGCCTGGACCGCGAACAGCGGCAGCCGGTGCAGGGCGACGAGCTGGGCCACGAAGCCCAGGCCGTCAAGGCCCATGCTGGCCACGAACCGCCACTGGCCGAGCAGTCGCACGACCAGGCCCGGATCGACGCCCCCGGAGGCATCTTCGGCCGTCTTGTTGCTGGCCGCGCGCACCGCGACGGCCTGCATCACCGACGCAATCCCGTACAGCACTGCCGCGACGATGGCCGCGACCAGGCTGACTAGCACCGCACACCTCCCCCGGTATTTTGGCTAGTCTGCAGTTTTCTTCAGACAACTATGAGCAGACCCTCAGCATTCCGCGTCAGCGAAGCGCGGTAGCGGGGCGCACCTCCCATCCGGTCCACAGCGGCCGGTAGCCCATCCGGTTCCAGAACGGCGCGGACAGCGGGTTCAGCTGCGCGTAGTGCAGCAGCGCAGTCTGCACGCCACGCGCATCCAGGACCGCGTGTGCGTGCCTGACCAGGGCCGTGCCGATCCCGGTGCCCCGCTCACCGGGCCGGACGAACATGGTCTGCAGGTAGGCCGTCGCGCCGCCGCGGGCCATGCCGGCGATCCAGCCGGACAGCCCGGGCGGCTGGACGTGGACCAGGCCGACGGGCCGCCCGTCCCGCTCGGCCAGCCAGGCCCAGGCCGGGCGGGCGGCCAGCGCCGCCTGCGTCTCGGCCCGGACCAGCGCCTCGGTGGCCGGGCGGACGATGGCCGCGCCGAACAGCGCGTCGTAGCGGATCACGCCGAGCTCGAGTTCGGTCACCGCGTCGAGGTCCTGCGGGCCGGCTTCGCGGATGGCCAGGCCGGCCAGCCCGCCGGCCGTGGCACTGCCGGGACTGGCGCCGCCGGTACTGGCGCCGCCGGAGCGGCTGGCATCGGCGGAACCGGATCGCACCGCTATCACGGTGAGGGGCTGCATCCCGTGCCGCAGCAGCGCGTTTACCCCGGTGACGTCGCGGGACGGCCAGCTGATCATCGCCGCGGTGTCGGCGGCGGCCGCTTCGGGCAGGTCCGCCAGGTGATCACGCCACTGCCCGAGCAGGTCCTCGACGGCCGCGTCCGTGTCCAGGTCACGTATCCGCAGGATCAGCGAGAACCGGGCCGCCATGCCCCAGGTCTGGTTCAGCGCGCCTCCCGGGATGTACTCGTGGCGGCAGACGGCGAGCCCGGCCGGGCGCCCGTTGGAGCCGGTCGTCACGAACGGCGCCGCGCAGCCCTCAGGGAACTCGGCCCGGGGCGGCAGGAACCGGTCCAGCCCCTGCCAGCGGCGGCCGACGGCGCGGTTGATCTCGTCGACCGCGTCCCGGACGACCCAGGGCATTAATGTGCCTCCGTCTTTCGCGGCCCCCGCCGCGCGGACCCGACCGCGCTCCCCGTTCCGCCACGGACTATACCCCGCCGGTAACGGCCGAAAAAGCGAATAGTCCGAGCTGCGAGAACGCCAGAATCCGCGCATAGTCAGGTCGCCGTCAGCCGTGTATGTCCCCGGGTTTATCAGCGCAACGAATTCCAGCAATATAATCACCACCGGTAACAAGACGGTGACATAGAAGTCACGCAGTGACGGCTCTTCAGCACGAGCGCCCGGCCCCGCAGGCGCCAGCGGGCCATGTGCTCCCCGCGTTGTCATTGTTGCCAGCGTGCCGGTTCCGGGACAGTCGTTTACGGCATCGATGGAGCATCGATGCCGTTCCCGCGACATCGATGGGGCATTCATGTCGTTATTGGATCGCCGATTGAGTGACAGGCGGGAGCTGTGATGCCGATGAGGTAGCTGAGGCTCTCAGGGGCGCGCCCGTAGCCAGGCTGGGCAGCCCAGCCGCCCAGCCGCCCGGCCGCCCGGGTGGCCGGCGGGGGGGTGGCCGGGGGGTGGGTGGCCGGGGGGCGGGGTCAGACCCCGGCGGCGTGCATGCCGCGAAGCTCGGACTTGAGCTCGCGGATTTCGTCGCGGAGCCGGGCCGCCACCTCGAACTGCAGCTCCGCGGCGGCGACGTGCATCTGCTCGGTCAGCTCGGTGATCAGCCCGACGAGCTCGCCGCGGGCGGCGCTGGCCTCCTTGGTCGGCTCGCCGGCGGAGGTGCGCTCGCCCGCCTGCGCGGCGACCGCCCGGGCCCGCGAGGACAGCCCGGGGACCGGCGCCTTGCCGCGGGACTGCTGCCGCCCGCCGCCGCCGATCAGCAGCTGCTCGGTGTCGGCGTCCTCGCGGACGATCTGGTCCAGGATGTCGGCTATCCGCTTACGCAGCGGCTGCGGGTTGATGCCGTGCGCCTCGTTGTAGGCGACCTGCTTCTCCCGCCGCCGGTTGGTCTCCTCGATCGCCCGCTGCATGGACGGCGTGATCCGGTCGGCGTACATGTGCACCTGACCGGACACGTTCCTGGCGGCGCGGCCGATGGTCTGGATCAGCGAGGTACCCGAGCGCAGGAAGCCTTCCTTGTCCGCGTCGAGGATGGCCACCAGCGACACCTCGGGCAGGTCGAGGCCCTCGCGGAGCAGGTTGATGCCGACCAGCACGTCGTACTCGCCGACGCGCAGCTCGCGCAGCAGCTCGACCCGGCGCAGCGTGTCGACCTCGCTGTGCAGGTAGCGGGCCCGGACGCCGTTCTCGAGCAGGTAGTCGGTCAGGTCCTCGGACATCCGCTTGGTCAGCGTGGTGACCAGCACCCGCTCGTCCCGCTCGGCCCGCTGCCTGATCTCGTGCAGCAGGTCGTCGATCTGGCCCTTGGTCGGCTTGATGATGACCTCGGGATCGATGAGCCCGGTCGGCCGGATCACCTGCTCGACGACGTCGCCGGCCGCGCGCTGCAGCTCGTACGGCCCCGGGGTGGCCGACAGGTAGATCGTCTGGCCGATCCTCTCCACGAACTCATCCCAGGTCAGAGGCCTGTTGTCGATCGCACTCGGCAGCCGGAAGCCGTGGTCCACCAGGACCCGCTTGCGGGACACGTCCCCCTCGTACATGGCGCCGATCTGCGGGACGGTCACGTGCGACTCGTCGACGACCAGCAGGAAGTCCTCGGGGAAGTAGTCGAGCAGGGTGTTCGGCGGGGTGCCCTGCTCGCGGCCGTCGATGTGCCGCGAGTAGTTCTCGATTCCCGCGCAGCTGCCGACCTGCCGCATCATCTCCACGTCGTAGGTGGTGCGCATGCGCAGCCGCTGCGCCTCGAGCAGCTTGCCGCCGCGCTCGAGCTCGCCGAGCCGCTCGGCCAGCTCGGCCTCGATGCCGCGGATGGCGCGCTCCATCCGCTCCGGGCCGGCCACGTAATGGGTGGCCGGGAAGACGTACAGCTCCTGGTCCTCGCTGACCACCTCGCCGGTGAGCGGGTGCAGCGTCGAGAGCCGCTCGATCTCGTCGCCGAACATCTCGATCCGGACCGCGAGCTCCTCGTACATCGGGATGATCTCGATGGTGTCGCCGCGGACCCGGAAGGTGCCGCGGGTGAAGGCCACGTCGTTGCGCGCGTACTGCATGCCGACCAGCTTGCGCAGCAGGGCCTCACGCTCGATCGTGTCGCCCAGCTTGACCTTCAGCATCCGGTCCACGTACTCCTGCGGGGTGCCCAGGCCGTAGATGCACGACACGGAGGAGACGACGATGGTGTCCCGGCGGGTGAGCAGCGAGTTGGTGGCGGAGTGCCGGAGCCTCTCCACCTCGGAGTTGATCGAGGAGTCCTTCTCGATGTAGGTGTCGGTCTGCGGGACGTACGCCTCCGGCTGGTAGTAGTCGTAGTAGGAGACGAAGTACTCGATCGCGTTCTTGGGCAGCATCTCGCGCAGCTCGTTGGCGAACTGCGCGGCGAGCGTCTTGTTGGGCAGCATGACCAGCAGCGGGCGCTGCAGCCGCTCCGCGATCCAGGCCACGGTGGCGGTCTTGCCGGTGCCGGTCGCGCCGAGCAGCACCGTGTGCTCGTCCCCGGCCTGGATGCGCCGCGAGATCTCGGCGATCGCCGTCGGCTGGTCGCCGGCCGGGACCATGTCGGAGATGACCTGGAACGGCGCCACCTTGCGCTGCAAATCAGTAACTGGACGCACGAACCTGACCTCCTAGATCCCCGAGGGTTCAACTCTAGGACGGGGGTCTGACATTCCGCCGGCGTCCGCCGGGACCGGTCAGGCGGCGGCCCGGCGTTCGAGGTCGGCCCAGACCTCCCCGACCCGGCGGTCCAGGTCGTCCAGCGACCCGGAGTTGTCGATCACGATGTCGGCCAGGGCCAGCCGCTGCTCCCGGCTGGCCTGGGCGGCCATCCGGGCCCGGGCCTGCTCGGCGGGCAGGCCGCGCAGCCGGACCAGCCGCTCGGCCTGCACCTCGGGCGGCACGTCGACCACGATCACCAGGTCGAAGCCCGCCCGGCCGCGGCTTTCCGCCAGCAGCGGGACGTCGTGCAGGACGACCGGTCCCGGCGGGGCGGCGGCGCGCACGGCGGCGTCCTCGGCCGCCTGCATCCACTCACGGACCAGCGGGTGGACGATCTCGTTCAGCTTCGTGCGCAGGCCCGGATCGCTGAACACGATCTCCCCCAGCCGCTCGCGGTTCAGCGAGCCGTCCGGGCGGAGCACCCCGGTTCCGAATGTCCCGGCGATGCACGCCAGCCCGGGTGAGCCGGGCACGACGACCTCCCGCGCGGCCACGTCGGCGTCGATGAGAACGGCGCCGTGCTTCGCCAGCCGCCTGGACACCTCGCTCTTGCCAGAACCGATGCCTCCGGTAAGCCCCACCCGCAGCACGGCAACCCCGCCTTTCTGTGATTATCCGAGCTCGGCGGCCCAGTCCCGGTCCTGGAGCGCGTCGCGGACGCGGGCCAGGAAGCGGGACCCGGTGACGCCGTCGAACGCCCGGTGGTCGTAGCTGAACCCGAGGATGGTCATGTAGTGAACCGCGACCGCGTCGCCGACCGCCGTCGGGCGGCGGGCCACCTCGTTGATCGAGAGGATCGCGGAGTTCGGCTGGTTGATGATGGGCGCCGAGGCGTAGCCGCCGAACGGCCCCGGGTTCGTGATCGTGAACGTGGACCCGGCCAGGTCGTCGGGTGCGGACCGGCCCGCTGTGGCCTTGTCCGCCACGTCCCTGATCGCCCGGGCCAGCCCGCGCAGGTTGAGCCCGTCGGCGTCCCTGATCACCGGGACGACCAGGCCCTGCTCGCTCAGGTCGACCGCGATCCCGAGGTTGACGTAGTGGTGCAGGACGCGGGTCCTGGCGGCCATGTCGAGCGAGGAGTTGACCACCGGGAACGCGCGCAGGGCGTCGCAGACGGCGCGGGCGACGAAGGCGAGATAGGTGAGCGAGGTACCCTCCTCGCGCCGGAACCGTTCCTTGTGCTGGCGGCGTACCTCCTCCACCGCCTGCAGGTCCACCTCGACCGACGTCCAGACGTGCGGGGCGACCCGCAGCGACTCGGTCATCCGCTCGGCGATGGCCAGGCGCATCCGGGACAGCGGCTGGACCTCGTCCCTGGACCCGGCGGTGACCGGTGAGGGCTGCGGAACGAACGGGGCTGGAGTGACGGCCGGAGTGACGGCGGGGGCCGTGGCCGGGGCTTCCCCGGCCCGGGCGATGACGGCCTCGATGTCCTCGCGGGTGATCCGCCCGCTGACACCGGAGCCCTGGACCGCGGTGAGGTCGATACCGTGCTGAGCGGCCAGCTTCCTGACGATCGGCGACAGCTTGGCCCGGCCGTTGGCCACTGGGGCCGGTGAGGCCGGTGCGACCGAAGTACCTGATGTGTTTGATGCGGTTGATGAAGGCGCCGACGGCGGAGCCTGGCCCGGTTCCGCGGGGGTGCCGATGCGGGCGAGCTCCGCGCCGACGGCGACGGTCTCCCCCTCGGGCACCATGATCTCGAGCAGGACGCCGCTGTACGGGCTCGGGATCTCCGAGTCGACCTTGTCGGTGGCCACCTCGAGCAGGGGGTCGTCGAAGGCGACCGGGTCCCCCACGGCCAGCAGCCACCTGGTCACCGTGCCGGTGGTGACGGTCTCGCCGAGCTTGGGCATCTTGAAGACGTCAGCCATGGCGGTCTCCCCTCAGGCCGTCGCCACGCGGCGCAGCGTGCTGATGATCTCGGGCAGCTGCGGCACGGCCGCGTCCTCGAGCGCCGGGCTGGTCGGGATCGGCGTGTTCTTGCCGGCGATGCGGACGACCGGCCCGTCGAGCTGCCAGAAGCACTCCTCCTGCACGGTGGCGGCGATCTCGGCGCCGTAGCCCAGGCGGCGGGCATCCTCGTGCAGGATCACGGCGCGGGAGGTCTTGTTCACCGACGCGGCGATCGTCGCGACGTCGAGCGGCACGAGCGTGCGCAGGTCGACCACCTCGACCGAGATGCCCTCCTTGGCGAGCTCCGCGGCGGCCTCCAGGCCCTGGTGCACGCCGACCGAGTAGGTCAGCAGGCTGACCCGGGTGCCTTCGCGGACGACCTTGGCCGACCCGATCGGCACCGGCTCGAGGGACAGCGGCCCGGGCACCTCGATCCGCCGGTACAGGTACTTGCTCTCCAGGTACAGCACCGGGTTGTTGTCGCGGATCGCGCTGATGAGCAGCCCGGCGGCGTCGGCCGGCGTGGCCGGCGCGACGATCTTCAGGCCGGGGATGTGCGCGAAGTAGGCCTCGACGCTCTGCGAGTGCGTGGGGCCGGCCCGCAGCCGGGCACCGAACGGGGCGCGCATCGTCAGCGGGATGGGGTTACCGGTCCGGTAGTGCTGCTTGGAGCAGTTGTTGATGATCTGGTCGAACGCGCACGAGATGAAGTCGGCGAACTGGAATTCCACCACCGGCCGCAGCCCCATGAGCGCCGCGCCGCAGGCCAGCCCGGTGAAACCCGACTCCGCGATCGGGCTGTCGATGACCCGCCGCGGGCCGAACCGGTCCAGGAAGCCCTTGGTTACCTTGAACGCCCCGCCGAACTGGCCGACGTCCTCGCCGATCAGGAACACGTCCGGATCAGCGTCCATCTCGCTGGCCAGCCCCGCGGCGATCGCCTCGAGGTAGCTGACGGTGCCGTTGGCCTCAGGAGGCCCAGTGGTTTCAAGAGGCATAGACCCGGCCCTCCTCGTCGTCCGGTTCGGGCATCGGCATGCCGAGGGCCATGCCCCGGTGCTCCAGGGCGGTGGCCCGGGCCTGCTCCCTGACGGCCGCCACGCCGTCAGCGTCCAGGTAGTCCAGCTCGACCAGGCGGACGGCGCACTCCTCCACCGGGTCGCGTTTCGCCCACGTCTCGTGGAGTTCGGCGGGCACGTAGTCGGCCGGGTCGTGCTCGGCGTGGCCGTGCATGCGCATGGTGACCGCCTCGATCAGCGACGGGCCGTCCCCGGCCCGGGCCCGGGCGACCGCGGCGGCGGCGGCCTCGCGCACCGCGAACACGTCGATGCCGTCCACCTGCGTGCCGGGCATCCCGTACCCGACGGCCTTGCTGGCGAAGTCGGTGGCCGCGGTGGTCAGGGTGAGCGGGGTCGAGTAGGCGTACTGGTTGTTCTCCACGATGAAGACGACCGGCAGGCTCTGCACCGCGGCCAGGTTGAGGGCTTCGTGGAAGTCCCCGCGGCTGCTCGCGCCGTCCCCGCAGTAGGCCATGGCCACCCCGTCGGTGCCGCGGTACCTCATCGCGAAAGCCGCCCCGGTGGCGACGGGATAGTTGTTCGGGATGTGGCTGACCGGGTTGATGATGTTCAGCTCCAGCCGGCCGTAGTGCAGCGTGCCGTCCCGGCCGCCGGTCGGCGAGGTCGCCTTGCCCATGAAGCT
>JAICWX010000241.1 GCA_025934635.1 Streptosporangiaceae bacterium | reverse complement strand
CCTGCACCACGCCCACCTGGTCCTGACCAAAGGCGACTCGCACCGCCTCGCCGAGGCCCTCGCCGGCAAGGGGGTGATCCCCCTGGCAACCTAACCCCACCGCCGGGGAGAACACGCGGCCACCAGCCTGGAAAACTGGTGTCCGCCAGCCCGGAGAAAACCAGACCGCCCAACCAGATTTCCTAATGGCCGTTGACAAACGGGCAACCTGAGCAGGGCTCATTACCAGAACCGATCACCTGCAACCCGCACCGGCGGGACCTGCCGCTAAGGCACTCCCCAGCGCCCGGACACGGAAGCAGGCTCACAGGAAGGGATCCCTGTTCCGGGCGCGCGGCCGGGCGGAACTGCCACTGCTGATCGCGGCGGTTCGGGGCCGGGTGATCCAGAGGCACGTTCCAGGGAGTACGGGGATGGGCCGGACACGGACTGGCGGCAGATGTGAAGCGACGTCAGCTTCGCTACTTCGTGACGCTAAACGCAGCACCCACCACGCCTCATTGACGCTGCCGGGGCGGCACTCCGCGAGCCGGCAGGGAGGCGCGTAGCGATGGGTGCGCCCTGCGCCCAGTACCGGCCCCGTGATGGCCAGCGACGGTGCCGGGCAGCCGGCTGCGAGTGGGGGATCACTGCAGGGCCCGCCGGGAAGCTGGGCCCGGCACCCCCCTGACGGTCGCGGCGGTTCGCAGCGGGCTCGCCGCGGGTCCTTGCCGTCGGCAATCAGCCCGGCTTCGTGTCCGTGCCTCGCCGGTCAGGACTTAGTACCAAGTAGTCGCCCAGAGCAGGCATCCCGGGTGACTCCGCGAGATGTCGCCGATGGCGGATAAGGCCGCTTCGGCCTGTCCGCCGTGCCCGGGGGCCACGCCTGCCGGACGGTAGAAGGCGGCGAGGTCGGTGGGGCGGTGCGGTGCGATGAACGCGCCGCCCGGTAGTAGCTCCCCGGTGTCGTCGAAGATCACGACGCCATTGCAGAGCAGGCTCCAGCCCTGCTCGGGGTGGCTGGCAATGGTGTGCGCCGCTTCGCGGTCCGGAGCCGAAGGCGCCGGACAGGGCGGTGTGTGCGGGCACATATCAGTGCCTGTGGCTGTTCATAGTGCGTGCTTCCGGTGGGTGTCAGCGTGCCGCAGCTCATGCTGTGATGTCTTCAGTCAATCCTGGTGGCGGCCCGGCGGAAAGGGCCAATCCGGGCAAGGCCCATCACCAGGGCCGATCACATCCCTTGCTGTACGGGGAACCGGCCTGCTTGTTTCGGGCCTGCCCGGGGCCCGGGGAAGGCGGCGGGGTCAGCGGGGCGGGCCGGAGTGGCGGGTTTCCCCGTGCCGTGCGGGGTGCGGTCCGGTGCTGGTGACCTGCGGCCAGTGCGCCGGGTTACGGTGCGGTGGGCGGTGCGGGCGGCCCTGCCGGCAGCACGGGCGGAGGATTTCGTGATCGTGGTCAGCGAGGTCGCGGCGGACGCGGCCCGGTACGGGTCGCCGGCGGCGCTGCTGCGGGTGGCGGGCGGCGCGGCGCAGGCGGAGGTCCGCGACGGCGGGTGCTGGCGGGCGGGCTGCGCTAGCGGGGCCGGGCGCCGTCGTGCTGCCGGCGCCGTGCGCTGCTGCGCCTAGCCCGGGCGGGCCGGGCGGCAGGCTGCGGGGTGCTGGCAGGATGGACGGCCGCCGGATCGGGGCGTAACATCCGGACTGGAAGCGGAGATAGCCGCCGGGCCCGGACCTTGCCTTGCTGCCGGAGCAGGAAGGCGCCGTCATGGCCGCTGCTGGGTTGAGCACTCGCGAGTACGGCGGTCATGTCGTCGTCGCGCTGGGCGGGGAACTGGACGTCGCCGGTGCCGGGAGCGTCATGGCCGTGCTCGCGGCGGTCGTGGCTCGCGACCCTCGGATCATCGTCGACCTGGCCGGCCTGGAGTTCATCGACTGCTGCGCCCTGGGCGGGCTGGGCCGGGTGCGGGCGCAGGCCCGGCAGGCCGGCGGTGACCTGCTGCTCGCCGCGCCGCGCGGGCTGGTGCGACGCGTCCTGGCCCTGACCGGCCTGATCGATGTCTTCTCCGTCTACGCCAGCGTGGAGGATGCCGTGCGGATCGCCCGCCCGGTAGTGACCGCGGGGTAATCCGCACCAGTTGCAGGCCGGTGATGAGCCCGTGAGCGTTATCCATGCCCGGGTCCGGCCGGCCCGGCTGCCGGGCGGGCAGTGTCCGACGATGACCGCCGCCGGCCAGGCCGCGCCAGCGTGCGGCCGCCGAGCACATGCTCACGGTTACCCGTGACGGGTTCAGGACAGGCACGTTCCGGCGCGGCCATTTCCATCCCGTGGTTGCTCCACGTTTGCCCGTCAGTCCGGACCTATCATGGTGGCCACAGCCCAGACTCTGCACGCCCACGGCAAGACCAGCATCCAGAGCGCAGCCCAGGCCGCCGAGGCGCTCAAGCCCTTCGCTGGCCACTGCGCCAGCGCTGTTCGCGCTCGGCTTCATCGGCAGCGGGCTGCTGACCATCCCGTGCTCGCCGGCGCCGGCTCGGTCGGCATAGCCGGGCTCCTCGGCAAACAGTGGGGCTTCGAGCGGTCCGTCCGCAAGGCCCCGGGCTTCTACGGCCTCATCACCCTGGGCACCCTCGGCGGCACCGCGCTGAGCGTCCTGCCCGTCAACCCGGTCAGGCTGCTGGCCTTCGTGGCGGTCATCAACGGGGTGGCCGCCGCCTCCTTCCTCGTCGTGGTCATGCGGGTACCGGGCAGCCGCCGCATCATGGGCGACTACGTGAACGGCCACGCCGCCACGATCTCCGGATGGCTCACCGCGGCACTCATGGCCACCGCAGCGATCGCCCTTCTCGCCACCGGAGGAATCAGCATCTGACCAGATCGCTTCATGCCCGCACAGCCGGAAGGGCGCAGGCCGGGCGCGGGTGCACCGGCTGTTCTTGGCTAGCGATCTTTGGCGGGCCAGTTCGGCCCGCTGCACGGCTATCGCGAGCGCGCCGAGGGTGAAGACGGCGAAGCAGGCGAAGGCCGCGATGAAGAATGCTTTGGGAAGCTGCGGCGCGGGTCCTTCATGTCTTCGGCGTGGACGGCCTGGACCTCGACGCCGGAGAACAGCCGCAGGATCCCGGCGAGGAACGACAGGGTGCCGAGGGCGGCGACGTCAGGGAACCAGCGGGGACTGGGATGGCCTTTCACCCAAGTGGGTGACCGCGACATTGCGGGCGCGGGCGCAGCCGACCGGATGCCCGGAGGCGGCCCAGGCCGCCATCTTGCCCGGCGGAGTCGCAGGCAAGGTAGCGGTGTCTACGCCCGGCGGGACGCGCAGCGATACGGTGCCATCGGCCCGGGCGCCCTCCGGGGGCCGCGAGGGCTGCCTGCAGTCGTTATGCGCCGGGCAGGGGTTCCTTGCTGGCTGAGTCCGGGACGTGCTGCCCGGCGCGGCCGGGCGGGAGGTTCGCATCGACGAGCGCGCTCCACCCGGCCGGGCGGGTGCTGACGGCCTCGCAGCGTTCCTGAAGCCGGTGCAGTGACTCGTTATCGCCAAGCCGGAACGCCGCCTCCACGCGTGCGCTTTCCTGTACCTCGGGAAGATCCAGGACGGCATCGACCAGGCTCGCGCGGCGCCCTGGCGTGATGTGCCCTGCCTCGGCGCGCAACGACACCCGGGCGGTGCCTCCAGATCCTTCGGAGGTGGTCACCTCGGCCGTGGCGACCGTGCGGTCATCTTCGCTTACCTCCACGTGCTGACGCAGATCATGCCCAGCCGCGCGATGCCTCCAGCTGCGGATTCCCAGCACGGACCGGGGCGCGCGCTGCGTGGCGGCCCTCATGAGCGGCTCACCCCGAGGATGACGGTCATGGCGCGCTCCAGCCTGCATTGTAGATCTACGGCAGATCATCCGATTCGATAATGTCTACATCGTAGATCTACATACTATCATATAGTGTGAGTTGTCTCCGTGACGTTCGGTAATGCGGAGATCATGGTGCTCCGTCCCGAGGTCATGGCGTTGCAGCGCCAGGTCCCTCTCCCGTCAAAGGTTCCCGGCCGCCCGTGACCACAGCGTTCCTGCCACCGTCTCGCCCGGCGCCGACGAGGCCTGGAGAGGCGCGCATGATCTCCTTCTTCAGCCACTCATCGCGCACGCTGCGCGCCGACGCCTCGCGCTTGCGTTTCTTCGCCGCGTAATACGTGGACAGCGGTATTTCCAGGACCGCGCAGGCCGGCTCG
The DNA here is from genome assembly GCA_025934635.1 of Streptosporangiaceae bacterium. Next base: position 9,066 of record JAICWX010000241.1, on the reverse strand, counting down.
ACCCGGACCGGTCACGATGTGAATCAATGAACCCGACTAGCGCGGATGCCTGGGGTCGAGTTCCCGAGCGAAATAAGCACTCGCCGCCTTCAGGATTTCGTTCGCCCGGCGCAGCTCGCGGATTTCCGTTCCAGCTCGGCGATCCGCTTCTTATCCTCGGTCGTGGTGCCCGGCCGCTGCCCCGAATCGACATCCCTTATTCACCCAGTTGCGAAGAGTCTCGGTGTTGACGCCGAGCCGATGGCCGACACGGGCGATCGAGCCACGCGTTTCTCCTGTCTCCGCCCCCAACTCGAAGACCATCTGCACTGCCCGCTCCCGCAGCTCAGCGGGATGCGGCTTCCTGGATACGATGAACCCCAACTTTCCCAGAGGTCACAGCCTCCAGGGAACCCGGGGCGGTCCACGGTAAGCGAATCCCGGCACTGACGCCACCGGCACGATGCGGCCGCAAAGCGTCCAACGGCGCTGTGCGGGCGCGACAACGGCGGGCACCGGAATCCTCCCGGCCCCGCCCTCACACGACACCATCCGGCCGCATTATGGCCACCCTTATGCTGCCTTGCCCCGTGCGGACCCTATCGCCCGCATGCTGCCCGTCATCCCCGCGAAGCTGCCTTGCCCTTCGAAGGGCACGTCTCGGCGGGCAACGGGACAGTAGGACTCCGCAGCTTCGGCGCCGTCAGTTACGGTCGCCGCGCTATCGTCGCGGCAGGCGAGGTGGGGAGACGATTGCCCGCCGTTCCCAGCCGTGCGATCCGGCCGATGCCGATCAAGGCGGGTTTACTGCCCCTCGCCCGGAACGCTGGGTGGCGATCGGTAGCGTCCCGCAACTCCGCTGAGGTCACCGTGTATCCCCCAGCCTCGAGAGCTGCCGCTAGGTCATCGAGGGCCAGCGGGCGCCGCACGCGCGCCAGGTGGCGGGCGGCGAGTTCTTCTGTCGTCGGCGTGCCATACGGCTCGATCACTCTCAGAGCCTGACGTGCCCTGCTGTAGGCGTCGGAAGCGTTGCCGAGGCTTCGATGCCCTTCGCGGCCACCCTGCCGATTTCCTGGCCCGTCGCCCGGAGCCGGTCGCGCTTGAGGTACCCGGCCTGATACGCGACCAGGGCGATGACAGCGCCGATCCCGAGTGCCGCCAGCGGATGGCGGCGGCCTGCGCCAGCGGCTGCGCTGACCGGCACGGCGACCAGCCGGGCTGCCAGTTCGAGAGCGAATGCCGCCTCGGTAAGGGTCGCCTCGTAGCCCGCTGCCTGGAGCAGCCGGTGGGCCAGGGGCAGCCACGTGTCTGCCACTGAGTTGGCCAGCCCGAACCGGGTGAAGACGCTGTCCGCGCTGATGATGACCGCAGGCGCAAGGAACTCCGCGAGCGCCGCGGTGCCCAGGTCGTCGGGTCGCCTCTCAGTCGCACAGGCAGGCCCGGGTCGGCTCGCCTGACTGTCTGGATACGAGGGTGCAGGTAGTCACCGACTGCCAGGTCGATGACCGGCACCAGGGGCATGACGTCGCCCCAGAGGACCCGCTCGGCTTCCCGGGGATCCAGGCCGGGATGGCCCCTGGCCACATCAGCCAGGTGGCGGACGAGTTCTGATCTCCTGGATCATCGGGTGATGCTTGCGTCTAGCTTGCCCTCCGCAACCCTCTCCTACAGACGTCCTCCAGCATGCCAACCGAGCTGAGCGGCACCCAGAGACGGCTGTCAGCAACTCCCTCACCGGCAGTTACCATCCGAGGCGTTGGTGAGGCTAGTGAATGGGGCAGGTCAAGCCCGTCGCTGCGGAACCGAATGAAAGCGTCAGGGTCAGCATCCTGGAGCTGCGAGCAACCCGCCTGTTCTGACCGTTCCGATCGCGGGCTACCTGGCCTCTCCGGTCGGCTGGGCAGCGCATGCTAGGCGGATGGAGCACCTGTAAAGCCGAAATCCTCGGTCATCCTGGCTAGTGCGTCGTGCACGAGCGTCGTGATCTGCTCCAGGGGCAGGCCGAGCGGGGTTGTTACACCTACGGACAGGTCCGTGTAGTGAGTTTTCCGCGGCTTCCCGTAGTAGGACAGGTCGACCAGGTCAAATGTGCGGAGGATACGAGGTTTGCCGCTGTTCTCGGGGCGCTCGTTCTGGATATGGAGTTCCAGCCGGGGCGCGCCGGCCGGCGGGATTTCCAGCGGGCTGGCTGTAGCGGCGAGCGGCAAGATCGTCGTGGTGACGATCCATGCTTGCGTGAAGAAGGCGATCAGCTCCTCGCGCGCCAGCGGGATATCACCCTCGACTGGCACCGTACCGGGTGATATCAGGGCCTTGATGGCATCGAAGTCGACGCGCATGTCGGCCACGCTCGACAGCTCACCTGAATAGGATCCGGGCAGCATGAACCACAGGTTCCCGAGGAATGCTGGCTGCTGACCGGATGCCTGAATTACCGCCTGGTACGCAGCGAATCGCGTGTTGTTGGGTCCGTCTGGTGTCTCGCCCCACTCCAGCGCATCCGCTTGCAGGCCCCGGCGTCGTGCCGCCTGTAGCAGGACATCGCGGAATGGAGCGGAGCGGAGAGCTGCCAGTATCCGCTCACGGCCGGCCCCGGTAATGCGCAGATCGCTGCCGGCGACCGGGATCCGCGCCGCCAGCCGTACCCGCAGGTCCATGTCCCCTTTGCCGGTGCCCCACGAGTCCCGGTCGCTAGTCGTCACGTCATCGAATACGATATCGGGCTTCCAGATCCGGCGGCCTGGGCCCTGGCGGACCAGGCGGCCCGGGCCCCACTGCCCTCCAGCCAGTTCAACTTCCTCGCTGGCCGAACCGATGAAGGAAGCTTGCGGCTGCGAGCCGACCGGGAATCCCGCGCCCTCGGTGCCGCCTCCCGGATGGCCGCCCCCGATGGCACAGACCTCATCCCAGACCGATTCGGCGACGGCTACAGCCGGCCGCCCGTAGAGGGCGCAAATCACGGCAGGCTCACTGGACGGGGTTCCCGCGAAGTGCTGTACCCGACCCTTGCCGGTCTCGTATACCTCGCCGATCGCCTGCCCGAGCCGGCTCTTCCCGCCGGCAGCGTTGTACGCGGCGGTGAACGGGGCCTCACATCCTGGCTGGCCGGGCCTGATCGCCGCAGCCGAGATGTTCAGCACCACGCTGACCTCGGGTGGCGCGTCGAACCGGTCCCGCAGCTGCGCCAGGATTTCGCTGGGCGTGATCAGGGCGGCAAACGCGCGCCGGACATCCGGGTAGGCGTTCAGGAACGCAGTGATCTGCCCGGCGTCCCAGACCCGCCAATCCTTCAACCCGATCCGAGAGGCATAGTCGCCGATGAGCTTGTCGATGCGCGCCTTGCCGCCAGATCCCGGCAAGCCCGACAGCGGGATGTTGGTTGCCACGATGAGGTAATCAGGACGGCGCCCCTGGCTGACCCTTGCCTTGCCCGGGTCAGCCCAGGCGTCCAGCTCGGCCTTGACGTGCCGCCGGAGCCAGGCCGTATCTGTCCCTGTCCCGAGGATCCGCTCCTTGAACTTGGCCTGCACGATCCCGAAGCCATCCCACGGATCAGCTGAGCTGGGATACGGTACCCGGCCGCGGAAACTTGCCTCACGCCCTCCGTCAGGCCCGCTGCCGAACACCTCGATACCAGGCCCGAGAACATACGTGGCCACGGCCTGGCACATGCGCTCGAACCCTCTTGGCCCCAGGCCGGTCAAGTCATCACTCACAAGCCCATCTTCGCGCCTCCCGGCGCCCGCCAGGGACAGGCGCGCGACCCCGGACAGTCCCCAACGGGATGCGGCCAGACCAGCCTCTGCAATCGGCATCGGTCCGCCCGCCACAGCGGCATTCAAGGCCCAGATCAAGCTCATCCTGCCCGGCCGCCAGCCGCTACCGCGCCGCCGGGGTCCTTGATGGCCAGCGGGTGGGGTTCTCCTGTGAGGGCGGCGAGGGCGGTCGCTACCTCGGGCAGGCCGGCCCGGACGTAGGTGGCCATGGCGCCCATGGAGCGTGCTCCTCTCCCGTTGTCCTCGTGACCTGCGTAGGCCTCGGCGACGGCGAAGCCGAAGTTCCGCTCTACCCAGGTCAGTGTCGTGTGCCTGATCCAGTACATGCTGACCTGGAGGGTCTCGACCCAGGCGAGGTGCTCGCCGAGCCGCCGCCACAGATACTCGTAGCGCTTCTTGGTGATCGGCCTGCCGTTGGCGTATCGCAGCAGGCGCTGGCCGTTGCCGAGTCCGCCCCGGCTCTCGCCGTGGGCGAGGAGGTGCCTCATCAGCGTCGGCGATACGGGCTGCCAGCGTACTGTCTCGCCTTTCTCGCGCAGCCGGATCAGGCACTGCTCCGCGTCCAGGTCGTCAGGCGCGAGCGCCAGGGCGCCGCCGCGGCGGCATGCCGTTTCCATGTGCAGCCGCAGCAGGAGCGAATCCAGGGCCGGGTCGTTGCCGGTCGTGGACGCGACCCGGCACAGTTCATCGAGGCGGCTGTCGGGCAGCGCCATGCGGGCGCTGCGGAGCCTGCGCGGCTTCTGTGCCCGTGCGGCCGGGTTCTCGGCCTGCGTGAGGATGCCGTCAGCGACCAGGTAGCCGTACATGCACCGGAGCGCGCCGATCAAGTGCTCGGCGGCGCTGCGCCCCCCGCGGGCGTTCCGGCGCTGCACGGCGCCTGCCCTGACCTGCTCGGCAAGTTGGCTGATCTCCAGCGCGGTGGGCTCGTTGACCCGCCTGTGTCCCCATTCCCGGACCACTTTGGCCCAGTACGGGCTGTAGACGCGCCGGGTTCCCGTGGTGACCGCCTTCTCCACGAGCGGTATGTAGTCGGCGATCAGCGGGACCTCGGCCCTGGCCGGGGATGCCAGCAGGTCGGCGGCCTCGACTCCGAGCTTTCCGAGGAGAAGGCGGGCTGCGTCCAGGTCACTCCAGTCATGCTCGCTGGTGCCGGTCATGGCTGCGGAAGCTCATCCGCCGCGATCTGGGCGTAGAACGAGGCGAGCATGTCTTCCACTGCCTGCATCGTGTGCGTGATCACGATGCCGTACTCAGGGGCCGCGGCGAGGAGCAGCTCGTCGCCGGGGGTGATGCTGAGGAGCCGCCGGGCGGTCACCGGGATGGCGATGCAGGGCCTGGGCGGAACGCGGAGGAGACCGCCGGGAGCTGGGCACAGGACGACGGCGCTGGGGGTGAGGGTCATCGCGAGCCGGTCGCCGGGCCGCCATCGCACGGCGTCGGTGATTGCGCGGTTCGTGACGCGTCCGGAACGATCGGCTCGCCCGATGGTGTACAGCATGGAAGTCTCGCGCGGCAGCCGGGGGAGGTGGCTGAGCGGCATCGGGCGCGGCCGCTCACGTGCCCTGCTCAGGAGGGGCAGGGCCAGGGCCTTGATGATCTGCTCCGCGGCGGCTCTGTCGTGCCGCATGTCGTGAATGTTCATCGGTCATATCTCCTGGCGGATTGCTTGCCGCAGGTGGCCTGGTCCTCGATAGTCGGATTCAGCCGCGCATCCGGCGGGTCAGCCTCCTCCGGATGCGCGGCCTGCCCCGGGCGAGCTGCGGGGACTTGCTGGCCGGTAACGAGCAGCCGTTCATCTACACGCGTCCGGTGATGCCGGACGCATCGGCGACGATCTGCGGGCTCGCCCGGTCCGGCGGGATATAGGTGGCGAACTGCTCGGCGTAGCCGATGGTGGCCGATGTCAGGGTCTGGCTGGAGGAGTAGAAGCCGGGGATGCTGACCTGGAAGGTCCGGCCGGGCGGAGGTGCCAGGGTGAGCTGCGCCGTGAGGGCGTAGAACGCGAGGACCCCGCCGCCGGTCGTCTTCAGGGCGAAGACCCGGCCCGACGCCGAGTGCTTGTCAGTGTCGGTGGATCCGGTGGGCAGTTTCCCCGAGAAGTAGGCTTCGTCGCGCAGGTCGGCGCGGCTCATCGGTCACCTCTTCCACGCGCGTCCCTCCATCTGCCCGCATCGGGCTGCCAGCCTGCCAGGCGGTACCACCCGGGGAACCGGGGGCGTGCGGAAGAAACTGAGGGTTACGGGCGCTTGGCGACGGTCAGCAGCACAACGGAGTCCTGCCGCGCCTGAAGGCTGTGCGGCGAGTCGGGCACGATGAGCAGGTCGCCGTCCCTGCCCTCCCAGGACTGGCCGTCGGCTGCGAGCAGGACCCGGCCGCGCAGCACATGCACGCTGGCCTCGCCCGGGTTGGCGTGCTCGGTCAGGGCCGCGTCCTTGACCATGGCGATGATTGTCTGCCGCAGCACCTTCTCGTGCCCGCCGATGACGGTCTGCGCGGCGCGGCCCCCGGCAGCGCCGGCTGCCCGTTCTAGCAGTTCCCGTGCGAGCGCGTCCAGGGAGAGCTTCTGCATGCTGTACTTCCTTCCTCGGGCCGGATTCTTGTGTGCTGCGCACCGGCAGCGCCAGGGCAGCTCCGCCGCGGCAGGGACCCCGTGCCGCGGGGGAGCCTGCCCGCGACGATGCTGGTGAGGTCGCCGCCTGGCCTGGCCGCCTGCAGCGGTGTGCGGCCTGGTTAATAGCGCACGCCGATCTTCCGCCAGCGCCGGCCGCTGGTGCCGGGCTCGGCGGGTGGCGCGGGCTGACGGCGGCGGTAGACGATGTAGGGCCGCCACAGGTACCACAGCGGGTAACTCCAGGCGTGCACGAGCCGGCTGAACGGCCAGACCATCCAGATGACCCAGGCGGCGGTGGCGTGCAGCTGGTAGATGAACGGGGCGTGCGCGATTGCCTGCACGTCCGGGGAGCCGCTGAACAGGCCGCGGAACCACGGCGCCACGGTGGTGCGGTAGTCGTAGCCGTGCCCGAGCAGGTTGATCCCGATCGTGGGGGCGATGCCGGTGAGGATCACGATGAGCAGCAGGATCAGGGCGACGTAGTCGATCGGCGCGGTCGTGGCGCGGACGCGCGGCACGAACAGCCGCCTGGTGGCCAGGACGATCACGCCGCCGATCACGAGTACCGCGGCCAGGGTCCCGGCCCCGGCGGAGAACCACCGGTAGGCGTTCTCGGGGATGCCGGCCGCCCTGGTCCACCGCTGCGGGATGAGCATGCCGATGACGTGCCCGGCGATGGCGGCGAAGGTGCCGTAGTGGAACAGTGGCGACCCCCACTTGAGCAGGCGTCGCTCCTGTAGCTGGGTGGAGCGGCTGGTCCAGCCGAACTGGTCATAGCGCCACCGCCACACGTGCCCTACGGCGAACACCCCGAGCGCGAGGTAGGGCAGGACGACCCACCAGAACAGCTCCGCGGTGGTGGCGGTCATGTCCGGGGCCCGTAACCGGAAAGGTACTCGGGCGGGGCGAACGGCTCGAGCCCGACCTCCTCGCGAGGCGGCCCGGCCTCCCATGCCGCCTGCACGAGGCTGGCGTCGCGGTGCCCCAGCTTCGGCATCCGCGCGGTCACCGCGGCGACGATGTCAGCGTAGGGAGTGCCCGCCTGCTCCAGCCCGCGCCGCAGCAGCTCCAGGTCGGCCCGGTGCGCGCGCAGCAGCCTCTCGCCGCGCGGGGCCAGCGCGGCGAAGTCGAGCACCATGGGCAGGTAGTCGGGCAGCTCCTCGTCGCTGGGGTCGAACCCGGCAGCCCGGTAAGCGGTCTTGAAGGTGAGCATCGACATGCCGCGCTTGCGGGTATCACCGTACCGGTAGTAGGTCAGGTACAGGGCGCAGCGGCGGCGCAGGTCGAATGTCTCGACGTAGTGCTGGCCGACGGCGGTCGGCGGCGTCGCCCGCAGCCAGCCCAGGAACCGCGCGAAGGCTTCCCGGCCCGCTTTCGGCGTGGCCTGCGCCGCGGCCGCGTCGAGTTCGGCGATGCCGTCGAACAGGGCCTGCGTCGGGTACTGCAGGAGCACCGAGGCCAGCTTGTAGGGGCTGACCGCGCCCGGGCCGGCGCTCACGAGCTGCCCCGGTCGGGGAACAGGCCCGGGGCGCTGCCCTGGCCGTTCCAGCCGAGCAGGTTGAAGCGGGTCCGGCCGTCGTCGGCCCGGAAGCTGTGATCCCCGGCCGGGCTGCCTGGCTGGTAGCTCTGGATCCCGTGCGGGCCGGTGCCGCCCATGCCGGGCCCGCCCTCGGCGTCCAGGCTGCAGAACAGCTGCTCGTGCTGGCCCATCAGGGCACCGGCGTCCTCGGCGTGCGCGGGCGGGATGACGTAACGGTCCTCGTACTTCGCGATCGCAAGCAGCCGGTAAAGATCCTCCAGGTCCTCGGCGCTCGCGCCGACCGAGGCGGGCAGGTTCTCATCGAGATCCAGCCCGAGCTGCCCGGCCCGCTGGATCGCGCGCACGGCGGCCAGCTTGCGCAGCACGGTGCGCACGGTATCGGCCCGGCCGGCGGTGAACAGGCTGGCCAGGTACTCGACCGGGATCCGCAGTGCGTCGATGGTGGCGAAGACCTGGTCGGGGTCGCCGGGGTCGTAGCCCGCGGCATGGGCGACGTCGGCGACCGGCGAGAGCGGCGGGATGTACCAGACCATCGGCAGCGTGCGGTACTCCGGGTGCAGCGGCAGGGCGACCCGGTGCCGGACGGCCAGCTCGTAGACCGGCGAGCGCTGCGCCGCGGCGATCCAGTCGGCCGGGATGCCGGCCCGGCCCGCATCGGCCTGCACCTGCGGATCATGCGGGTCGAGGAAGACCGCGAGCTGCGCCTCGTAGAGATCCCGGGCGTCGGCGGTGGCCGCGGCGCCGAGCACCTTGTCCGCGTCGTAGAGGAACAGTCCCAGGTAGCGCAGCCGGCCCACGCAGGTCTCCGAGCAGATCGTGGGCTGCCCGGACTCGATCCGCGGGAAGCACAGCGTGCACTTCTCGGCCTTGCCGGTGCGGTGGTTGAAGTACACCTTCTTATAGGGGCAGCCGGACACGCACATCCGCCAGCCCCGGCAGCGGTCCTGGTCGACCAGCACGATCCCGTCCTCTTCGCGCTTGTACATGGCGCCGGACGGGCAGGACGCGACGCAGGACGGGTTGAGGCAGTGCTCGCAGATCCTGGGCAGGTAGAACATGAAGACCTGCTCGAACTCCATCTTGACCCGGTCCTGGAGCCCGGCCAGGTTCGGGTCGCCGGTGGCGTGCTCGGGGGCGCCGGCCAGGTCGTCGTCGAAGTT
>JAICWX010000603.1 GCA_025934635.1 Streptosporangiaceae bacterium | reverse complement strand
GCGTGCTCCCGGCGAGCGTCCAGACGCGAGCCTTGGCCAAGCAGAGCCCGATCCTCTACCTGGAGTTCCAGTGAGTAAGCGCACATTCCAGCCGAACAATCGGCGCCGCGCGAAGACGCATGGTTTCCGGCTGCGCATGCGCACTCGCGCCGGGCGTGCCGTCCTCGCCGCCCGCAGGCACAAGGGCCGCGACCGGCTGAGTGCCTGATCCTGCCACCCCAGTCCCGGATGCGCCACGGCGCGGAGTTCACGCTGGCCGTGCGCACCGGGACCCGAGCGGGCAGGCCCCGCGTGGTAGGTCACTTCCTGGTCCGCGATGACGAGCTGCATCGGCAAGAACCGGCCCGGGTAGGATTCGTGGTCAGCCGGGCCGTGGGCTCGGCGGTCACCAGAAACCGCGTGAAGCGGCAGCTACGCGCGCTGATGCGCGGGTACCTTCAGTTGCTTCCTGGCGGTAGCCTTCTTGTGGTGCGCGCAAATGCCGCAGCCGCGCACGCAAGCCATCCGGATCTGGTTGCGGATCTGGATTCGGTGATCAGCAGGTTGCTGCGGCGGCAGGTTGGGGCGCGCGTCGGTAATGCCAGATAGAGGCACTGCTCAGGGTCCGGCCAGCACCGCGCCAGACAAAGCCACGGTGCCGGCCCGGCTGCTGATGCTCCCCATCGGGGGCTACCAGCGGTTCATCAGCCCGATGTTCGGGCCGCGGTGCCGCTTCGCGCCCTCATGCAGTGCGTACGCGCTGGCCGCCCTGGCCGAGCACGGCGCTGCCCGTGGCCTGTGGCTCGCGGTGGCGCGCATCGCCCGGTGCCATCCGTTTCATCCCGGCGGCTATGATCCGGTGCCTGCCAGGAAACCCGCTAAGGTCGCGAGGAGCTAGCAGTGGCCGTGCTCGACCCGCTGAACAACGTGGTGGCATGGGTCATCATGCGGATACACGCCGGCCTCGGCGCGCTCTTCGGCGCGTCCTCCGGCTGGGCGTGGGGACTGTCCATCGCGATCCTGGTCATCATCATCCGGCTGTTGCTGGTGCCGCTGTTCGTCAAGCAGGTGAAGGCCCAGCGGAAGATGGCTCAGCACGCGCCTCACCTGCAGGAACTGCGGAAGAAGTACAAGGGCGACAAGCAGCGTCTCAACGAAGAGACGATGAAGTTCTACAAGGAGAACGGGGTCAACCCGCTAGCGGGCTGCCTCCCCATGATCCCGCAGATGATCGTGTTCTTCTCGCTGTTCAGCGTGCTGCGCGCCATCGCCGACTGGAAGCGGGGCGTCAGCCCGGCCTACGGGCTTACGCAGTCGGTGGTGGAGAGCGCGCAGAAGGCGACGATCTTCGGCGTCCACCTGGACGACAAGCTGCTGTTCTCACACCCCACGCCGCCGTTCCACATCGCCATTGTGATCGCGCTGACCGTGGTGATCAGCGCCACGACGACGTTCATGACGGTCCGGCAGAGCGCCAAGCGCGGGCTCATGCAGACCAACGTGGACCCGGACAACCCGATGGCCCAGTCCCAGAAGTACATGCAGTACATCGTGCCGTTCTTCTCGCTGACCGGCCTGTACTGGCAGTACGGCCTGGTGCTGTACTGGGTGACCACCAACCTGTGGACGCTGGGCCAGCAGTACTTCATGTTCAGGAACTGGGAGCCGCTGCCCACCACCGTCGCGGGCGCGACGGCCGCCGCTAACACGGGCGCCCCGGTGCGGACCGCGCAGAGCTCATTCCGGTCCGGTGCCGCGCGGTCCGGTTCGTCCGGGCAGGCCTCGGCGCGTCCGGCTAACGGTGCCGCCAGGACCGCTGGTGCGGCCAAGACAACTACTGCGGCGAAGGCGGCCGGCCCGGCCAAGGCGGCTAACGGCGCGCGGAACGGGACATCGACCGGGCGGACGTCGCCTCAGGCCGCGGCACGCATCAAGGCTGCCAGCGCGTCCAGCGGTACCCGGAGTTCGTCCAGCGGTACCCGGTCCTCGTCCCGCCCGGCCACCGGGAACGCAGCGAAGGCGACGCCGGACACCGGGCAGAGCGCCACGCCCAAGCGCGGGCTGCTCGGACTGGGCCGGGCGAAACCCGAACCTGAACCCCAAGACGACGTGCCCACCACTAGGGTGGTGCGGCAGCAGCCGGTACGGCAGGCGAAAAGCAAGCGGTCGGGCAAGCGGTGAGGGGCGCCCGGCCGGGCGGCCGCCGCGGCGGCTGAGACGCCGGCGTTCTCGCCAGACACCGATGAGCCGAGACACCGAATGAGCCGGTCGTGGAATGGCCCCCCCTTGAAGGGCCCAGACTTGAAGGACATGAAGCACAGTGGGAGGTCCGGTCGTGAGCCAGCAGGACGTTGAGGTCACCGACGCCGAGGAGGTCCTCGACGATGCTGAGGACGGCCGCGATGTCGAGGACGGCCAGGACGCCGAGGCATCGGACGGCAGGGGATCGGACGACGGGGGATCGGACGGCGACAAGCTGAACGACCTCGAGCTCGAGGGCGACATCGCCGCGGATTACGTCGAGGGCCTGCTGGACATCGCCGACCTGGACGGCGACATCGACATGGACGTCGAGGGCGACCGGGCGGTCGTCTCGGTGGTCGGCGCGACGCTGGACGAACTGGTCGGCGACGACGGCGTGGTCCTGGAGGCCCTGCAGGAGCTGACCAGGCTGGCCGTGCACCGGCAGACCGGTACCCGGGCCCGGCTGATGCTCGACATCGGCGGCTACCGTGCGCGCCGCCGCGCCGAGCTCTCCGACTACGGGCGAAGCGTGGCCGAGGAGGTCGCGCGCAGCGGCGAGCCGAAGAAGCTGGCCGCCATGTCGCCGTTCGAGCGGAAAATCGTGCACGACGCGGTAGCCGAGGCGGGGCAGCGGAGCGAGTCGGAGGGTGAGGAGCCCAACCGGCGAGTGGTGGTCTACCCGGCGTCGTGACACCCCCGTCCCCCGTGACCGGGGAAGGTGGCGGGCCGGAGAGCCTGTCTGTCGT
>JAICWX010000415.1 GCA_025934635.1 Streptosporangiaceae bacterium | reverse complement strand
CCATCCCCCTCATCCGCCGAGCCCTGGCCCCCTGACCACTTCCGCCGCTCCCTCAGCTGCCGCATCCGCACCATAGCCCTCACCTGCCACCCGCCCCGGCCTCATCTAGCCCCGGCAAACGACATCGATGCTCCATCAATGCCGCGATCACGACATTGATGCTCCATCAATGCCGTTGGCGCGCCTCGCTGAGCGACTTGGGCCACGTCAGGCTGACACCCAAAGCACCACCCGCATCACCAACCCCGCGAGCCGGACATGGAGACCTCCAGTCAACTAAACGGGCGACCGCGCATCCAGGTTCACACCGTAAGCTCGTCGAAATCAACTATTGCGACCAAATTAGTAGACATTATTCATTTCCGGGCAGGCCAGGACGCTGCGGCACGTCTCGCCAAGATCACGGGCGGGTGATGCGACTTTGCGCCCAGGCAGCCACCTGAGACGATCGTCGCGTGACGTCATCGCAGCCAGGCCCGATCCAGGTCGAGGATCAGCTTGAGCGCCGCATCCGCAGGCCGGTCGACCTGATGCGCTGCACCCTGTCCTGCGTCTACATCGTCGCGCTGACCGGGGCCGGCATCGCCGCCAGCAAGACCACCGCCGCCGTCCAGGCCGACATCGTCAGCGCGACCAAGCAGATCCCGGTCTCGCTGCTCAACGCGGCCCGCCCGCTCGCCTTCGTCGCCCTGTTCATCTTGCCGGCCGCCTTGGCCGTCCAGCTGCTGGCCCGGCGCCAGGTCCGGCGGCTGGCCGAGTCGGTCGCCACCGGCCTGCTGGGCGTCGCCGTCGTCGAGATCGTCAACGACCTGCTCAGCCGCGAGCCCGCCAGCCGCCTCTACGACGCCATCATCATGTCGAGGGCGGCGCACAGCGACATCCCCGCCCTCGACCCGGCCCTGGCGGGCCTGGTTGCCTACACCACCATGGTCGGCCTCATCGGCCGCCCGGCCTGGCGCAAGTCGCTGTGGGTGGCGGTTGCCGTGTACTCGGTCGTGCACGTGGGTGTGCTCCGCACCCCGCTGCTGACCCTGCTCATCACGGTGCTGGCGGGCCGCGCGGTCGGCCTGGCGATCCGGTACGCCGCGGGCGCGACCTCGCAGCGACCCGGCGCCCTGGCCATCGCGTCCGCGCTGGGCGGGGCGGGGCTGCGGGTGACCGCGATCAGGCGGGTCCGCCCGGAGGGGAACGGCACCACCCCGACCGAGACCGCCGGATCCCGCCACTACGCGGCGGCCGCCGGCGACGGCGACCTGGACATCGTGGTGTACGACCGGGACCAGCAGGCGGCCGGGGTGTTCTACCGGGTCTACCGGTCGGTGCGGGTGCTCGGGCAGGTCTCGCGCAACGCCACCTGGTCGGTCGAGCGCCTGGTCGAGCGGCGGGCGCTGCTGTCCTACGCATCCGAGGACGCGAGCGCGCCCACGCCGCGGCTGCTCGCCTTCGTACGGGCCGGCCCCGAGGCCGAAGTACTCGCCTACGAGCATCACGACGGGACGACGCTGGCCAAGCGCAACGCCGGCTGCAGCGACGGCGAGCTCGGGCAGATCTGGGACGCGGTCAGCCGGCTGCACAAGCGCAAGGTCACCCACCGGGCGCTGACCGCGGACCACATCCTGCTCACCGACGACGGCCGGGCCCTGCTGCTCGACCCCGGCGAGGGCGACGTGGCCGCCAGCGACCTGCAGCTCCGCCTCGACGTGGCCCAGCTCCTGGCCGAGCTCGCCCTCTACGTCGGCCCGGACCGGGCCTCTCACCTGGCCCTGGAACGCGCCAGCGCGGACGAGCTGGTCGCCCTGGTACCGCTGCTGCAGCCGGTCGCCCTGGCCCGCTCGACCCGGCACGCGCTGCGCCGCCGCCGGGACGTGCTGCCGGCCCTGCGCAAGCTGCTCCTGGCGGCGGTGCCCGGCGCCGAGATCGCCCCGGTGCGGCTGCAGCGCATCCGGCTGCGCACCCTGCTGACGATGGTCGCGACCGTGGCCGCCGCCTACCTGCTGGCGGGCGAGCTCGAGCGGGAGAGCCTGGCCACCGTGCTGCGCTCGGCCGACTGGCGCTGGAGCATCGTTGCGCTGGCCCTGTCGGCGAGTACCTACGCGGCCGCCGCCCTGTCGCTGTCCGGCTTCGTCGCCGACCGGCTGGACTTCTTCAAGACCGTGCTCGCCCAGCTGGCCGGCTCCTTCGTCACCCTGGTGACCCCGGCCGCCGTCGGCGGGGCGGCGCTGAACATCCGGTACCTGCAGCGCCGCAAGATCCCGGCCGCGGTCGCCGCCGCCAGCGTCGGCGTGTCCCAGGTCGTGGCGTTCGTGCTGCACATCGGGCTGCTCGTGATCTTCGCCGCGCTGGCCGGCACCTCGGCCAAGGAGCACATCAAGCCGCCCGAATGGATCTGGTTCGTGCTGGCCGGCCTGGTCGTCGCCACGCTCGCGGTGTTCGCCATCCCGGCCGCGCGCCGGGTGCTGCGCGCCCGGGTCGCCCCGATCTTCGGCCAGGTGCTGCCGCAGCTGCTCGAGGTCGCGCAGCATCCCCGCAAGCTCGCCCTCGGCATCGGCGGCGCGCTGATGCTCAGCGCGGCCTACATCGGCTGCCTGGAGGCCTGCGTAGCGGCGTTCGGCCGGTCGGTGCCGATCGCCAGCATCGCCGTGGTCTACCTGACCGGCAGCGCCATCGGCTCGATCCTGCCCACCCCCGGCGGCCTGGGCGGGGTGGAAGCGGCCCTGACCGCCGGGCTCACCGCCGCGGGCCTGCCGGGCGTGGTCGCGGTCAGCGCGGTGCTGCTGTTCCGGCTGCTGACCTTCTGGCTGCCGGTCCCCGTCGGCTGGGCCGCGCTGGGCTACCTGGAACGCCAGCACGCCCTCTAACACGACGCCGGTGTCTGGCGGGGTGGGGCGGGCCGGTGCCGGCCAGGTGCCTGCGGGGTGCGGGCCGTGATGGGGGCCTGCGCCGCGGGTCACGCCGCGCTGGGTGCACACCGGGGAGGTGGGCCCGGGTCGGGACCCTGCCCCGAACGTGCCCGGGCCGGAAGCGGCCAGTTCCAGGACGCAGCACCGCACGTCGCCGGCCGACCGCAGCAGCCCACCTCATGTTCACGGCCCGCCGCAGCAGCCGGCTCAACCACCGACGAACTCACGAAGGCACACACTTAGCTGTGACTTTCTCCGGTCCCGAGGTAGCGTGGAAACGCGCCAAGAAGCCCAGGGGGACCGCGACATTTCCACAATCCTGCGACTGACCAGGACCGCGGCGTTCTACCTCGTCACCTTCGCGGTCGTCACGGCGGGCTCGATCTGGCTGGCCCTGCAGGTGGCGCCGCTGCAGACCGTATCCGCGGCCGGGCAGACCGCCCAGGTCGGCGCGGCCGTCCCGGCGCCCAGCCTGTCCGGTCCGGGCGAGCTCGACCTGTTCGGCCAGGTGGTGCCGACCAAGCCGCAGTTCGACGGCCCGATCCGGCCGCTCCTCAAGCTCACCCACATCACCATCGACGACCAGGTCGCGCACGTGCTCCGCTCGGACACCCCGCGCAACCTGGAGCTGAACCTCAGCCAGCAGCTGGCCCAGGGCTGGACCCGTTACTTCGAGTGGGAAACCCTCATCGCGGCCGGCTTCGCCGTGGTCCTGCTGGTCGCGGTGGCCGGCATCGGCCGCCAGCCGTACCGGAAAATGGCCCGGACGGTCGTCCTCGGCCTGGTCGTCGTGGTCATCGTGAACGTCGGCGGCGTGCTGCTGACCGCGCGCAGCACGCCCGCCGTGCTGCGCAGCGTCAAGACCCTGGACGACCTGGTCGGCGCCGATCCGCTGACCGCGCCGCAGCAGTCCGCTACCCAAGCGCTGCCCGGCGTGCAGGCGGTGGTGATCGGCGACTCCACCGCGGCCGCCATCGGAAATCCCCGGCCAAAAAACGCGACCGCGCTGGACCGCGCCTGCGGCCGCAGCAGCGAGTCCTACGCCGCCGACCTGGCCATGGTGAACACCTGGAAGGTACTCAACCTGGCCTGCAGCGGCGCGACCGTGCAGAACGGCCTGCTCGGCGCGCAGGTCCTCGGCAGCGGGCAGGTGGCCCCGCCGCAGCTCGGCGAGGCCCAGCAGGCCACCAAGGCCAAGGTGATCATCGTCAGCGTGGGCGCGGACGACGTGCAGTGGTCCATCATGACCCGGCTCTGCGTGGCCAGCACGGTCTGCGACGACAAGGTCTCGAACGCCTTCTTCAACCAGCTGATGGGCGACTTCACCCGCAGCTACTACGAGCTCCTCGGCGACCTGTCCGCGCTCCCCGGCGCCCCCGCCGTGCTGGTCAACCAGTACTACTCGCCGTTCGGCCCGGACCTGAGCTGCCTGTCCAAGTACGGCATCACCCCGGCTAAGGCGAAGGTGCTGGCCAGCCGCCTGGCCCAGCTGAACACGGTGCTGGCCCACGGCGCCCAGACGTTCGGCTTCGGCGTGACCGAGCCGCAGTTCGCCGGGCACGAGCTGTGCACCGCTAACCCTTACGTCCAGGGACCGGACGACCGCGCGCCACTGCACCCGACCGCGGCCGGCGAGCTGGCCATCGCCCTGGCCGACCAGCAGGCCCTGCCGGACGTGGAGGGCCTGGTCCCGGCCCCGACTCCGTCCCCGAGCGTCAGCGAAGGGCAGGAATGACCTCGGCCCGGTAAGCGGCCAGCGTCTCCTCTTCCTGGTCGTGCATCAGGTAGACGGCGAACTGATCGACCCCGAGCGAGGCCAGCTCGCGCAGCCGGTCGGCGTGCGCGCCGGCCGGCCCGGTCAGGCAGAACCGGTCCACGATCTCGTCCGGTACGAAGTCCACCATCGGGTTGTCGGCCTTGCCGTGGTGCGCGTAGTCGTAGCCCTCCCGGCCCTTGATGTAGTCGGTCAGCTCCTTCGGCACCGGTCCCTCCGTGCCGTACCGGGCCACCAGGTCGGCCACGTGATTGCCCACCATCCCGCCGAACCACCGCAGCTGATCCCGCTGATGTCCCAGGTCAGTTCCCACGTAGGCCGGCGCCGCCACGCAGATCTTCACCGCCGAAGGGTCCCGGCCCGCCGCCGAGGCGGCCGCCCGCACCGCGCCGATGGTCCACCGCGCGATGTCCGGGTCGGCGGTCTGCAGGATGAACCCGTCGGCCTGCTCGCCGGTGAGCTTGAGCGCCTTCGGCCCGTACGCGGCCATCCAGATCTCGAGCTTGCCGTCGCGCACCCACGGGATCCGCAGCGGCTGGCCGTGCAACTCCACCTCGCGCCCCTCGGCCAGCCCCTTGATCACGGTCATCGCGTCGGACAAGGTCGCCAGCGTCAGCGGCGCCTGGCCGATGACCCGGCGCGCGGAGTCGCCGCGGCCGATCCCGCAGACGGTCCGGTTGCCGTACATGTCGTTCAGCGTGGCGAACAGCGACGCGATGACCGACCAGTCCCGGGTGCCCGGGTTGGTCACCATCGGCCCCACGGTCATCGCCGACGTGGCCGACAGGATCCGCGAGTAGATCACGAACGGCTCCTGCCACAGGACGTGCGAGTCCCAGGTCCAGCCGTAGGAAAAGCCCGCCTCCTCGGCCCGCTGCATCATCGCGATCACGCCGCTGGCCGGCGGGTTGGTCTGCAGCACCACCCCGAACTCCATGTGATCCCTCCCCAAAAAAGAAAGACCGATTTACCGAACGAGTGCGCCGTCGCCCTACACCAGATACTGATTCAGCCCGCGGTGCAGGAACTCCCCGCGGCCCGGACTGCCCTGGTAAGCGCCGTCGCCGACCACCACCTGGCCGCGCGACAAGGTAGTCACCACCTGCCCGGTGATCTCCATGCCCTCGTACGCGGAGTAGTCCACGTTCATGTGGTGGGTGGCCGCGGACAGCGTCTGCCGCGCCACCGGGTCGTAGACCACGATGTCCGCGTCGGAGCCGGGCGCGATCACGCCCTTGCGCGGGTACAGGCCGAACATCCGGGCCGGCGTCGTCGACGCCACCTCCACCCAGCGGGTCAGCGCGAGCTCCCCGGCGACCACGCCCTGGTGCAGCAGGTCCATCCGGTGCTCGACGCCGGGCATCCCGTTCGGGATCTTGGAGAAGTCGCCCCGGCCGAGTTCCTTCTGGTCCTTGAAGCAGAACGGGCAGTGGTCGGTGGACACCACCGACAGGTCGTTGGTCCGCAGCCCCTTCCACAGCGAGTCCTGGTGGTCCTTGGTCCGCAGCGGCGGCGAGGCCACGAACTTGGCCCCCTCGAAGTCCGGCCGGGCCATGTCGTCGATGGACAGCCACAGGTACTGCGGGCAGGTCTCGGCGAACACGTTCTGCCCGGCGTCCCGGGCCTGCGCCACCGCCGCCAGCGCCTGCCGGGCGGACAAGTGCACGATGTACAGCGGGCAGTCCGCCACCTTGGCCAGCGTGATGGCCCGCGACGTCGCCTCGCCCTCCAGCTCCGGCGGCCGGGTCAGGCCGTGCTCGACCGGGTCTGTGCGGCCGGACGCGATCGCCTGCGCGACCAGCTGGTCGATGGCGATGCCGTTCTCCGCGTGCATCATCACGGTCGCGCCCGAACGCGACGCCTGCTGCATCGCCAGCAGGATCTCGCCGTCGGTGGCGTAGAACACCCCGGGGTAGGCCATGAACATCTTGAAGCTGTTCACCCCGGCCTCGATGCAGGCGTCCATCTCCTTGAGCGTCTGGTCGTTGACGTCGGAGACGATCAT
>JAICWX010000590.1 GCA_025934635.1 Streptosporangiaceae bacterium | reverse complement strand
GGCTCGGCGGCCCGGCCCTCGGCGGCGTACGCCTCCACGATGTGCGCGGTGACGTCGGCCGAGGGCGGGTCGATGACCGCGCCGAAGTCGCAGAACGGCAGCTGGTTGACGAGCTTGCGGGTGTTGTCGGCGTCGAACGCGCCCCAGCCGCCGTCCTTGGACTGCATCCCGGTCAGCCAGGCCATGCCCCGGTCGATGGCGGGCCGGCCGGGGACCGCCACCCGGCGCAGTGCGAGCACGACCTCGGCGGTGTCGTCGGTGTCGGGGTAGTTGTCGTTGTCGAACTCGAACGCCCAGCCGCCCGGGGCGGTTTGCGGCCTGCGCACCTGCCAGTCGCCAGGCCCGTGAATCTCCTCGCCCAGCACCCACCGGGCCGCCCTGACCAGCGACGGGTCGTCGGGGCGCAGGCCCGCGTCGGCCAGCGCGGTCATGGTCAGCACGGTGTCCCAGACCGGCGACTGGCACGCCTCCAGGCGGCGTACCGGGCCCTGCGGCCCGCCCTGGCCAGCACTGTCCTCGGTGATGGTGTACCGCTCGATGCCGGCGATGCCCTTGGCCAGCACCGGGTGGCCGGGTTCGTAGCCGAGCAGGTTCAGCGCCATCAGCGAGTACACCCAGGGCGGCTGGATGCCGCCCCAGCAGCCGTCCTTCTCCTGCCGGGCGATGATCCAGTCGGCGCAGCGGCGCAGCGCGGCCCGCCGCACCGACTTTACCGGCCGGTAAAGGAGCGGGGGGTGGCGGCGGAAGGCCGTGTCGATCGCATGCAGGGTCTGGTCGAGGCCGTTGAAGAAGCGGGCCCAGGGGTCGGCGGCGCTGGTCGTGCCGCCGATGGGACGCGCGTCGAGGTCGCGGCGCGGGCGCGGGGCCCGGCCGTGCGGTCCGCCGGTCTTCAGCTCGTCGATCGAGATGCCGATGGGCCGGGACGGGCGGAACGACTGGACCACGGCCAGGGCCACGATCGTCTGCCGGGCCCAGCAGCCCCAGTCGTAGATGTTGAGCGGAAACCAGGACGGCAGGTAGATCAGCTCGGGCGGGATGACCGGCAGGTCGTCCCACGACCACAGCCCGGACAGGGCCAGCCAGATCCGGGTGAACACCCGGGTCGCCTCGACCCCGCCCTGCTCGGTGATCCAGTCCCGGGCCAGCTTCAGGTGCGGCTCGCCCGGGTCGTCGCCGGCCAGCCGCAGCGCCAGGTAGGCCTCGACGGTGGTGGACAGGTCGGCCGGGCCGCCGTAGAAGTTGGCCCAGGTCCCGTCCTCCCGCTGCTGATGCCGGATCCAGCGCGCCGCCGAGGCGATCACCGCGTCGTCGTGCAGGCCGAGGAACTCGCGCAGCAGCAGGTCCTCGGCGTCCATGGTCACGTTGGTCTCGAGCTCGCCCTGCCACCACCCCTCGGCGTGCTGCAACCCGAGCAGGTGATCACGGGCCCGGTCGAGGGTCCCGCGGGCGAGATCCGCCAGTAGCGGGTCAGCTACCATGTGCGGGCCGTGATGAACTCGGCGATGGCGGTCAGCTCGTCCCGCACGTCGGCAGCCAGGTCGATGCTGGCCAGGCTCTCGTTGGCCTTGGCGAGCTGGGCGTCGGCCTCGGCTTCGGCCCAGTCCTTGCCGCCCGCCGCCACGATCAGGTCGGCCGCGCGGACCAGGTCGCCTTCGGTCAGCGCCTCGGGGCTGGTGAGCAGCGCGCGCAGCGCGGCCGCCTCCGGCTGGCCGCTGTTCAGCGCGGCCACCACCGGCAGCGACTTCTTGCGGGCGCGCAGGTCGGCGCGGACCGGCTTGCCGGTGACCTCGGGCGCGCCCCAGATGCCGAGCAGGTCGTCGGTGAGCTGGAAGGCCAGGCCCACGTGGGCGCCGAAGCCGGCCAGCGCCATGGCCAGCGTGGGCGGCGCGCCCAGGTGCACGGCGCCGATGCTGCAGGCGCACGCCATCAGGGCCGCGGTCTTGTTCCCGGCCATGTCCAGGCACTCGGCCAGGGTCACGTCGTCGCGCTTCTCGAAGGCCAGGTCCTCGCCCTGCCCGTCGACCAGCCGCAGCACCGCCGCGGACAGGCAGCGGGACGCCCAGGCGCCCTTGAGCGTGTCGTCCTCGAGCAGCAGGTCCTGGGCCAGCGCGAGCAGCGCGTCGCCGGCCAGGATGGCCGGGCCGACGCCGAACACGGTCCAGGCGGTCGGCCGGTGCCGGCGCTCGGTGTCGTTGTCCATGATGTCGTCGTGCAGCAGCGACCAGTTGTGCACCAGCTCCACCGAGACCGCCGCGGTCACGCCGCGCTCGGGCGGCGCGCCCGCGGCGCGCGCCGACAGCAGCGCCAGGGCCGGCCGCAGCGCCTTGCCGCTGCCGCTGCGGATCGGGTTCCCCGCGGCGTCGGCGAAGCCGAAGTGATAGGCGGCGACGGCGTGCACGGCCGGGGTGAGCCGGGCGATCGCCGCTTCCATCGCGGGACCGACCAGGTCCCGGGCCAGGGCCACGCCCTCAGGCATAACTGCAGTCACTGACGTTCCCCAATCGGTGAGGTGGGTTTCAGGACGGTCCGGCGCAGTTCGACCGCCGCGGCCAGGCCGCTGCGCACCGCGCCCTCCATCGTGTCCGGCCAGCCGGTGTCGGTCCACGCGCCGGCCAGCACCAGGCCGGGCCGCTGGGTAGCGGCTTTCGGCCGCAGCGCGGCGGTGCCCGGCGCCTGCCGGAACGTCGCCCGCCGTTCGCGGGTGACGAAGAACTCGGCGACGTTCGCGTCGCGCGCGGCCGGGAACAGCTCGGCCAGGGCGGGCACGAACTGCTCCTGCAACTGGGCCACCGGGGTGTCCGCGTACTGGTCCGCGGCCGACAGCGAGATGGCCAGGTACTGATGCCCCGGGCGCCCGTGTTCAGAAGCGCTGAGGCCGGAGATCTTGGTGCGGTCGAAGACCCACTGGACCGGGGAGTCGACCGCGGCCACGAACGGCAGGTCCAGCACCGGCCGGTCGTAGATCACGTGCACGTTGACGATGGGCGAGGCGCCCAGCCCCGCCCAGGCCGCGACGGCCTGCTCGGGCAGGGCGCCCGGCGGCATCAGCGGCGCCGCCTTCTCGTGCGGCACGGCCAGCACCACCGCGTCCGCGGTCAGGTCCTCGTCGGCCAGCCGGACCAGGTACCCGCCGCCGTCCTGGGGCTCGATCGCCCCGTACTCGATAGCAGAGACCTTGGCGCCCACGCTGACCCGGGCGCCCAGCTTGCCCAGCAGGGTCGCGCCGGCGTCGCCGTGCAGT
>JAICWX010000050.1 GCA_025934635.1 Streptosporangiaceae bacterium | reverse complement strand
GACGCCCACTATTACCCGTTCTCGTTCGGCGGGGCGACGGGCGGCAGCAACCCGAGCGACCAGCAGGTGCTGCAGGCCCTGAAGGCGGTGCCCTCGCTGTACCGGCAGGTCGGCGCCGAACTCGACGCCCGTGCCCCAAGGGCCAGGTAGTCGTGGGCGAGACGGGCGTGTCGAACAACGAGACGACGACCGTGTGCACGCCGACCGGAGCATTGTTCGCCGCCGGCCTCGATCGTCATCCTGGAGTCCCGTTAGCGCGGTTCTTCAGGGCGGTCTGGATGGCGGGCGGAACCATGGCGCTGCGCGAGCGGGCCGCGGCCGGGAGCAGGAGTCGTCACAGCACGCGCGTTCTGCCCGTGGCCATCACCAGCAAACACCGGGGGCCGTTTGGGCGGGCAGGCGACGGGTAGCGATCGGCTCCGTTTCAACAGCACCCGGGAAAAGGACTGACATGGCTGCCGCGCATCCCGCTTTCGGTTACTTCGCCTCCAGCGAGGAACTCGGCCCGGACGAGATCATCCGGGCCGCCCAGACCGCCGAGGCCGCCGGCTTCGACCGTCTGTGGGTCTCCGACCACTACCACCCCTGGATGTCAGAGCAAGGCTCCAGCCCGTTCGTCTGGTCGGTACTCGGCGCCCTGGCCAGCACCACCCGGCTCAAGCTCACGACCGCGGTCACCTGCCCCACGTTCCGGATCCACCCGGCGATCCTCGCCCAGGCCACGGCGACCACGGCGGTCCTGGCCCCGGGCCGGTTCACCTTCGGGGTCGGCTCCGGCGAAGCGCTGAACGAGCACATCCTGGGAGACGCGTGGCCGCCCGTCAGCGTGCGGCATGCCCGGCTGGCCGAGGCCCTCGACATCATCCGCCAGCTGTGGACCGGCGAGGTCGTCACCTACGAGGGCACCTACTTCACGGTGCACGACGCCAAGCTGTTCACCCGGCCCGAGACACCGCCGGAGATCCTGGTATCCGGCTTCGGCCCGGAAGCGACCAAGCTCGCCGCGCAGATCGGGCAGGGGTGGATAAGCGCCTCTCCCGATGCCGAAGGCGTGAAGATCTACCGCGGCGCCGGCGGTACCGGCCGCACCCAGGCGGGCGCGAAGATCTGCTGGGCCGAGACCGAGAAAGAGGCTAAGGAGACCGCGCACCGGCTCTGGGGCCATCAGGCCGGCGGCGGCCAGCTCTCCCAGGACGCGCCCATGTGGATGCAGTACGAGGCCATCGCCCAGCTCACCACGCCGGACGACATCGCCAAGACCGTACCGTGCGGGCCCGATGCGGCCCACGCCGCCGAAGCCATCGCCGAGTACGCCGAAGCCGGGTTCGACGAGATCTACATCGCCCAGATGGGACCCGACCAGGACAGCGGCATCCGCTTCCTGGCCGAAGAAGTCCTGCCGCTGCTCAACACCAGGACCTGAAACCACTGCCGGGTCACGCCGCCGGCCCGATCGCACCGTGTAAGCCCGGGTCGCCCGGGTAGTAGGCGGCGCCGGACGACAAAGGTTCGGACAGGAGGAGGCCATGCCCCGTACACAGCCCAGTGGCCAGCGAACACGCCGCGACGATGACGAAGGCACCGCTCTTTCCTACAGCAACTGCCCGCGGCAGGAACTGCTCCAGCGGGCCCACGAACTAGACGTCGACGGCCGCGCCGCCATGACCAGGCCCGAGCTGATCGACGCACTGCGCGACATCGATGCCCACGGGGAAAGCCGGCGATTACCGAGGGCTTGTTCTATTACCGCCGGGGTCAGGCCCGCCGGTACCCCAGAAAGTGTCATGCAGCCGGGACAGCCACGCCGGACCGGTGCCCGCGTGCTTCTCGAGGAGCTGGTTCACGGCGCCGGTGCTGAGCCGGTGCCCGCTGGCGGTGGTGTACCGGCCCTCGTCCAGCCAGGCTCCGGCGGGGCCCGGCGGGGCGGGCCCGGCCGGCTCGTGGATGTAGATCGGGCCGCTGACCGGCGTCCCCACGTCCGGGGTCGCGCCGAGGGCCTGGTCACGGGTCAGCCGCAGGCCTTGTCCCAGCAGCCAGTAGTGCAGCCGGTTGTAGGTGAGGTCGGCGGCGGTGACGACGCAGGCGGCGGTGACCGCCATCGCGGGCACTACCCGCCTGATCAGCGCGCCGGCCAGCACGCCGATCGCGAACGCCAGCAGGGCCGCGGCGGCCGCGGCCGCGCCGAGCAGCCCGAGGAACACGCCGATGATCACCGGGGCCGGCTGCCCGCCGAGCACCGTTACCCTGCCCTCGGTGGGAGCGGTCAGGCCGACGGCCAAGTGCATTAGCGTGGTCTTGCCCGCTCCGTTCGGCCCGGCGAGGGCGGCGACACGACCGGCCGGGATCGCCAGCGTGCAGTCGCGCAGCGCCCAGGTGGTCCAGTACCGCTTACCGAGCCTGGCCGCCTCGATGACGTTCATGCCGTCCGGCCCGCCTCGCCGGGCGGTTCCCACTGGCCGCCGCGCGGCGCCCCGGTGGCCGCGCGGCGCTCATGGAAATCCCGCAGGGCGGACGCGAACAGCGCGGTCATCCCGTCCGCGTCCAGGCCGGCGGAATCCGCGGTGCGCAGCCAGCCGAGCAGGCTCTTGCGCAGCCCGGTCAGCTCCGCGAGCGGTACCACCGAGGGTGCCGCCTGGACGAACGTCCCCTGGCCCGGGCGCCCGGCGGCGATCCCCCGGTGCTCGAGCTCCCGGTAGGCCTTCAGCACCGTGTTGGGGTTGATGGCCAGCGAGCCCACCACGTCTTTAACGCGCGGCAGCTGGTCACCCTGGGCCAGGTAGCCCAGCCGCAGCGCCTGCTCCACCTGGTGCACCAGCTGGAGGTAGGTCGGGACTCCCGACACCGGGTCACGGACCCGCCCAGCCGAGCGCGGCCCCCGGCGGCGGCAGCTCGCCCGCCGCGGCCGCGAAGGCACGGAACGCCGCGATGACCGGCTCGTGCTCTTCCGGCGGCAGCGCGCCGAGCAGCCGGGCCAGCTCGGCGCGGCGCCGCCTGGTCACCCCGGCGACCAGATCCCGGCCCGTCGCGGTCAGCGCGATCCGGACCGCCCGCCGGTCGCCGGCCTGCCGGTGACGGCGCACCAGGCCCTTACGCACCAGGCGGTCGCACATCCGGGTCGCCGTCGACGGGTTCACCGCCAGCGCCGCCGCCAGCGCCGCCGTTCCCCGCGGCCCCCGGGCGGCCAGCACCACCAGCGCCCGGTACTGCGGCAGCGTCACCTCATCCCCCGCCGCCGCCAGCGACCGCGCCGCCACCGCGACCAGCGCCCGGCTCGCGGCCAGCACCGTATCCACCAGCTCATCGGCCACCGCCTGCCCCGGCGGGTACCGCGCTTCGGGAGACCTCTTATCCGGCATGGGCCACGACCAGTCCGCCCGTATCTTGCTAGTAGCAATAGTTGTCCATAACACGGTAAGGCTAGTCGGCTCGCCCCGGCCAGCACCCGGAAGCGTCTCAGCGGCGTGCGCCCGGGTGCGCGTCCGGATCCAGAAGATGATCAGGCCAGCGGCGGCGAAGGCGGCGGGCCAGGCCAGGCCGAGGGCCAGGTGCCCCCATAGCGCGGTGTGGCCGAACGCGCCGCCCACGGCGAACTGGGTCGGGCCGAACGAGGGAAACCACTCCAGCACCGGCTTGTTGGCCAGCGGGTTGCCGAGCGGGTTCTGCAGGAAGGTGTCCATCAGCCCGCCCATGATGATCAAGAAGAATCCTTCCAGGTCGTTCCGGACGAGCACGCCCAGGAACAGGCCGAACGCCCCGTAGCTGAGCGCGATGACGGTGAAGGCGGCACCGATGGCCAGCCAGCCGGACAGGCCCGGGCGCCAGAATGCCAGCAGGACGAGCGCGGTGAAGACGGCGACGGCGGCCGCTACGACGGCGATGGCGCTGGCCTTGGCGGCGATCAGGGTGGCCTGCCGGTAGCCGGCGAAGATCAGGCGCTGGTCGAAGGCCAGGGTGCGGCGGATGGCGGCGAAGACGGCGAACCCGACGATGATCGTCACCGAGTTCAGGCCCGCGCTGATCAGGGTCAGGTGGCCGCCGTCGACGGCGAGAACGCGGCCGGTGGCGAACAGCCTGAAGATCAGCTTGGTATGCCCGGTGATCGCCAGCATGAGCAGGTACCAGGCCGGGACGAACGCGACGAGCAGCAGCCAGGCCAGGCGGTTGCGGCTCTGGTTGCGCAGCGCGAACCGCCACGCGACCGGGAACTGCCGGAAGGCCGGCGCGGCCGGGAGCACGGGCCGCCCGGCCGGGCCGGGGGCGAGGTCAGCTGCGGACATGATCGTCCTTCCCGGTTCGCTCCCGCGGCGTGAGGCAGCCGCCGGCCAGGTCGGCGAGCAGGTCGAAGCGGTCCTGCTCGAAGACCAGGTGGGTGATGATCACGATGGCCTTCCCGCGGCCCCGCAGGTCGCCGACCAGATCCCAGAACCGCAGGTAGGTTTCCCAGTCGAAGCCCTGGTACGGCTCGTCGAGCAGCAGCACGCCGGGGTCGTGCAGCAGCGCCAGGGTCAGGTTCAGCTTCTGCCGGGTGCCGCCGGACAGCTCGCCCGCGACCTGGCTCAGGGACTGCTCGAATCCGAGCGTGCGGACCAGCTCCTCGGCCCGGCGCAGGCTGGGCAGCCGCCGGGCCGCGGCGAAATAACGCAGGTGCTGCGCGACGGTGAGGTTGTCGTTGAGCGCCGGGTCCTGCGGGCAGTAGCCGAGCGTCCCGGCCAGCCGGACCTCGCCGCCGTCCGCGGCCAGGGTGCCGGCCAGGATCTTCAGCAGGGTCGACTTCCCGGCCCCGTTCTCGCCCACCACCGCCACCAGCTGCCCAGGCTGGACCGCCAGGTCCACCCCGCGCAGGACCTGGTGCCTGCGGTAGGCCTTCCGCACCTGCCGTGCCTCCAGCAGGGTTCCGCTCATCACCGTCCTCCTTCGCTTTCCGGTGCTTCCCCGGTGGCTGGCGGCGCCGCCAGCAGCAGTCCCGTCGCGTAGATCGCGAGCAGCTCCCGGCCCCAGCGCGCCATGCCCGCAGCGGACAGCGGATCGGTACCCAGGACGCCGGTCAGCTGCTCGCGCAGCAGCAGGACAGCCAGGTCGTTCGACATGAGGATGGCCGCGCGCACCGCGGGATCGGCCCCCGGGGCGGCCAGGCCGGCCCCGGACATGGCGTCCAGCGCCGCCCTGCTCCCGTCGTACAGGCGGCGGAACAGCTCCCGGCCGGAATCCCCGCCGGCCAGCAGCAGCCTGCGCAGGTATCCCGGGACCGGCGAGTCCGGCGGCAGGTGCCGCACGACCGCCTCGGCTAGCGACCCGGCCGCCCCCGGGTCATGCAGGTCGGCCGAAGTCAGCTCCCCGAGCATGGCCCCGAACATGGCCAGGACGTGCGCGTCCACCGCCTCCCGCAATCCGTCCTTGGAGCCGAAGTGATGACTGACCAGACCGGGCGAGACTCCGGCGGCAGCCGCGATCTGCCGCACCGTCACCGCGTCCGGGCCGCGCTCGGCGAACAGCCGCAGCGCCTCGTCACGGATGACGGCCCGGGCGGTCCGGTCGTCGGGAGCTGAACGCATGTACAGCAGACTAAACAATTGATCAGTAATTGTCTAGTGCAATAGTTGTTACTTGCAGAAGATGTCGCTGCTGGACCGCACGGTCTAGTCCGCGGGGCGAGGACCGGTGACGTGGCGTAGAACGGCGGCCCGTTCGGTGCTAAATGTTCCGAACGGGCGGGTCTCACGCTCCCGCATGACTACAGGCCCGGGTCGCCGGGCGGCGTGGCGGACAGGCGGGCGCAATACTCCGGGCCGTCCGCCGGAAGGCTCAGCCGATTGGCCGCGGAGCTGTTCGCCGAGCGCGGGATCGCGGCGACCAGCGTGGATGAGGTGCTGGCGGGCTTCGTGGCCGGGTTCGGGCAGCTGGACATGCCGGGGTGCCCGATCGGGACGCTGGCCTCCGAGGTCGCCGGGCGCAACGAGGCCGCCCGGCTGCAGGCCGCGGCCGGGTTCGATGCCTGGGAGCGGCTGCTGGCGGACGCGCTGGAGCGGATGCGCGGGCGCGGGGAGCTGCGCGCGGGCGCGGGACTGGCGGGGGTGCGGACTTGCCTGAACTGATTCTGTACTAAGTCGTCCACTTGCTGCTAGCCTCAGGACTGTACTGATCCGTCCAGTCCTGGAGGCTGTTTTGGTGACCGCCCGCCCCGCTTCGCTGCTGGCCACTCGCCGCGGCAAGCTGCTGCTGCTACTGCTGTCCGCGGTGCAGTTCCTCGACGTCGTCGATTCCTCGATCATGAACGTCGCCCTGCCGTCAATCCGCCGCGACCTGGGCTTCTCGGTGGAGAGCCTGCAGTGGGTGCTGTCGGGCTACCTGGTCACCTACGGCGGACTGCTGCTGCTGGGGGGCCGCGCCGGGGACCTGCTGGGACGACGGCGGCTGCTCGTGGCGGGCACCGTGGTGTTCGCGGCCTGCTCGCTGGCCGGCGGCCTGGCGGTGGACGCGGGCATGCTGGTCGGCTCCCGGCTCGGGCAGGGCGTCGGCGCGGCGATGATGGCGCCGGCCGGGCTGTCGATCCTGACTACCAGCTTCAACTCCGGCCAGGACCGTAGCCGGGCGCTCGGCGTCTGGGGCGCGATCTCCGGCCTGGCCGCCGCGGCCGGGGTGTTCCTCGGCGGCGTCCTGTCCCAGGGACCCGGATGGCGGTGGGTGCTATTTGTCAACCTGCCGGTCTGCGCGCTCATCCTCGCCGGTGCTTACCGGCTCGTGCCCGGCGGGCGGCCCGCCGCCCGGCCTGCGGGCTTCGACGTCCCCGGCGCGCTGCTGGGCACCGGCGGCATGCTCCTCCTGGTCTATGCCCTGGTCCGGGCGCCGGAGCAGGGCTGGGGCAGCGCCCGCACGACCGGGGAGCTCACCACCGCGGCTGTCGCACTCGCCGCCTTCACCGCGGTTGAGCTGCGCCGCCGCAACCCGCTGTTCCCGTTCTCCATCTTCCGCGTCAAGGGGCTGGCCGTCTCGGACGCCGTCCAGATGATCGCGTTCGCCGCGTTCGTGTCGGTGTTTTACTTCCTCACCCTCTACATGCAGAACGTCATAGGCTTCAGCCCGATCCGGAGCGGTTCGGCCTACCTTCCGGTCACCGCCGGCATCGTGGTCGCCGCCGGCGTTTCCTCCCGGCTGTTCGCCCGCATCGGCACCCGCCCGGTGATCGTGGCCGGCGCGCTGACCGCTTCCGTCGGGGTCTGGTACCTGTCCCGGATCCCGGTCCACGGCACCTACGCCGAGAACCTGCTCCCCGGGCTGGTCCTGATGGCGATCGGGATCGGCGCCGTCCTGGTCGCCGTCACCACCGCCGCGAACGCCGGCGTCCCGGCGGACCGGGCCGGGCTCGCGGCCGGCCTGCTGAACGCCTCCCAGCAGCTCGGTACCGCCCTCGGCCTGGCGATCTTCTCCGCCATCGCCACCGCGCGCACCAGCTCGCTGCTCGCCGCGCACGCCCCGGCGGGCACCGCGCTCACCGCGGGCTTCCACCGCGCGCTGCTGGCCTGCGCGGCATTCCTGCTCGCCGCCGCCGTCATCGCGCTGCGCGCCACCAACACCCGGGGCGAGCCAGTCACCCCGCCCGGCGGCGTTCCCGCCATCCCTGGCCAGCTCCCCGTGCCGGAACCGGCCGACTAGCCCCGCCTGCGGGCACCACCGGAGTCCGCCGGAACGCCAAGCGCTCCAGGCTGGCAGCGGCACGCCAGCCAACCTCTAGCCGTAGTCCGCTAGCCAAGACAGATAAGGAAATCAGATGAAGTTCTTGCTGCAGGTCCGCTTCAACGGCGCCGGCAACGTAATCGGCGAGCTCCCCGCCGAGGGGCAGCAGAAGGTGACCGCCGAATTCGAGGCAATCCGCCAGTCTCCGGGCGTGCTCGACGGCAACCAGCTCCAGGCCGCCGGCACAGCGGCGACCGTCCGCGTTGAGGGCGGGCAGCTGCAAGTCACCACCGGCCCCGCCGTCGAGGCAGGAAGCGAGCTCGACGGCTACTACATCTACGACGCGCCGGGCCTCGACGCGGCGATCGCGTTCGCGGCCCGGATCCCGGTCGCCCGGTTCGGCGGGACCGTCGAGGTCCGCCCGATGCTGGAGCGCTAGCGATGACGGCCGAGCGCCCTTCGCTGTCGCGCGGCGTGAGCGACCGCAGGGTGCATACGAGGTTGACGTGGCCGGACCGGCGAACTTACCTGACCCAGGAGAAATACCAGGTCAACGACAGTGCCAGCGTCTCCGGCAGGCACGGCCAAAGATGACCGAAATATCACGAACGGCGGGCTGCTCGCAAGATCCGGGCAGCCTACGATAATCGGGTGGAAATCGCCCCGCCTCGCCGGACCGACTACTTGAAGGGCGTCCACCGGTGGCGCCCTCGGGCGCCGGGGGCATGATGGCAGCGTCGCGCTTGCGCATGCCCGGTACCCGGGAATCCTCCCAGTGGAGGTTCCTCGTCACGCTCAAGTGGCTGGGCTGGCACATGTTCGTGCTCCTCGGCGTCCTGGGGATGCTCTGGCTCGGCCGCTGGCAGCTGCACCGGGCAGAGTCGGGAAACTCGCTCAGCTGGGCGTACGCGTTCGAATGGCCCCTGTTCGCGATCTTCGCCGTGTTCTTCTGGGTCAAGACGATCCGGGACGAGGTCCACCCTCCCGCCCAGGCTAAGGATGCCTTCACGCTCTCCGACGGCATACCGGCTCCCCCGCCGAGCGCCCTGTGGGGCCTCGGCGGGGTGGAACCCGACGAGGAACTCGCGTCCTACAACGCCTACCGAGCCCGCCTCACCAAGGAGGTCAGGGGCCACGGCCGGTGGCACGGCCTCCGGTGAGTGACACGCCCGCCTACCAGTGCCCCCAGGGGAGAAGGGCCGTGACGGCGATCGCGACGAACAGCAGGGTCAGGTAGGTGATCGACAGGTGGAACAAGCGCATCGGGACCAGGCGCGGCCCGGGCTCCGCGCCGGCCCGGGACGTTACGGCGTGCAGCCGGTGCGCCTCGGCCAGGAACCAGCCGCCGAGCCCGAGCGCGGCCGCGCTGTAGATCCACCCGGCGTACGGCGTGAGGGCCAGCGTGGCCGCGACCATTGCGTAGGAGTACCACACGATCTTGCGCGTCACCTCGGCGGGACTAGCGACCACCGGGAGCATCGGGACGCCCGCCGCGGCGTAGTCGTCGCGGAACTTCATCGCCAGCGCCCAGAAATGCGGCGGGGTCCACAGGAAGATCACCGCGAACAGCACGATCGCGGGCACCGCTAGCGTGCCCTCGACGGCGGCCCAGCCGACCAGTACCGGGAAGCAGCCGGCGGCGCCGCCAATCACGATGTTGGCCGGGCTGCGCCGCTTGAGCAGCAGAGTGTAGACGAAGACGTAGAACAAGATCGCCGCGTCGGCCATCGACGCGGCGAGCCAGTTGGCCAGCAGGCCGAGCAGGGCGGTGGCGCCCGCGCCCAGCACGATTCCCCACACCAGCGCCTCACCAGGCCTGATGGTCCCCTGCCCGCCGGCCACCAGCGGACGGTGCGCGGTCCGCTTCATGACCGCGTCGATGTCGCGGTCGAGATAGCAGTTGATCGTGTTGGCGCTGCCCGCCGCCAGGGTACCGCCGACCAGGGTGACCAGGACGAGCCCGGCCGAGGGCACCCCGCGCTGGGCCAGCAGCATCGTCGGGACCGTCGTGACCAGCAGCAGCTCGATAATCCGGGGTTTGGTCAGCGCTACCAGCCCGCGGGCGATCGCGCCGGCCGAACGGCCACTGCCGCTGGCCGGGCCCGCCGGCCCGGGGCCGAGAACTTCGGGAGCGCCCGCGGGAAATGCCGCAGCCGACGTGTTCACTCCTGGGCCTCCTGCGCCTCGGACGCCGTGTTCCCGCCGCCGGCTGTCTCCGTGCTGTGGTATGCCGCCGGGTTGTCCGGTCCGAGCTCAGGGTTGCCCGGGACCTCGGTGGCCGGCCGGGGACCGGCGATCGGGGTGTAGGACACCGGATGTTCCGCGGTCGAGGAACTCTGGCGCCCCGGGACGGCGGCTGGCTTGGTGAACAGGACGTACAAGGCAACCGCCACCCCGATGAACAGGAGCATGGGGAATGCGAAGGTCAGGATCGACCCGCCAAAGCTCCAACCGTCGCTCACTCGAGCTCCCTTCTTGCTCTTCTCCGGCTCACGACGCTCTACAAGGCGTAGAACAGGAGCCAGAAAACCGCCGCGACCAGTGCCAGGTAGTTCCAGACCGTCGAGAAGGCGCTCAGCGACGCCTGGAACCGCTGCACCGCGTAGGTCCCGGGTATGGTCGGCGGCTGCTCCACGAACGACATGGCCGGGACGAACCTGGACCTGGCGAGCAGGATTTCCAGCCAGAGCAGCACGGCGAGCTGGACGGTCAGGAACACGGGGTAGAAGCCGACGAAGACGCTCGAGTACCCCGAGCTGCCAGGCCGGAAGGGCAGGTCCACGAGCTGGTAGATCTGCATCGCGACGGCCGCCAGGCCGAGGGCCATGGCGACGAGCGCGTCGAGCTGCCAGGCGGACTTGCGCCCGGCCTTGATCCGCTCCAGCCCGACGTAGTGCACGCCGGCGCTGATCACCGCCAGGAGCATGATCGTGGTGCCCATCCACAGCGACGGGTGCACGTAGCCGGATCCCTGCCAGCGGCCGGACGAATTGAGCGAACGAAGGTAGAAGTAGGCGAACGCGAAACAGCCGAAGAGAAACGTCAGTCCGCCGATCGCCAGCCGGGATCCGGTCCAGGCGGCGTTGAGCGCGGACTCATGGTAAAAACCTTCGTCCTCAGCCGCCGCCGCGATCTCGGTCGACGACTCCGCAGCCGCATCAGTCATGGCCTAACCCTCCACTCGTCCGCTGACCGGCGCGTAGGCGGCGCCGATGACGTTAGGCGGCGGGTTGAAGTCGGCCACCGGGAGCGCGTCCGGTACGCCGTAGTCGTAAGGGCCGGCGAGAATCACCGGTACTCGCCTGAAGTTGCCTGGCGGCGGCGGCGAGGAAAGCTGCCATTCGAGGCTCCGGGATCGCCAGGGGTTGCCAACCTCGGGCTCCCGCCAGAACGTCATCGACATGACGAAGTTGATCACGAAGATGAGTACCGAGATGCCCAGGCAGAACGCCGAGATCGAGACCCAGTCGTTGAGCGTCTCCAGGTTGCGCGCGTACTCGAACACTCTGCGCGGCATGCCCAGCATGCCGAGCGCGAACAACGGCAGGAAGGTCGTGTTGAAGAAGATGAACATGGTCCAGAACTGAAGCTTGCCGAGCCTCTCGTTCAGCTTGATCCCGGTCATCTTCGGCAGCCAGTAGTAGATGCCGGCAAAGAACGCGAAGATCAGGCTGCCCATGATCGTGTAGTGGAAGTGCGCCATCACGAAGAACGAGCCGTGCTCGGTCGTGTCCGCAGGAATGTCCGACAAGAACACGCCGCTGATGCCGCCGAGCAGGAAGTTGAAGTAGAAGGCCAGCGCGAACAGCATCGGGATGGAGAACCTGATCTTGGCCTTCCAGAACGTCCCCATGGCGACGAGGAAGATGAACCCGGTCGGGATCGAGATGATCTCCGTGGTCAGCATGAACAGCGGGCGCATGTCGGGATTGATCCCGCTATCGAACAGGTGGTGCTGCCAGACGAGGAAGGACGCCAGGCCGACCCCGACCATGCCGGCCACCGAGACCTTGTAGCCGAACAGCGGTTTGCGGCAGAACACCGAGATTATCTCCGAGACGACCCCGAAGCCGGGCAGCGCCAGGATGTATACCTCGGGATGGCCGAAGAACCAGAACAGGTCCTCGTACAGGAAGCTGCTGCCGCCGAGCTGGTTGGTGAAGAACGCGGTCTGGAAGGTCCGGTCCGTGAGCGCCATGTAGCATGCCCCGACCAGCACCGGCACCGCCAGCACCTGCAGGAACGACACGATGAACATCGACCAGACGAACATCGGGAGCCTGTTCCAGCGCATGCCGGGCGCCCGGTAGTTGATGATGGTGACGATCATGTTGAAGCCGGCCAGGATCATCGAGATGCCCATCAGGCCGAACGCGAAGAAGTAGGCGTCCTCCCCCTGCGTCGCCTGAGTGGCCAGCGGTTCGTAACCGGTCCAGCCGGTAGGGAACCCGCCCATCAGCACGGCGGACAGCAAGATGACGTAGGCCGGCACGGTGAGCCAGAACCCGAGCGCCTCCAGCCGCGGGAACGCGACCCGCTTCGACCCGATCATCAGCGGGCCGAAGTACTGCCCGAACGGGCCGAGGATGACCGACGACATCATCATCATCATCATGGTGCCGTGCTCGCCGACCACCATCAGGTACTGCTGGGGCCCGATGAGGTGGTAGGCCGGCGACAGCAGCTCGCTCCTGATCGCCATGGCGAACAGCCCGCCGGTCAGGAAGTAGACGATCATCCCGAACAGGTACTGGATACCCACGACCTTGTGGTCGAGCGTGAACCTGAAGTACCTGGCCAGGCCCTGCTCCTGCGTCCCGAGCAGCCGGGACTCCTCGCGCAGGGGCCTGCCCAGCATCATCAGGAACAGGTCGTTGAACACGCCCAGGCCGGCCAGCCAGCCGATCACGGCGACGGCGTAGCCGAGCACGATGGCAGCATCGTTGGTGTCCGCCAGGGAGCTGCGGGCGTAATCTCCGCCGAGGAAGTTGCCGAGCCAGTGACCGAGGAAGTATCCGGCCACCGCCCCGATCATCCCGGTCAGGGCACCGGGGCGCAGCCACCACGAGCGGTCGCCCCCGACGATCTCGGGACGGCGGCCCGCGGGCTCCGCGGGCCGCGGCTGGATCTCGACGGCCATCCCGTTACTCCTTCACCGACGTCAGGGCGGACAGAACGCGTGCCGCGGCCGGCGGCAGGAGGCGCATCATGGCGTCACCGGGTCGCCGGGCCCGTAGTAGTAGCCCGCGCCACCGGTGATGCCGTCAATCTGGACTATGTTCTTGCCGAGCTGGGGGATCACGGTGGGGTCGTAGCTCAGGGCGTACGGCGGCAAGGCGGCGAGCACCCCGTCCGACTGCTCCTTGGCCCGCACCCCGGCGGCCCAGGTCTGGAACGCGCCCGGCGCGAGCACGGTGCCGCCGGTGGTCATGGCACCGTGCCAGATGCCGCACAGCTCATTGCAGCGGACGATGAAGGCGCCGGTGGTCTTCGCCGTCGTGTAAGCCACGTTGTCAACCTGCGGGCTGGCATCCGCCTTGACGCCGAGCCGGTAGGCCCAGAAGCTGTGGATCACGTCAAGCGAGGTGACGTGGAACTCGATCGGGGTGTCCACCGGCAGGTCGAGCACGGTGGATTCCATCCCGCCGAACTGCGGATAGCGGTAGATCCACGTCCACTGCTGACCGATCACCTGGACCTGGAGGATATCCTTCCCGCCCGGGGTCCACGCCGTCGTCTGCGCTCCGGTCAGCTTCCAGATCGGCGACGGGCCCTCGCCCGCCCCCGCGCCGGCCGGGCCGACGAGCTCGACGGTGCCGAACACGAACAGCCAGAGCACGATCATGGTCGTGCCGATGATCCACGTCGCCTGGACCTTGGTATTGCCGTAGATCGCGGGACCATCGCTCTCGTCTCCCGGCCTGGCCCGCCAGACCACGATCGCGTAGCCGAAGTACAGCAGGACCCCGATGATCACTGGCGCCGCGGTAACCGCCAGCACCGCGATGTCGAACTGCTGGTGCGTCGCGGACGAGGACATCCGCCCCGGCGGCATGTGCGGATACCAGGCGAACCAGATCACGAGGCAGGCGGCAACCGACAGGACGAGCCAGCTCGCGAACAGCCGCCAGCCGTGCCTGGGCTCAGGCGGCGCGTCCGCGCCGATCGCCGGGGTGTCGGCCGCGCTCATGCGGACACCACGTCCATTTCACCCATCATCCATCCGAGAGTCGACATGGGACCGGCGTTGCCGTCGAGGTATCCGCCCCCGCAGGGGACGAAGCACTGCCAGCGGTACGTGCCGGTCTCCTTGGGCGACATGAAGCTGAACGTCTCGACCGCATAGGGGTTGCCACTCGTGGTGCAGGGTGAGGAACTGCACAGGTTATCCGCCGAGAGCTTGGCGTTCGGGGAGGCCACCGGCACGAACACGCCCAGCTCGGGGATGGCGAACGTATGCCCTACGTTGCAGTCCGACCAGGCGTTGATGTTCGGCGTGGTCTTGTTGGTCAGGTACTCCTTGCCGTGCTCATCGAACTGCGAGACGGTTACCGTGCCGCCGAGCGTGCCCTGCACCTGGCTGAAGTAGTTGTTCCGCAGCGGCGTGCAGCCGTCGTAGCCGTAGATGGTCACGTTGACCTTCGTATTGGCCGGGAC
Source organism: Streptosporangiaceae bacterium (assembly GCA_025934635.1). Next base: position 24,621 of record JAICWX010000050.1, on the reverse strand, counting down.
CGAGAACAGGGTGGTGTGCAGCCACCCCTTGGTCGCCGGATCCTGGGTGTAGTAGGTCACCCAGTCCGGCCTGGTGGCGGAGTCGTTCTGCGCGTCCTCCTGCAGCACTACGTTGACCTGGCCGCTGGACGCCGTGTAGTGAACGATCGGCAGCTGCGTTGTCGCCGCACCGACGTAGTACACGGCGACGAAGACCCCTATCCCCGCCACGCAGAGGAAGGCGACGATCAGGGTCGCCGCCCGGGCCGCCACGGACACACGTACCACCTCACTTCTCAGGCCCGCAGCAGCCACGAGCCGACATTAATCGAAAATGAGTCCGCATTATCTCGGTAGGCAGGCAGTAGATGGAGGGCGATAGCGCTTATAGGAAATATGTCCCTTATATTTCCATCGCGCGCCACACGGCGAAAGTTCGGGCCCGGAAGATGAAATTTTTTTCATCAGGAGTTGGGTCTTCCGGCATCTTGCGACAATCGCGTTCAGCGTCCGAGGGAGCCGGGAAGACGGCGAGCTTTGGCCGCGCGCCAAACCGGCTAGGTCGCGCTCACGCCCATTGTGGATGAAACAAGAGAAGAGAAGACTGGACGAAACTAGCGGGAAGAGAAAAGAATGACACCGTCACGGAGCACGCAGAGGCGACCGGAAGACAGCGCAGGCGCTCGGATGCTGACACCGGCCGGACCCGCGCGGCCGGGAGCCGGAGGAGAGACCATGCCGAATTCACTGCAGGCCGCATATCGGCCTACCGGCTGGCCCGTGCTGCGGACCCCCAGATGGATGCTGGCCGCCGCAGCGATGCTCGTCGCCGGACTGGTGCTCGTCGCCATCCCGCACCGGCCGTCCGCCGGACAGCGAGCTGCCGACCTGCGAGGCATGGTCCACGACCTGACGACCGACATCGGGTCGTGCGCGGGAGGGGTCACCGATTCGCTCACGGCCCTGCAGGCCATCGAATCCGGCACGAGCCACGACATCAAGACGGCGGTGACGATCGCCAATACGGCCGCGGCCAACTGCTCGCCCGGCAACAACATGCAGATGGAGGACCTAGTCCAGTACCAGGTTCCGGAGTCGCTGGCATCGTTTCACCTCGATGCGGCGGTAAACGACCTTGTTACTTGGTCGTTCCCCCTCGCGCAACGGGTTCAGAGCGATGTGGCCAGCCGGGCGGCCGCCACGACGCCAGCCGAGATCAAGAGCACGTCCGCGCAGTTGCGCCTAGACCAGCAGGCAATGGACACGCAACGCGCCCGGATAGACCAGCTCTTCGCCTCGGCCAGCACAGCGCTGTCCGCCCGCGTGGCACCGCCTAGCCTGCCCGGCTGAGTGGTGCTGTTCGCCGGAACGGGTCCCGGCACGCAGCGGAGCGCGCTAGATGATATTTATTTCATCTTTCCTGCCGCCCTCTGTCATCTGGGCAAATAAATGCTTTAGTGATGTCATCCGGCTGCCCATTACCGCGGGAAGTCCGCAGCGCGCGGAAAGGAGCCGGCGCCGTGCCTGACACGAGCTCGGGGCTAAACGCGGCCAGCCTTTTCCTGGTGGCCGCATTCCGGTCGGCGCTGCTTCATCAGCCAGCTATCGCCGCGGCTCTCTTCACGCTGTTGCGAGGAGCGTCGCGGAATTGGCTACCTACCGTACAGGCAAACCCATCAGGTGCGGGTCCTCCGGGTAGGCCGCGATGAATTATCTGCTGAACAACTGGTCCTTCGACCCGTTCCTCGTCGTAGCCGTCCTCGTCGCGGCCTGGCATGAGGCGGGCCTGTGGCAGCTGGCCCGGCGGTCCCGCCCGGAACGGACCCGCCAGCGGCGGCTGCGGTCGGCGTGCTTCTACGCCGGACTCGCCGTGCTGCTGCTGGCCATCGGGTCACCGATTGACTACTGGGCCGATGACTACTTCTTCGTGCACATGATCCAGCACCTGCTGCTGATGTTCGCCGCCCCCAGCCTGATCGTCGCGGGCGCCCCGTGGCAGCCGCTGCTGGCGGCGCTGCCCGCTCGCCGGGGCCGCGCGGCCACCCGCAGTGTCCTGGCCGGCGGCTGGTCCCGGCCGCTGCGCGCGGCCATCGGGTTTCTGCTGCGGCCCTGGCCGTCCGTAGTCCTCTTCAACGCGGTGATGATCGCCTGGCATGTTCCCGCCCTGTTCAACTTGGGCGAAGACAACCAGGCCGTGCATATCTGGCTGATGCACGGCAGCTTCCTCGCTGCGGGCTTGCTGTTCTGGCAGCAGTACATCCCCTCGCCGCCGTTCCGCCGCCGGATGCCGTTGCCCAGCCGCGCCGCCGCCCTCTTCGGCACCAACGTGGTGATGATCATGCTGGCCATGTCACTGAGCATCTTCAGCAGGACCTCGGTATACCCCCTCTACGGGCACGTGCCCGGCGTAACCTTGCCCCCGTTCGCCGACCAGCAGATCGGAGCGTCGATCTTGTGGGTCTGCGGGGACTTCTGGGCCCTGCCCACCATGATCGTCATCATCCGGCAGATCGCCGGCGGCGACGGCGGCCTCAGTGCCGCCCTCGACCGCGGGCTCAGGCGAACGTCGGCACGCTGGCCGCAACCCCGTCCAGCCGCCGAGCTAACACCGGACAGGCGGTGAGCAACTATGAGTTCCGGCCGACAAGTACAGCACAGCGTGGATACGGCTCAGGCGTCCCGGGCCGCGGCCGGGCGGGGCGCTGCCAGCGACCCGAATCGCCGGGCGTGGATCGTGGCCGCGGCGTGCGCGGTCGTGATCGTTCTCATCACCGGGCTCGTCACCGCGGCCGTCGCCGGGAGGCGGCACGACCCGGTGGCCGTGGCCGTCGCCGGGCAGCGACCCCCGGGCATCCCGGCGAGCATTTCGCTGCCCACGATCAACCTGATGGGCCTGTCCCCGGTCCCCGCCCGGGCGGCGCCCGGGTTCCGGCTTACCGACCAGAACGGCAGGACGCTGGCACTGTCCAGCCTGCGCGGCAAGGTCGTCGTCCTCAACTTCATGGACCCGCACTGCACCGACATCTGCCCGCTGGTCTCTCAGGAGTTCGTCGACGCCCAGCACGACCTCGGCAAGGCGGCGGGGCAGGTCGTCTTCGCCGCCGTCAACGTCAACCAGTTCTTCAACCAGGTTTCGGACGTCGCGGCGTTCTCCAACGAGCACCAGCTCAGCTCGATTCCCAGCTGGCATTTCCTCACCGGGCCGGTGAGCTCCCTGCAGGCAACCTGGCGCGGCTACGACGTCGCGGTCGCGGCGCCGGATCCCAATGCGGACATCGTGCACACCTCGGTCATGTACTTCATGAGCCCGGACGGCCGCGAGCGGTACATCGCCGTCCCGATGGACGACCACACAGCGTCAGGGACCGCGTACCTGACGCCAGGGCAACTCGCGGCATGGGGCCGGGGCATCGCTCAGGTCGCCGATTCCCTTGTGCCCTAGCCGCGGCCACGGGGGGCTTGTCTGGCTTCCGGCCGCGGGCGCTGGCCTGGACGGCGGTCGGTCTGCTGATGGTGAGCGTGGGGCTTCGACTCTGTACCGTGACGCTGTGGACGCCGTATCCGGCGCGCAAGCCGGCGAGGAGCCCAGGGGCCACTGCGCGGCGCAGAGAAATATCACAGGAAGGTCACGATTCATAGCGGCGGGAGAGCTTAGTCTCAGACGCGCCTACAACTGCCCGGCCAGTATCAGTTTCGAGCCCGCGATCCTCCGACAAGCGCGGGCCGAGGGAGCTGACACTGATGACGACGCCGATCCTGGTCCTGGTCTACGCGGTGGCGGCCGTGGTGCTGTTCGGGATCTTCGCGGGCATCCCCATGTGGATGATCCGCACGCGCCCGGACACCGCGCCGGACAACAAACTGCCCGAGTACCTGCGGGCCAACTGGAAGAACCTCTCCATACAGCAGCTGGCAGGCGACGGCCAGAAGCCCGGTCGCTAACCTGAGTGCCGACCCCGGGACGCTGGCCCCCGAGAACCATTCGCGAACCTGGGAGCCACACCAAGCTCCCGGGGAAGGGGGTCTTCCCGCGGGTTCGGAGTTCAAGTCTCTGGCGGCACACCCAGAGGTCTTCACCTCCTAGTGGGGTCTACTTTCACGTTTGAGTCTGACATTTCGCCGCGCATCAGGGCGTGGCCGCGGCTACGTGCGGTTCTTGTCCGGGCCGTTGCATTCTGCGTGACCGGGCGGGCTGCCGCCGTTGGTGCCGCCTGCCTGGCCGGCCTCGACGGTTCTCGCAGCGTGGGTGGGCGCCCTGCTCCCTGTTGACGGCGCGGGCGAGCGGCCCGACCTCCAGAAGAGTGCGGGGCGTGGGCCGGGCAGTTCAAGGCTGCCGTTGCTGGTGGCGACCGCGATGGGCGCCGCTGGGGCAGCGGTCGCGGGGGTACGCGTCCTAGACGAGCTGCGCCGCCTGGCAGTGCGGGCGGCCCAATGCTGCGGGTCTCGGGGCGAGAAGCCGGAGTCGTAGCAGTTAACCGGGGCTCGGTGAAGGCTTGGTCAGCGCGATAAGCGCGCCAGGCTAGCGCCCGCGGTGACGAAGAATTCATCGTTGTGACTAATTTCGAAATACACAAAAGCTCATGTTGCAACGAACTGAATCTTGTCTAGGAGCAACGGCCGTGCCACCCTGTGGACAGGGCGAGCATGTCGGAAGGAAGTGCTGTGTGCCCCTAACTGCGCAATCGATTGCAGGACGCTTGAGCGCAGGCCTTATCGAGGTCGACGACGGTCGATTACAGTAGTGGTGGTTCAACGTGGTAGCTCTCGGGCGCATACTCATCGCCGATGACGAGCCCAAGATCCGCTCGTTCGTGGGCCGGGCCCTCAATGCCGCCGGCTACGACACAGACTTCGCGGACGACGGAGCCATGGCTCTGCGACTCGCGCTGGAGCATCGCTACGACCTGGTCATCCTTGACCTGGTGATGCCTGCGGTCGACGGCAGGCAGGCCCTGCGCGAGCTGCTCACCACGCGGCCGAGCCAGCCGGTGATCGTGCTGTCGTGCGTGGCCGATGTCCCGGCGAAGGTCGAGTTGCTCGAGCTGGGCGCGCAGGACTACCTGACCAAGCCGTTCGCCCTGGCGGAGCTGATCGCCAGGGTCAAGGCCCGGCTGCGCGCCGATCCGGCGCACCTCCCGGGCGAGGTAATCAGGGCGGGTGGTGTTGCCCTCGACGTCAGCCATATGGTGGCGGACACCGGGCACGGGCCGGTGGCCCTCACCAAACTGGAGTTCCTGCTGCTGCGCGAGCTCATGGAGCACGCCGGGGAGTCGGTGTCCAAGGCCAAGCTGCTCGCCTCCGTCTGGGGTTACGATGTCGACCCCGGCTCGAACATCATCGACGCGTGCGTCCGGAGACTGCGCTCGAAGCTCGGCTTCGACCTGATCAAGACTCTGCGAGGTGAGGGCTATCAGCTCGTCGCTCGTTGAACAGGACGCTTCCCCGGGCGCGGACGCCAGCCCGGACCCGGCAGCAAGCGTGGTGCCCGCGTCCCGGGTGCCGGGCCTGTCCCGGTGGGTCCAGTCTCACCGGAACGGCGTAATCGACGCGGCCTGGTTGATCTTCGGCCTGGTCAACCTCGACGCGATTCTCATGTATCCCGGGTGGGAAACCATCCCGTTCCACTTCATCTGGATCAGCCTCACCCTTATTTACGGGTTTCGCACCTGGAAGCTCGGCCCCACGCTGTGGGTGCTGGGCGGGGTCATGCTGATGACCGCGGTCGGCATCGCGGTCGCCGTGCGGCGAGGGCAGGAGCCGCCGTCCGAGCTCGTCGAGGTACCGCTGATGGCGATGGTGTTCCTCGCGATGGTCTGGCACGCCCGGCGCAGGCTTGCGGCCGAGGGCTCCTACCAGCTGATCGCGGCGCAGATCGCCCGGATCCTGGCCGACCAGCGACGGTTCCTGCAGGATGCCGCCCATCAGCTGCGGACCCCGACCACGATCGCGCTCGGCCATGCCGAGCTGCTGGCCAGCGCGCTGGCCGGCGACCAGCAAGCGGGCGAGGATGTGGCGGTCATCATCGGCGAGCTGACCCAGCTCCGGCGGATCTCCGACCGGTTGCTCGTCATCGCCGCCGCCGCGGACCCCGCCTTCCTGCACCCGGAGCCGGTCGCCCTTGACGAGCTGGTCACGGAGCTGCTCCGGCGCTGGCGGCCCGCCGCCGACCGGTGCTGGCGAACTGGCACGCTCGAGAGCGTGACCGTTCGCGCGGACCGGGAGCGGCTCGCACTCGCGCTCGACGCGCTGATCGAGAACGCCGTCCGGCATACCTCCGGCGACGATGCCATCCAGCTGGCGGTCATCGGCGGCCCGGACGGGGCGGCGCGCGTGCTCGTCACCGACACGGGCACCGGTATCGCCGCCGATCAGTTGACCTTCATCTTCGACCGGTTCCGGACGGGCGATAACGGGCGGTCGCGGGGCACCGGGCTGGGACTGCCGCTGGTGGCCGCGGTGGCCGCGGCCCATGGTGGCACCGTCAAAGTCCGCAGCGAGCCCGGGCAGGGCAGCGAGTTCGAACTGCTGGTGCCCATCGCCGACGAGCGGCCTAGGCTGCCGCCGATCGGCAGTAGCAAGTTACCCGGACGCGGAGGCGGTCACCTGACGTTCGGCCGCAACGTCATCAAGACAGCACGCCCCGGCCCTTGCCGGCGAGGTTGCTCACCATTACATCCTGGCTAGCCGGACGTCCGCGGGTCAGGGGTTGCAGGAAGCTGCCGTCCGCCAGCCCGTGCCTGGCTGCATTGCGTCGGCGGCCTGGATCGCGTCCGCGATCTGGTCATAGCCGCATTGCCGCCGGTCCAGCAGGCGAACCAGCCCCGCCTGGGAAGCCCGCAGGAAATCCTGCGGGTTGACGTGATCCGCGGCCATGACGATGCGCAGCCGATGGCGGGACGTCGCGGCCTGAGCGCGTTCCATATCGCGGAGCACCGCCTCGGTCACGGCCGGAGTTATGACGACCAGGACTCGCGCCTGCGGCCGGAGATCCGGCGGCAGGATAAGAAGGTCGGGGTGGGCCGACAGCAGGGCGACCGACCCTTCCCAGGTGATCGGATCACTGGCGAGTATCGCGATAGGGATGATGTTCATTTCCGCCTCGTCTGCCGTCCGGCGGCATCCGGTCGGCCGCCGCCTTGCCCGCTCACCCTGAGGCTAGATCGACCGGCATTGACAAAGAGTGACCGATTTGTGCGTTCACTGGGCCCAAGACCCCGGTCCGATCACGCGGGCCATCCAAGCTCGCAGCCGGGCTGGTGCCCTGGTTTCCGGGTCGTCGCCGTGGAGGCGACGTCCCAGGGGTCATGCCAGGAGATTCACCCGGCAGCGATCGTGGCGGCTAGCGCGATCCGGTGATCCTTGGTCCACGGCGGTCCCAGCACCGTCCGCGGACGGCCGAGCACGTCGCCGGCTCGCTCACCCAGGATCCTGGCCGCCTGCGCCTCGACATCCCTGGCGCTGTAGAGGTGCACCGGCCAGCCGCGTTCGTGCGCGCACTCCGCAAGCACCTGGCGGTACATGACCGAGTCGGCCCGGGACTGGTATGGCGGGCGGCGCTGGACGGCGACGTCGCCGGGGAAATCCAGCGGCCACGCCCGCAGCGACACCGAGACGACCGGCCCGTGAAGCGAAGCGGCAAGCTGGTCCAGCGACGCCGATGCCGCCCGCAGCACCGATGCCCGCGCTGCCGCGACCATCCTCGCGGCAGCATCGTCATCGAGACACCTGACCTCGTGCTCGACCGGGGCGGCCGGCACGCCCGGCTCGACCAGCTCGATCCTGCGGCGGTCCACAACCTCGTGTCCGGCTGATGCAGTGACAGCCACGGCCCAGCCGAGATGATGGGCGATCCCAACACGCACACCTCGAGTATCCCTCGCCATACCTCCGGGCTGCCGGTCCAGGTCGCTGCGGGCCGCAGTCCTCGAGCACGCCCGGAGAGTCAGCTGGTAACTAACCCTGCCTGGCGCACGGCGCCGATCAACCATTCCTGGGCAGCGCGACAACCTTGCCCGCAAGCTGCCCGAAGGGTCTAGGGCTGCCACGGCGAGCGTGTCGCGCGATGGCACTGCGGCGATCAGTTCGCCGGGCAGCTGGGGGCCGATCTGCTCCCACAGGTGGTCCATACTCCAGCCGTAGATCGTGATCTTGTTGCTGAGGCGCCGCGGACCGCCGATCGTGCGGACGAGATCGGCCTTTGTCAGCGTGGGCGTCCGTTCATTCTCCGTCTGCCTGAGTCCGCCGGCGGAGGGAGTCCTTGATCTCGCTGAGCCTGGCCGCCGCGGCCGGGGTCCACTCCGTTCTTTGTTCGCTGGCACGCAGGGCGTCGTCGATCTCGCTGAGCTTGGCGGTGGACACCGCGCCTGCCCGCTCGATCAGGTCGTCCCGGCTCAGGGTTGTTAGCCAGGTGCACGGGGTAAAGCCCGGCCACGGGAACGCGAACCGCAGCACGCCGTCGAAGGGCAGTCCATCCGGGACGCCGACTGCCACCTCGATTCCCCAGCCGGAGATGTCGGTATCCGCCGGAGCGACGACCTGCATCGCCCGGAACCCGGATGGTTCTTCTTCCGACAGCAGCACGACAGGCCGTCGCTCGTCGAACTCGACCCACCAGACCTCACCTCGCCGCATGTGTCCTCCTGGTACTGCAGCCGTAGAGCGCGATCTTGGATATGCCGGTGCTGGAGACGGGGCGGCCACCGTCTGATCGTCCCGGTTTGTGACGACACGTGAAGACCGTCTGGTGGCCGCTGGCCACAGCGTAGGCCCCGGCCGGCGGCTGGGCGTGCCTGACGAGCTGATGACCCGGTTCGGGAGCCGTTTCCGCAGGGTGGAGCCTCGGCGCCGGGCGCGGGCGTTCGTGCTGGGCCTGCTGGCCGAGCTGCCCCGCAAGAACTGCTGGACCATCGCCGAGTATGATGCGGCTGCTCGAGATCACGATGCCTCAGGCGATGAACGATCAGGATGAGCAAGTCGTGCGGGACTGCGTCCCAGTGCGCCCGGACCAGTCACCAGCCGCACCCGGCGCGTCTTGCGGCGCGCCGGTCAGCGTCCGCGGACGTGCCCTGCGGCCATCCGCCCGAATTCGAATGCCGCGGTGCCAGTCGTCACGACCGGGTCCTGCGCGGCGAAGGCGCGCAGGACCTGATCGTCATCGGTCTCGACAACCGCGAGGCCGTACGAGTCGTCGTCAGTCAGGATCGGCCCGAACACGACCATGTCGCCACGTTCGAGGTATGGGCGCCAGTGGGCAGCATGGCGGCTCATGATCTCCCGCTCCGCGTCGGTCATAGTCTGAGCGAAGTTCGGGCGCGGAGCGATGAGCCGCAGGACGAAGGTGGGCATGCAGCGGACTCTACAGCCGCGCATTCGCCGGAAGACACCGTTCTGTGCGCCTCGGACAGGCCGGGCTAAAGGGCTATTCCAGCACCGGGCGAATGCCTCTTCGCGTCAAGGGGTTCGGCCGGCGTTTCTCCCGTCACATCAGTGACCGGGTGCTGGGCGGCCGGCCTCATTGAAGCGGTCCGCCGAGTCTCGGTAGCGGCCGGTGGCCCGCAAGCCCGGTTGCGCCGGACTAACGGCGGCCAGCTTTAGGTTGCATCCATAGCGAGGCATCCCGCAGCCAGCGGGGACACTGAATCAGGAGCTGACATGACTGACGATTACCGCAAGGATCCCGAGGCTGTCTCCCGGCTTACCCCGGAGCAGTACCGGGTCACCCAGAAGAACGGCACCGAGCCCCCGTTCCGGAACGAATACTGGGACAACAAGGAGCCCGGCATCTACGTCGACGTCGTGTCCGGCGAGCCGCTGTTCGCCTCGGTCAGTAAGTTCGACAGCCGCACCGGCTGGCCGAGCTTCACGGTCCCGATCGAGCCGGGCAACGTCGTCCGGCGCCGCGACTTCCGCATGCTGATACCGAGGACCGAGGTCCGCTCCGCCCACGGCGGCAGCCACCTGGGACACCTATTCCATGACGGGCCCAAGGAAGCCGGAGGCCTGCGTTACTGCATCAACTCCGCCGCCCTCCGCTTCATCCCGGTCAGTGACCTGGAACGCGAAGGCTACGGCGCCTACCGCAAGCTCTTCGTACCAGCAGACGACACCGGCAGTGCATGACGACCGGAAAGGCCATCCTCGCCGGCGGCATGTCACGCTCACGGCGTGAGCGTCACCATCCTCGACCGCGAGATGTACACCGAGGCGGCCGCCTCAGGCACTAGGGCCGCCGCGCAACCAGGCGGCTCGGCACGCATTACCCCTCCCCCGGCCGCCACCTGGTATCTCACCGCGCGCCGGCCCCACTGTCATGGCTACCGCGCCGCTGTCCTCCCTGAGGGAACGTGCCCGCGGCGCGCGGCAGCCGCTGATGCCATCTCGCCGGTGCGGCGACTGCGCAACGAACTAGCGACGAAGTCGCAGAGCCAGCCCTGTCACGCCGATCATGTGCGATATGGGATCGATACGTGCAGTCGCAATCGCTGCGAGTAGCTGCGTCATCGTCGCGGCCTGCTCGTCGGCCGGGCACCCGGCGGTCACCGCGTCGGCTCCGGTGTCGTCGAGCAGCAGCGACGCGGCCCAGCAGTACCTCAACGCGGTCAATACGCTCTGCGACGGGCTGGAGCAGAAGATCACCGCACTGAACGGCGGCCAGTTCGATATCCCGCTGAAGGACTTCCTCGCCCAGCTCCCCCAGCACACCAAGCTGCGCGACGACTTCGACCGCCACCTCGCCGCCATCGCCGTGCCCCAGGCCGCGACCGCCAAGGCCCGGGCGCTCGCCACCTACATCACATTCGCCGACAAACTCGACGCGGCGCGACTGCGCGCCGCCCGGCAAGGCGCTGCCGCCTACCAGCGCGAGATCGACGCCGAGAAGAAGACCGCGGCAAGCGACCCGTCCATCGCCGCCCTGACCGCCGCCGGATTCAGCCAATCGTGCCAGGCCCGCTGATCCGCGCGGACCCAGCCGAGAACATGCCAGGCGACTGAACCCAGCTCACCGGCACTGCGAACTCCCCGGTACCGCGAGGACCGACACGGCCCCCGCCCCGGCTGCCGCGCCATTCGCACGAGCCGCACCTAGAGCGCATCCTGAGATGTCCCGCAGGAGGCAGAAGTGCCCTCAGCTCATGTTCCGGATAGTCTCGGCGCACCGCTTAAGAAGCGACACGTAATGATTTACCTCTTCCTTCCAGTGTTTAAGCACGCCGGGCCTCGTTGTTGAGCCGGCATTCTCAGTGCATCATTTCGATGCATGATTATTCAGGCCGGCTAGGCGGCCGTAAGACGTAGTTGCCGGCGGAATGAATGGAAAGACACTGTCGCATGCGATACATAAAATGATGTCGGCCGGCAGCTATTTCTCCTTGCGCCCGAGGCTGAGCGGAGACGGAGACCGGCATTGCGCGAGACCGGAGAGCGTGTCAGGATTGCGGAATGTTAACGAAATCTCGCTCATGGATGCGAATCCCGGTAACCGCCATCTTGCTCACGCTGGCGACTGTGAGCGCCGGCTGTGAATCTTCACGCCCCTTGGCGAGCGGGGCGTCCACGGCTTCCGCAACAGTCCCGCCCGCGCATGCGTCGTCAGCAGCACCTGCCAGTTCTCCGGTGCCGGGAGCCCGCCGGCATCCGCACGTCATGATCCTCGTTGACGAGAACCACAGCCAGCAGCAAGTCATCGGCAATGCCCAGATGCCGTACCTGAACAGCCTGGCAAGCAGGTACGGCCTCGCCATGCGCTGGAATGACCTGTCCCACCCGAGCCTGCCCAACTACCTGGGGCTGGTCTCCGGTTCCGTCCAGGGCAATCCCCAAGACACGACACCCGCCGACCGGACGTACGCCGGTCCTACCCTGGTCGACCAACTGGCCCGGGCGGGGTACAGCTGGAAGGCCTACATCGAGGACGCTCCGCGGTCGTGCGACCTGACCGATACGTACAGCCCCGGTAACTACGACGTAAACCACAACCCGTTTGCGTACTTCGACTCCATCCGCCGCGATCACGCCCAGTGCAATCGCGTCGTCCCGTTCACTCAGTTCGACACTGACCTGCGCGACGGTACAGCGCCCGACTTCTTGTGGGTCTCACCGAATCTCATCAACGACATGCACAACGGAAACTATTCGCAAGGGGACGACTTCTTGCGCGAGCAGATCCCCGACGTGCTTGCGTCGCGGTGGTACCGCGCCGGCGGGATCATTATCATCACCTTCGATGAGGGTGAGACGACCGAGCAGGTGGCGACGATCGTCATCTCGCAGCACACGCAGCGGGGCATGCGGATGACCACTCCCGGAAGTCATTACGGAACGCTACGCGCTATCGAGGAGACTTACGGCGTACCGCTCCTGGGCAGCGCCGCGGCCCCCTCATCCGGTGACCTCCGGGCTCTGTTCTAAGCGAACGGCCAAGTCGCGATCCTGGCCTCCTCGGTGATCGAGGTTGCCGTACCTAACGACGGCTCGGCGTGCGTTCTTCGCAGGCTTTTCGATTGTTCTGTAGCGGGGTACTCCGCCGTAGTAGATGGTCACGCCTTAACCGATAGCGGAACGCGGGACCGCTGCAGCCGGCGGCGTGTCAGGGTTTCCGCCCGACCCCGGCGTAGATGGCCAGGTCGCGGCCGCCGCTCAGGTCCCCGGCCCCGGGCCGCCACCGGTGCACCTGCACCACGCCGGGCTCGACCAGGTCCAGGCCCGCGAAGAACCGGCATACCTCGGCGTGGGTACGCGCCGCGACCGGGGCAGCGGCTTGCTCGTTGTACCGCTGCACGCCCTGGGCTACCTCGTCAGCGGCGACGTCCCCCCGCGATCTGCGAGAGGGCCAGGTAACTGCCCGGCGGCACGGCATCCATGAGCCGGGCGATGATCGTGCCCGGCTCGTCCTGGTCAGGGATCCCTGCAAGATCCCCAGCAGCATGACCGCGACCGGCTGCCTGAAGTCCAGGACGTCAGCCGCCTGCCTCAGGATCGAGCCGGCCTGGCGCAGGTCGGCGTCGATGTAGGTGGTCGTGCCCTCCGGGCTGCTGGCTAGCAGGGCCCGGGCGTGGCTGAGCACGACCGGGTCGTTGTCCACGTACACCACCCGCGACGCCGGCGCCGCCCGCTGCGCAACCTGGTGGGTGTTATCAGCCGAGGGCAGCCCGGTCCCGATGTCCAGGAACTGCCGGATGCCCTCTTCGACGACCAGGAAGTGCACCGCCCGGGCCAGGAACGCGCGCTGCGCCCGGACGGCGGCCCGTATATCCGGGTACGCCGCGGCCACCTGCTCGGCGACGGCCCGGTCGGCCGCGAAATTGTCCTTGCCGCCTAGCCAGAAGTCATAGACCCGGGCCATATGGGCCCGGCTCGTATCGAACGAGACGCCCTCGCCCGCTGGCCGCTGGTCACCTGACCCGCCTTCCCGCCGGATTCCTTGTCCCGGGCAATGCTCCCGCGCCCGGCACGCCCGCGCAACCCGGCCCATAGCGGGTCAGCGCGCGTCATCTCAGCCGACGTCCCTCACCCAGCGCCGCACCGCCGACGGCACCGCGCCGGGCGGTTCACCGCATCAGGTGGGCAACATAGACCAGGTAGGCCGTGGCCTGTGCGTTCTCCATCCGCAGACGCAGGCCGAGCTCCCGAACCAGGGAGAGTAGCCTCGCTAGGGTCGTCGGCTATGTCCGGCCGGGCGTTCCGTTACGGGCTGAACACAGGAGAGGAGCCGGAATGAGCGTGGCCGAGGCTGTCTTCGGGCGGATCGCCGACGGTGAGCTGGTGATCATCGACGGCGGTACCGGCACCCAGCTGCAGGCTGAGGGCGTGCCCATGGACGACGTGGCGTGGAGCGCCCGGGCGAACCTGGAGCAGCCCGACGTGGTGCAGCATGTCCACGAGGAGTACATCAGGGCCGGCGCCGAGGTGATCATCGCGAACACTTACGCGTCCAGCCGTGCGGCCCTGGAGCCCGCCGGGCTCGGGAGCCGCGTCGCCGAGGCCAACCGCAGCGCCGTCCGCGCAGCCCTGCGGGCCCGGGAGGCAGCCGCCTCGGGCCCGGTGGCGGTAGCCGGCTCGATGTCGTCCTTCTCCCCGGCAGACATGCAGGCCGAGAGCCTGGGCCGGCCGCTGGCCGGGCCGGCCGACGAGGACCCCCGGTTTCCCACCCTGGCTCACTTCCGCGAGCAGGCGGAGTTGCTGGCCGGGGAAGGCGTTGACCTCATCGCGCTGGAGATGATCAACGCCCGGGGCTACGGCCGCGCCGCCCTCCAGGCCGCCGCCGAGACCGGGCTGCCGGTCTGGCTCGGCATCAGCGCGTTCCACCGCGAGGACGGAACCCTCAGCACCCTGCTCGAGCTGGGAGACGGTGACAGCGTGGAGGACCTGCTGAGCGCACTGGCCGGCCCGGAGCTGGCCGCGATCACCGTGATGCACTCCAAGCCCGAGGCGAGCCTGGCCGCGGTCGAGATCATCCGCCGTCACTTCGCCGGGCCCATCGGGATCTACGCGGAGACCGGCGACTGGCAGCCGCCGAACTGGGTATTCGACGGCGTATCGCCCGCCGGGTATCTCCAGCAGGCGATCACCTGGGCCGACAGCGGGGTGCAGCTCATCGGCGGCTGCTGCGGTGTCGGGCCCGAGCACATACGAGCGCTCGCCGGCGGCCTGCCCGGTCGCAGCCAGCGCCCGCGCTAGGAAACTGCCGCCCGGCCAGTGGGGCGAAGATGACGGAGTCGGGTTCAAGTCCCCCGGACAGTGCCGGAATACCGATACTGCGGAGCCTGCCTCCTGGCTTCGGCCAACTGGCGACCTGGATGATAGGTCAGCTTCACGCTCAGCTGCCCCGACGACCTCAGCCTTGTCATCAGGGTCGGGGCCTGGCAGAACTCCTTGCGATGTCGGCGAGCTTGTCCACGATGGCCTTGCTCTCGGCTTCGGTCCTGCGCTGGCGTGCCGATGACTGACGCATTGCGAGTGCGCAGGTCATCCGTTCGGCTTCGGCCTCGGAGATCCAGTCACCGCGCAGGCAAGCACGAGGGCGACCCCGGCGGACACCGCCGATTTAGCTTGGCCCCGGCCGGGATTCTCCGGCATCGCCTCCAGCCAGCGCGGCCCGTCCCCGTCGTGATCGTCCGTAGGCTGGCGGACGGACTTTCCGGAATGCCTCGTCGTCATCCAGCTCCGCCGGGTTCACCACGACTGCGGCACGGCTCATCGGCGTATCCGTCCTCATGCGATCCGGCGGCTTACCAGGCGCCCCATGCCAGGGCCGGCGCGGGCAGCTCCGGCGGTGTCAGGAATGCCGGCGAAGCCGTCAGGTCCAGTGCGCCAAGCGGCGCGGCCGCCGCCGCGTCCCGTAGGGTCAGCGCGGGCAGATTCCACTTCTCCTCGATAAGCTTCAGCACCGAGGTGTGATCGTATACGTCAGACAGGACGCAGTCCGGCCGCGCGTAGGGTGACACGATCACGGCGGGCACCCGGAATCCGTAGATATCGTAGGCGCTTGGACCCGCAACGAGTTGCTCTGCATGCCGCACATAGCCGGGGAACAGCACCTTCAGCAGGTTGCGCACTAGGGACGGGTGCGCGACCCGGCTGCGGCCGGGGACGTCGTCCGGCGGTACCGCCGCGGGCGGGGCGACATGATCGTAATAGCCGCCGTTCTCGTCGTAAGTCCAGATGAGCAGCGTATCCGCCCAGCCTGGGCCGTGCATGACACGGTTGATCACCTCGGCGGCGAAGCTCTCCCCCTTACGGATATCTTGCGGGTTCTCCTCCGAATAGCTGTGGAAGTCCGGGTCGACGATGCAGAACGACGGGAGGCTCCCGGAGTCGGCATCGGCGAAGAACCGCTCGATGCTGCGGACGTGGGCCATATAACCGGCCATCCCGAGCGGGTAAATCGCCGACGTGAATTGGAGATCCCGTTTGAACACATCGCTGGTCTTGCGGATCGGACGTCCCAGGGAGACCAGATGGTGCCGGGTCCGGCGCTGCCGGTACTGCAGGTAGCGGCGGAACTCGGAGTGGTCGCTCCCGGCTGCCCGGTAGTTCACCCAGGAGATCCCGTGCCGGGTCAGCATGTCCATGATCGTGCCGGCCCGCGGCCGGTCCAGCAGGTTGAAGGGCAGGTCGTCCATCAACCCGTTGGCCGTCCCGGCTAGCAGGAACCGGCGGTTCGGGAACGTCGGCCCGAGGCACGAGCTGAACCAGTGGTCGGCCAGCGGAAAGGTCCGTGCCAGCCCGTGATAGAAGGGCAGATCCTGCCCGGTCCAGTAGGCCATAGCCGCGGTCCTGTCGCCTTCGGGCGCGACCGCCTCGGTCGAGGTCACGAAGCCATTCATCTTGCCGCCAGCCCACTGTGCGTGGCTAGCGCTCCAGCTCTGGCAGGGCGCACCCTCTTCCTGCATGGTGGAGCTCGCGTGATAGGCCCGGATCATGGTGCCCGTGGAATCAGGATTCTCCGTATCCGGCGTACCGTCGTCACCGAGCGGGAAGCCCTCCCCCCGTCCGAGGGTGCCGAGGTAATTGTCGAAGGAGTGGTTTTCCATCATCAAGACGACGATGTGCTTAATCTGCGGCAGCATGTCGGTGCCGGGCGGAAGAGAGGGATCGGGTCGGTCTCCCGGGCGGGCATGCCGCATCTGCCGCTCTCGCCTGCGCAGGTTTCGGTGTTCGATCCGCTCCCAGGTGCTCGCGCTGGCCATGTCAGCCTGCCCTCCGCCGCTCGCTCGCGCCCATGGACATAAGTTCGGCCGCTGGCCTTGGCCAGGCTGGCGGGGGACGCTTCCGCCGGACCGCCAGCAACAGGCGCCCGATGAAGACGGCCGGCCCGCTATGGCGATCGAACCAGCGCCGGGCCCGCTCCATGCCGGACCGGCCGCCGAGGAATCGCGACCATCGATTCGCGGCCGCCTCGCCTTCGTGCCGGCCAGCCGCCCCGGCCAGATGGCTGCCCATGAGACTGACCGCCACGCCGACCACGATGACCAGCGGCAGGCTGAGGTGCACCCAGGTCACCGCATCCGCGCTGTCGCTGCGCCGAAGGGCATCCTGAGCTCTGAAGGTACTGGTGTACAGGCCGACTCTGTCGTCAGCAGGAGTATGGCCAGGTATCCGTAGGAGCTGATGAAATGCTGCACCTGCGCCGTCCCGGTCAGTCCAGTATCGGGGGAACCGCCGTCGGCGATGCCCACGCGGAGCTACCCCCCTGCTTTCCTGCCAAACGGCTGGTGTCCTGGCTGGTGATATCAGGGTGACAGGCGACTCTCGAGTGACAGCAGGACCGGAGGTTACCGCCAGGGTTTAAGCGGGGACTTCCCCATACCCCGGAGCTGACTCGCGCAGCCAGACTGGGCTCATGCAGCAGGGACGACATGGCGAAGCGACTGACGGAGAACCAGGCAGGGACCGACGGGACATGGACGCAGTAGTGGAATGGGTGGACGCACGCGAGAGGCTGCCCCAGGTCCGGTTCCCCGTGGCTGCGGCGACATCGGGCCGCTACCCGGCGGAACCCGGGCAAGCGTCCGGGCAGGACTTCTGGCTGGTGCTGCCGATGCACTCCTACAGCGTCGAGATCCCGCCGGAGGTCGTCCGGCACCCTTCCTGCTACAGGCCGGAAAGACCAGCGCCATCGCCTTCGGCAACGACATCATCGGCCTGAAGGCGGACCTCCTGCGAGGAATCCGGGACAACCTCGTCCTGTCCCGGCAGGAGGAGTACGGCGGCGACCTGCAGCAGAACGTCGAGCGGGCGACCGCGCACTTCCATCGGGCGGCCGCGGAATTCTCCGCCCTACGTGCCCGGTTCCACTCCGCCGGGGGCCTGCACGACCCAGGCCTCCACCTTCTCGCTCGGTCGCTAACACGGATCTCCAGAGACTGTCCTGACAACGGTGTTTCCGGCACTGATCGCTGAGCCTGGTTCAGGCGAAAGAGGTGCCGGGGACCAGCTCTCGCGCACTGTCTTAGAGCAGGAACGGGATGAGCATCTTCGTCCTGCTCTTGTACTCCGGGTAGGCCTGGGGGAAGGTGGCCGCGAGGTTCCGCTCCTCGACGGTCCCGCTGTAGTAGAAGTACGCGACCAGCACCGCGACGACGATCAGGCCGAGCAGGTTGTCGACCAGCGCGGTCCCCAGTATCGCGGTCAGGAGCCCGGAGTAGATCGGGTGGCGGACAAACCTGTAGGGGCCGGTGGTGACAAGTTCCGGCTCGGCCCGCTGGGTCGTCGGCATCCCCCAGTTGCGGCCCAGGTGCAGGCGGGCCCAGACCGCCAGTGCAATCCCGCCGGTGAACAGCGCTGCCCCGGCCGTCGCGAGGATCACGCTGTGACCGGCTGGGCTGCCGGGACGCAGGGCACCCGCGATCGCGAAGGCCAGGATGACGCTGAGACCGGTCAGCTGTCTCCGCCACCCGCCGGTGACGCTCTGCTTGCTGCTGGCGGCGGAGGCGAGCCAGTAGATCCAGAACGCGACCCAGGCCCAGCCGATGGCGAGCTGGAGCTGGTGCATGCTGCTTTCTCCGGTTTCTCCGCCCGCAGCCTCAGGGGGACGTCGATCACTGTTTGTCAGGTCTCGGCTACTGTAATCGGTTCCCAGGCTGCTCCGGGGTCGATCTGGGCTCTCCGTCTATTGGCTTCCTGCCCGCGCCCTGCCGTCGCGGCGCTCCTTCCGGGAAGGCTGCGTGACCGTCCCGCGGGCCCTCGCTCCTGTCATTCCTTCGCGTACCCGCCCGGGCTGCCCGGTCTCGGGGTCCCGGGGCCCCTGGCCTCAGCTGACGCATCCGTGCCACAGTTCACGCCCGTCACCGGCCTGGCCCTGACCAGCTCCCGGCAAACGACATGGATGCTCCATCAAGGTCGCGATTGCGGCATGGATGCTCCATCAATGCCGTTGGCGCACCTCACCGGACCTACGCCGGGAAGCGGCAGGCTCACGTCAGGCGCACCACGAGCACTACTCGCACCCCGAGAATCACCCGCCCTGTGGGCTCGAGGCTCACCGCAGAGGTGCCGCACGACGAGCTCGCCGAGGCCGGCCGCGACGGCGACGATCCCGGCGCGGCTGACGGCTTCCCCGAGCACCAGGGCGGCCAGGATAACGACCAGCGCCGACCCCAGTCCGGAGATGATGGCGCCGTCGGTAGCGCTGGTCAGGGAGAGGCCGAAGGTTTGCCGAGGTAGGCCAGGGCCGGCCCGAGCAGGCCGGGCAGGGACGGCAGCCGGGCAGGACAGCGGCGGCCCCGCCTGGCGCTGCTGGGTGGTGGCGTGGTCGATGGTGGTGCTGCTGAAGAAGAGGGTGCAGCTCAGGGCGACGGTGGAACCAGCGGAGTGCTGGCTGCCGAGAAACGCCGGGGGGCGGCGCCGAGATTCGCGGCGGCGGGGAACCCGCCGACGGGTGAGAGCGCCGCGAGTGGCGGCACCAGCAACCGGGCGACCACGTACGGCACGACCGGGCCGAGACCGTGAACAGCGGGATCGCAACGGCCAGCACGACCAGCCCGTCGGCAATCCGCCCGGGTCCCGGCAGCCACCTGCCGGCCGAGGACACGGCCGAAGCGGGGCGGTAGTCGTGATTCAGCCTTCGACGGAAGGTGACAGTCGCTCAGGCGGGCGGGGTGAGCTCGTGTCGTTTGGCTAGCCAGGCGATGATCTCGGCGGCGGCGAGTTCGTTGCCGGCGGGCTCGCCCGGGGCGATGGGACCGCCGAAGTGCAGGCCGCGGACGGCGGTGGTGGTGAGATCGGCGGCGCCGAGGGCACCGGTCATCCGGCGCGAATCGGCCGGGAAGGCGGCCTGGTCGCCGCTGAGCTCGATGAACAGGGTCGGGACGGTGACCCCGGGGGCGCAGCGGACGAAGTCGGCGTTGGAACTGAGTCCGGACCAGGTCGACAGCCACGCCTCGGGGGTGGTGAGCCGGCCGAAGCCGGTCAGGCCGTAGTTGATCAGGTCGGGGCGCTTGCCGAACAGCGATCCGTACGGCCGTTCGCTGGGGTCCAGCGATAGGTCGACGGTGCGCGGGTCGGCGTCGGTGCGGAAGAACGGTGATGATCTTGGGGGCCAGCGACCGGCGGCGGTCGAGCGGGTTGCCGCTGGCGCCGAAGACGGAGCGGGCTTGGGCAGTTCGGGCCAGATGCTCCCGAGCCACGGCGTCGATGCGGGCGACGCGGTCGTGCTGCGCGGTCCGGTAGCGGGCCAGGAACTCCCCGGTGTAGGCCGCGCTGGCGGGCGGCTCGGCGAACCCGTGCTGACCCTGTGGCGGCGCGAGGTCCCGGATTCCGGCGGGCCCGGTCGCCACCGCGGCGGCGTCGCCGCGTCGGTGGCGATCACCCCGCACGGCACCAGCGTGCCGATGGGCCTCGTCCTCGCCTCGGCGGGCAAGGCCGTCGCGCAGAACGCCGGGCTGTGCGGCGGCCCGCTGACCCGCGATCCCGACGTGGTCGCCCATGACGTGCGGGCGCAGAAGGTGACGGCTTCGGCGGCCCGTTCGGTGTACGGCGTGGTCGTCGCGGACGGGGTGGCTGACCTGGCGGCCACGACGGCCGAACGGGACCGGCACCGGGCCCGTCGCCGGGACCGGTCGCAGGTTCTGGGGGAAACGCGCGGCCAGGCCAGCCTGGCGGCGGCCCGGCGGCTCGACGACAACCTGGTCGAGGTGCCCGCTCCCGGTGGCAGCGGGACGGTCGTGGCCTGCCGGCACTGCGCCGAGATCCTCGGCGGTTCTGGCGCTGGCTCTGGCGCTGGCGACACGCTGGCCCTGGCCTTGTACGAGGGGCCGTCCACCGAGGCCGGGCCGCAGATCATCGCCGACCCGGCCGACTACGTGGACGCGCCCATCGTGTTCCGCCAGTACTGCTGCCCGTCCTGCTGGACCGCGCTGTACTCGGCCGTCGTCCCGGCGGGCCACACCGATACGGTCGCCAGCCTCGGCCGGCTCACCGCGGCGCCGGGCCGCTGACCCCCCGCACCGGCTGTCGCCCGCACCGGCTGTCGGCTGCTCAGCGGCGGAGCTGGGGCCAGGCGGCCGCTACGCCCGGCTGGCCGAGGATCTCGATGCTGGGGGTAGGTGACCGGTTGGTGAGCCAGAGCAGCAGGTCGGATCCAGTGCCCCGGACGGCGGTGTCCGCTTCGGCGTGCCCGGAGATGGCGACGGTACCGGCACGGGCGTCGAGGTCAACCCACCATTCGCCCGGCCCGTCGGTAGCGTGCAGGCGCAGGGTGCCCACCAGGCCGCTGACACCGGGCTGGGCGAGCAGGCCCGGCAGGAACTCGGTCACGAACTCCTCGACGCCGGCCGCCGCCACCCCGGCGTCGAGCGGGCGGGCCGGTACGGCCCCGGTAGTGGCGGCCTGCTGGGCATCCCAGCGGTGGATGGCCAGTTCCACGGCCAGCCGCCGTCGCCACCAGCCCACCCGCCGCTCACCTCGGGTGGAGAATGTCCAGACGGGCGAGTCGGCCGGGCTGGCGGTCAGGATGTCCAGCGTGCGGTCGAGGTGAGCCGAGTACCAGGACGCCAGCGCCGGGTACCGGGCAGGCGGGGTCTCCCGGTCCGCGCGCGAGACGGGTTCGCCGGTGCCGACGATCCGGGCCATCCAGTCCAGGATGCTGCCCATGTGGCCGACGAGGCCGGCGGCATCCCAGTCCGGGCAGTGCGGTATCGGCCGTGACCAGTTCGTTTCCGCGGCGGCCAGCAGGTCCCGGCCGTCGGCGGCGGTGATGGTGGCCAGATCGAGTTCGGGCATTCTCGTGGTCTATCACGCACGGGCTAGCTCTTGCGCCCGACCGCGGCCCGCTCCCGGACCAGGACGAGGGCCATGCCCGCCAGCACGGCCAGACCGTACAGCACGTAGAGATCGCCTTCGAGCAGCCGGACGAGTCCGGGCGGATGACCGGGCCAGGACAGCGGGATGCGCCGGGAGAAGACCGCGGCGGTTGTCATCGCGGCCAGGCCGTACCAAGTCGAGCGGCGCCGCCACGCCTGGGCCGCCAGGGTTACCAGCAGCGGCACGGCCCACACCCAGTGGTGGGTCCAGGAGAACGGCGAGATGAGCAGCCCGGTGAGGGCACAGCCGGTCACCCCGGCCAGCCGGCGGCCGCGCCGGTGCGCCCAGGCGGCGGCCGTGATCCCGGCCAGGCCGGTCAGCAGCGCCGCGACGGCCCACCACCGGCAGCCCGGGTCAAGGCTCCCGCCGAGCCGGGCTACCGCCCCGGACAGCGACTGATCGGAGGGGTTGGCCGGGTCACCGATCCGGTGCTGGTCATAGAACACGCCGCTCAGCCAGAACACCCGGGACGGCGACGGCAGCAGCACGGCGCCGACGGCAACGGTCGCCGCGAAGGCCGCGACCGCGGTGGCGGCCGCCCGGATCCGGCCCGTGATCAGCAGGTAGGCGATGAAGACCAGCGGGGTGAGCTTGATCCCGGCCGCCAGCCCGGTGGCGATCCCCTGCCCCCAATGGCCGTCGTGGCGACGCAGCAGGTCGGCCCCGACCAGCGCGGCCACGATCAGGTTGACCTCGCCGAGGCGCAGCGTGTAGGCGACCGGCCAGGTCAGCAGGGCCAGCGCCGTCACCGCGAACACTGTCTCCGGCCGCCGCCGCACCCCGGCCAGGCCCAGCGACAGCGCGCACAGCGCCGCCAGCGCGGCGATGCTCGCGGCGGTGAGGACGGCGGCGAGACCGCCTTCGGGCGCGTGCGCGGCGAGGCCGAACAGCGCGGCGGCGAACGGCGGGTAGGTAAAGCTGTACCGGGCCCCGGGGGCGTACAGCGCCCCGCCCCGGGCGGCCTGCTGGCCGCCCCACCAGTAGACGTGGACATCCCACAGCGGCCAGTGCGCGCCCGGAGCCGCCAGGCTGGAAAGCAGGTACACGGCCAGCGCCGCCAGGCCCGCCAGCACCGTGACTGTCCTGATCCAGCGGACTGGCCCCGGGGGCGGTACTCCAGGCGCCCCGTTCGGCCCGGCGGGCCGGGTCGGCGTCACCGGAGGGCGGACCGGCGCCGGCAGCGGCCTGACGTTCACGGGCCCGGCGCGGTGACGGAGACGAAAACCCGGCCGGCCTGATCCCATTCCTCGAGGAAGTGCAGGCCGGCGGCGGCTGCGAGCTTGACGAGCGCGCTCACGCCCAGCCGGGCCCAGGGGAACACCGGGCCGCGGCGGCCGTCGGCGTGTTCGAGCCACGCCGTCATCCGCTCGTCGACGTCGCCGTGCTCCGCCTCGACCAGCAGCCGGCCGCCGGGAGCCAGCAGTCGCGCGCACCGGCGCAGCAGCTCGTCCGGGTAGCCGCCGATGCCGATGTTGCCGTCGGCCAGCAGCCCGGTGCCCCACCGGCCCTGGCCGGGCAGCGGATCGAAGACCGAGCGGTGCAGCGCGCACGCCCCGGCCCGGTGCACGCGGGCCACGGCGGTACGGGAGATGTCCACGCCGAGTACCGGGATCCCGCGCTCGGCCAGCGCGATGGTCAGGCGGCCGGGACCGCAGCCGATGTCGAGCACCGGCCCCCGGCAGCGGCGCAGCAGCCCTTCATCGGCCGGGTCGGGCGGACCGCACCAGCGCTCGACCTGGAGCGGCAGCGCCCGGCCGCCCGCCGTCCGCAGCACTAGCCCGGCCTCCGACCTGCCCAGCGCCTCCTCGTACAGGCCGATCGCCCCCGCCTTCATGCCCGCTCTCGCACCGCGCCGGCCGGGTCGGCCGGGCGCGCCGGGACGGCCAGGCCGAGAACCGGGGCGAGCTCGCGCGCCCGCGCGGCAAACCGGCTCAGCGGTGCCTGGCGCGCCACGGCCACGGCGTCGGCCGCGGTGTCGACATCGCGAAGCCGCGGCAGCTCGGCGACGCGCAGCCCGGCCGCATCCAGCCGGGCCCGCTGCACGGCGCCGGTGTCCGCCGCCGACATCGGCACGCCGCGCAGCAGGGCGGCATCCGGCGTCCGGAGCCCGAGCGCCCAGAACCCCCCGTCAGCCGCCGGGCCGAACCAGGCGTCGGCGGCCTGCCAGTCCACCGTGAGCAGTTCCGGGGTGAGCTGCGGCGTGTCCATGCCGACCAGCAACGCGGGACCGGATACCCCGGCGAAGGCGGCGGCCAGGCGCTCATCCAGGGTGCCGCCGCACTGCGGCCTGACGTCGAACCCGGGCGGCAGCCACGGTCCCGGCGCGCCGTCGAGCACCAGCACCCGGCGGCGCGCTGGCGCCGCGAGCACGGCGTGCAGAGTATCGGCCAGCGCGGCCTCGGCCAGGGCGGCGGCCTGCTCGGGCGTGCACGGCGGCACGAGGCGGGTCTTGACCCGGCCGGGCACCGGTTCCTTGGCGATGACGAGCAGGGTGGTGCCCGACCTCGGTGCCGGGCCACGGCGGCGGCCTGATGCGGTCATCGGGCCAGCACCCGGCTGATGTCAACGGTCACAGCAGCGACGTTATGAGCACGCAGGGCCGGCTGGCCGCCCGCGCGTCCTTACAGGATGAGGAACTCCGCCTCTCTACACTCGGTCTATGACTGCGCGTGTTCTCGTGGTCGACGACGATCCGACGGTCGCGGAGGTCGTGGTCGACTATCTTCGCCATGCGGGCATGGAGTCCCGGCATGCCGCTGACGGGCATGCCGCACTGCGGCTGGCCGACGCCTGGCGACCCGATCTCGTCGTGCTCGACGTGATGCTGCCCGGCATCGACGG
>JAICWX010000632.1 GCA_025934635.1 Streptosporangiaceae bacterium | reverse complement strand
GCGCCCGGGTGCCGAGCATGGACCCGGCCGCGGCGACCGACTCGAAGTCCAGCGGCACGTCCAGGTGCTGGTCGGTCAGGATCGGGGTGGACGAGCCGCCCGGGGTCCAGAACTTCAGCCGGTGCCCGGCCCGTACCCCGCCGGCCAGGTCGAGCAGTTCGCGCAGCGTGATGCCGAGCGGCGCCTCGTACTGGCCGGGCGTGGTGACGTGCCCGGACAGCGAGAAGATGCCGAATCCCTTGGACTTCTCGGTGCCCAGCCCGGCGAACCAGTCCGCGCCGTTGGCCACGATCGACGGCACGCTGGCGATGGACTCGACGTTGTTGATCACCGTCGGGCAGGCGTACAGGCCCGCCACGGCCGGGAACGGCGGCCGCAGCCGGGGCAGCCCGCGGAACCCCTCGAGCGAGGTGAGCAGCGCCGATTCCTCACCGCAGATGTAGGCGCCGGCCCCGGCGTGGATCACCACGTCCAGGTCGAACCCGCTGCCGAGGATGTCGGTGCCCAGGTAGCCGGCCGCGTAGGCCTCCTCGACCGCGTGCCGCAGCCGCCGCACCACGTGCAGCGCCTCGCCGCGGACGTAGATGAACGCGTGCTTGGCCCGGATCGCGTAGGCCGTGATCGCCGCGCCCTCGATGAGCACCTGCGGGTTGGCCATCATCAGCGGGATGTCCTTGCAGGTGCCCGGCTCCGACTCGTCCGCGTTGACCACCAGGTAGTGCGGCTTGCCGTCGCCCTGGGGCAGGAAGCTCCACTTCACCCCGGTCGGGAAGCCGGCCCCGCCGCGCCCGCGCAGGTTCGCGTTCTTCAGCGCGGTGATCAGCTCGTCCGGCTCCAGCGCCAGCGCCCTGGGCAGGGAACGCCAGCCGCCGCCGCGCTTGTAGCCGTCCAGCGTGAAGGAGTCCGGCTGGTCCCAGCCCGCGGTGAGGACCGGGGTTAGCGTGTCGGTCACTGCTACTCCTTGCCTAGCGAGCCGGGCCGGGGGTTCGCGGAGTCGGCGTGGGAGACGCCGGATCCGGCCGGGCCGGACCCGGCCGAGCTGCCCGCTCCGGCGTAGGGATGGGCATCCCCGGACACGCCGTCCGGTTCGGGCGCGGTCCAGCCGTGCTCCGCGGCCAGCTTGAGGCCGACCAGGCTGGCCGGCCCGGCCGACGGGCCCTCGGTGGCCTGGCCGTCGCCGAAACCGGCCAGGATCCGGGCCGCCTCGCGCCAGGTGCACTGCCGGCCCGGGCCCCGGGTGGGGCTGACCGGGTTCCCGGCCCGCAGGTCGTCGGTGAGCTGCTTGGCCGAGGCCGGGGTCATGTTGTCGTAGAACTCCCAGTTGACCATCACGACCGGGGCGTAGTCGCAGGCGGCGTTGCATTCCACGTGCTCGAGCACGATCTTGCCGTCCGGCGTGGTCTCGTCGTTGCCGACCCCGAGGTGCTCGCGGAGCTCGGCGAAGATCTGGTCGCCGCCCATGATGGCGCACAGCGTGTTGGTGCACACGCCCACGTGGTACTCGCCGACCGGCCGGCGCTTGTACATGGTGTAGAAGCTCACCACCGCCGTGACCTCGGCCTCGGTCAGCCCGAACTTCGCGGCGCAGTACGCGATCCCGTCGGCGGAAACGTAGCCCTGCTGCGACTGGACCAGGTGCAGCAGCGGCAGCAGCGCCGACCGCGGCCGCGGGTACTTGCTGATGATCGCATCGGCGTCGGTGTCGAGGCGGGCCAGCACATCGTCGCTGAACGGCATTACCTGTCCACGCCCCCCATCACCGGGTCAATGCTCGCGATCGCCGGGATCACGTCCGCGACCTGGCCGCCCTCGCACAGCGCGGCGACCGACTGCAGGTTGGTGAACGACGGATCGCGGAAGTGCACCCGGTACGGCCGGGTGCCGCCGTCGCTGACCACGTGCGCGCCGAGTTCGCCGCGGGCCGATTCGACCGCCTGGTACGCCTGGCCGGCCGGCACCCGGAACCCCTCGGTGATCAGCTTGAAGTGGTGGATCAGCGCCTCCATGGACTGGCCCATGATGTGCGCGATGTGCTCGGGCGCGGGGCCGAGGCCGTCCGGGCCGAGCGACAGCCGGGCCGGCCAGCCGACCTTGGCGTCCTTGATCATCACCGGGTCGTCCGCCGTCTGGGCGCGGTCGGCCAGCCGGTCGACGCACTGCCGGACGATCCGCAGCGACTGGTCGATCTCGTCCATCCGGATGATGTACCGGCCGTAGGCGTCGCAGGTGTCCGTGACCGGCACGTCGAAGTCGTAGGTCTCGTACCCGCAGTACGGCTGGGACTTGCGCAGGTCCCAGGGCAGCCCGGTGGACCGCAGCATGGGGCCGGTCACGCCCAGCGCCATGCAGCCCGCCAGGTCCAGGTAGGCCACGTTCCTGGTCCGCCCGACGAACACCGGGTTCGCGTCGAT
>JAICWX010000244.1 GCA_025934635.1 Streptosporangiaceae bacterium | reverse complement strand
AGTCACCGTCATGGGCATTCTGGACGGCAAGGTCGCCATCGTGACCGGCGCCAGCCGCGGCATCGGGGCGGAGATCGCCCGCCGGTTCGGCGAGGAGGGCGCGGCGGTGGCCGTCGTCGCCCGGACCACGGAGGCGGGCACATCGCCGTTCCCCGGCACGATCGCCGAGACGGTGGCGCAGATCCGCGCGGCCGGCGGCACCGCCACCGCGATCCGCGCCGACCTGGCCAAGCCGGACGACCGGGAGCGGCTGGTGGCGGAGGCCACGGCCGCCCTCGGGGCGCCGGACATCCTGGTCAGCAACGCGGCCGTCACCTACTTCACCCGGGTCGACGACTTCACCGCCCGCCGCTTCCAGCTGATGTTCGACGTCCAGGTCGAGGGGCCGTTCCACCTGGCCCAGCTGGTCACGCCGGGGATGCGGGCCAAGGGGCAGGGCTGGATCCTGAACATCTCCTCCGGCGCGGCCCGGCACCCCGTGCTGCCCCCGACGGGCTTCGCCACCCGCGGCGGGACGGTCTACGGCATGTGCAAGGCCGCGCTCGAGCGGTTCTCCACCGGCCTGGCGGCCGAGCTCTACGCCGACAACATCGCCGTGAACGCGCTGTCGCCGAACAAGGTCGTCCCCACCCCCGGCACCGTCTTCCACCACCTGACCACCGAGGACGACCCGAACGCGGAGCCGCCCGCGGTGATGGCGGAGGCGGCGCTGCAGCTGTGCAGCGCCGACCCGAAGACGCTGACCGGCCGGATCGCCTACTCCCAGGACCTGCTGGCCGAGCTGGCCCTTGAATGACCGCCCCGGAAAGACCCGCACCGAACGGGTGGGTGCGGGTCGACTGCCACCTGCACACGGTCGCGTCCGGTGACGCCGTCCTGACCGTCGAGCAGCTCGCCGCGGGCGCCCGGGACAACGGCCTGGACGTGGTGTGCGTCACCGACCACAACGAGACCGCGGCCGCGGCCGCGGCGGCCGGCCGGGACCTGGGCGTCCGCATCGTGGTGGGCGAGGAGATCAGGACACCGGACGGCGACGTGATCGGGCTGTTCCTGACCGAGCGGATCCCCTACGTGCTGCCGCTGGCCGAGGTCGTGGCCCGGATCCGGGCCCAGGGCGGCCTGGTCTACGTGCCGCACCCGTTCGACCTCCAGCGCTCGAGCCTGGGCGCGGTGCTGCCCGGGCTGTGCGAGCAAGGCGACGTGGACGTCATCGAGGTGTTCAACGCCAAGGTCGCCGACCAGGCGCTGAACGACCGGGCGGCCGCGCTGGCCGCGGCCTACGGCCTGCCCGGCGGGGCGGGCTCGGACGCGCACGACCCGGCCGGCGTGGGCGCGGCCTACCTGGAGATGCCCGCGTTCGACGGCCCGGACGGCTTCCTGGCCGCGCTGCCGCAAGCCCGGATCAGCGGTGAGTACCGCCCGCACGCCGTGCGGTACCCGCGCCGGGTGGTCCGGTAAGGCGCCTCCCGTCACAGGCCGATGCGGGTGGCCAGGCGCTCGCGGTGGTAGGCGGCGTCGCCCAGGTACAGCTCGCTCGACTTGGCCCGCTTGAAGTACAGGTGGGCGTCGTGCTCCCAGGTGAAGCCGATGCCGCCGTGGATCTGGATGTTCTCCGCGGCCACGTGGAAGTAGGTCTCCGAGGCGTACGCCTTGGCCAGCGAGGCCAGCACCGGGACCTCGGCCGAGCCCGCGGCCACCGCCGCGGCCGCGTAGCCGACCGCCGAGCGCAGCGACTCGACCTCGAGCAGCAGGTCGGCGCAGCGGTGCTTGATGGTCTGGAAGCTGCCGATGGGCCGGCCGAACTGGTGCCGCAGCTTGGCGTAGTCCACCGCCATGTCCAGCGCCCGCTGCGCCCCGCCGAGCTGCTCGGCCGCCAGCGCGATCGCGGCTACGTCCAGAACCCGGTCCAGGATCGCGGCGGCGTCGCCAGGCGAGCCGATCAGCCGCGCGGGCGTGCCGGCGAACTCCAGCCGGGCCAGCTTCCTGGTCTGGTCCATGGTGGGCAGCGTGGCCCGGCTCAGCCCGTCGGCATCGGCTTCGACGGCGAACAGCGACAGGCCCGCGTCGGTGGCCGCGACCACCAGGATCAGGCCCGCCGTGGCGCCGTCGAGGACGAAGCTCTTGTGCCCGTCCAGCTGCCAGACGTCGCCCTCCTTGGTCGCCGCCAGCCTGATCGCGCTGGGGTCCCAGGAGCCGTCGTCCTCGGTAAAGGCCAGCGTGGCGATGGTCTCGCCGGACGCGATGTCGGGTAGGAGGCCACGCCGGGCGTCTTCGTCCGGGCTGGCCAGCAAGGCGGTGGCCGCCAGCACGGCGCTAGCCAGGTAAGGCCCGCTGTACAGCGCGGCGCCGAACTCCTCCAGCACGATGGCCTGCTCGGCGAAGGTGAAGCCGGCCCCGCCGTAGCTTTCCGGGATGGCCAGGCCCTGCAGGCCGAGCTGCGCGCCGGCCTGCTCCCAGACGCCCTGATCCAGGCCGTCCTCGGTATCCATGAGCTCGCGGACCCGGGTCAGCGGGGCCCGGTCCGCCAGGAAGCGCCTGACCGAGGCGCGCAGCTCGTCCTGCTCCGCACTGACACCCAGCATCATGGGTTCTGCTCCGTTCCATCCGTGACCACGAGGACGTCGAGCGCCTCGACCTGATCTCCGTCCACCCACAGCGGGTTGACTTCCAGCGCCCGCAGCGTGCCGTTGAGCGACAGGGCAACCTCGCCCAGCCCGGCGATGGCCGCGGCCACCGCGTCCAGGTTGGCGGGCCTGGTACCGCGGGCGCCCTGCAGCAGCGGCAGCCCGCGCAGTTCGCCGAGCATGCGCCTGACCTCGGCCGCGTCGACCGGCAGCAGCCGCAGGCTGGTATCGCGCAGCAGCTCGACCCAGATCCCGCCCAGGCCGACCGCCAGCACGGGACCGAAGGCGGGATCGACGGTGACGCCGGCCAGCAATTCCGCCCCGCCCGAGCGCATCGGCGTGACCAGCACCCCGTCAATCCGGGCGTCCGGCACGGCCTCGCCCGCGGCGCGGACCTTCTCGTAGCCGGCCCGCACCTCGGCCGCCGAGCTCAGCCCGAGCGCCACCCCGCCGATGTCGGACTTGTGGGTGATCTGCGCCGAGCAGATCTTCAGCGCCACCGGCAGCCCGACTCGCCGGGCGATCTCGACCGCCTCGCCGGCCGAGCCGGCCAGCCCGCCGGGCACCACCGGCACGCGCCCGGCCAGCAGCCGCCGCGCCGCGTCCTCGGACCAGGGCCCGGCGGCCTGACCGGTGCCGGTGCCGTTGCCGTGGCCGGGCCCGGTGGTCCGGGGCGTCATGGTCCGGACCCGCCCGCGGTTCTCGGTCCAGCGCAGCATGTGGCCCAGCGCGGTCATCCCCAGGTCGAGGCCGCTCAGCATGGTCAGGCCGTGCCTGGTGAGCAGGCCCCGGCCGTAGGCGCTGATGTCCACGCAGGTGGTCGCGGCCGGGATGACCGGGATAGGGGCCGACGCCATCCGCCCGGCCAGCCACTCCACCCGGGTCTCGAGGGCGCTGGCCATGGTCTCGTCCGGCGGCCGCACCTCGGGCAGCGTCACCCCGCAGAACAGCACGAAGTCCAGGTTCGGGTCCTGCACCGCGATATCGAGCGCGTGATCGACGGCGCCCAGCGGGCCGGTCCGGCCGGACAGGTTGGCCAGGGCGCCGAAGCCGGTGACGTCGAGCGGGTTCTGCGCGCTGGCGAACGAGGGGATCAGCTCGCCGATGGCCGCCGCCGTCGGTTCCGCGAACAGGGGGATCTCCAGGCCCTGGGCACTGGCCGCGTCGGCGATGATGTCGTTCGAGCCGCCGGACAGGGTCAGCACGCCCATCCGGCGGCCGGCCGGGAGGCGGTTGTAGCCCAGCGCCGCCCCGGTCGTCAGCAGCTCCTCCAGGCTGGTGACCCGGATGATGTTCAGCTGGCGCAGCACCGCGTCGACGACCGCGTCGTCCCCGGCCACCGAGCCGGTGTGGGCCAGCGCGGCCTGCTGGCCGGCCGGGCTCGAGCCGACCTTGAGGGCGACGATCGGCTTGCCCGCCCGGTCCGCCTTGGCGGCCACCGCGGCGAACGCCACCGGGTCGCCGATCTCCTCCAGGAACAGGCAGATCACCTTGGTCGCGTCGTCCTCGACCAGGTAGTCGAGCACGTCGGCGGTCTTCATCATGGCCTCGTTGCCCATCGAGGTGAGCACGCTCAGCCCGATGGCGTGCGCCTTGGCGAACGCCAGCACCACGCTGGCCAGGGCGCCGCTCTGCAGGGCCACCCCGACCGGGCCGGCTGTCAGCGGAGCCGGCAGCGTCAGGGCATAAGGCGCCGAACGGGTGTGCGCATTGATGAATCCCAGGCAGTTCGGGCCCAGGATGGTGACGCCGTTGGCCACCGCGCGGGCGACGAGCGCGTCCTCGAGCGCCCGGCCCGGCGGTCCGACTTCGCGGTAGCCGGAGGCAAGGACCACCCCGTTCGGTATGCCGGTTTGGCCCATGTCGTCCAGGACGCCCTCGACCGCCTGGATGGGCGCCAGGATGAAGGCCATGTCGGCCGGCTCGGGCAGGTCGCGCAGGTTCCGTACTACCGGCAGGCCGAACGCGCTGGTGGCGCGGGGGTGGACGGCGGCCAGCGGGCCGCTGAAGCCGGCCGTGGCGCAGCTCGCCACGATGAGCCGGGCCCAGCCGGAGTTGTCGGACGCGCCGACCAGCGCGATGCTGCGCGGGGCGAAGAACTCGCGCAGCCGCTGCGTGGTGACGAGCTCGCGTACGGCCCTGTGGTTTATGGCGGCCGGCCCATCGGTCATGACCGGCGCGGACCCCGTGGCTCCTTGGGCAGGCCCAGGGCCCGTTCGCCGATGATGTTCCGCTGGATCTCGCTGGTCCCGGAGTAGATCGTGCCGGCCCGGCTGCTCAGGAACACGCCCTGCCAGTTGCTGACCGGGTAGTCGTCGCCGTCCGGCCGGAGCAGCCCGTCGGTGCCCTCGATGTCGATCGCGATCTCGCCCAGGCGCTTGTGGTACTCGCTCCAGAACAGCTTGGCCACCGACGCCTCCGGGCCCGGCGGCTTGCCCGCCGCCACCTGTGCCAGCGTGCGCAGGCCGCTGTACCGCATCAGCTCGACCTGGGTGTAGGCCCAGGCCAGCCGCTGGCGGATCAGCGGGTCGGTGGTCTTGCCGCGCTTGCGGGCGGTCTCGACCAGGTCCCAGAACTCCCGCTCGTAGCCGAGGTGGGCCACGGTGGCCCGGCCGCCGCGCTCGTGCCCGAGCGTGGTCATGGCCACCTTCCAGCCGTTGTTCAGGCCGCCGATGACGTTGAACAGCGGGGCCCGCACCCCGTCCAGGAAGTCCTCGAAGAACTCGGCGGCGCCCGACATCTGCGGGATCGGCCGGTACTGCACCCCGGGGCCGGTGAAGTCGATCAGCACGTAGGACAGCCCGGCGTGCTTGTCCACGTCCGGGTCGGTCCGGCAGAGCAGGAACATCATGGTGGCCCGGGAGGCGCCCGAGGTCCACACCTTCTGGCCGGTGATGACGATCTCATCGCCGTCGACCACCCCGCGGGTCTCCACCGCGGCCAGGTCCGAGCCGTGGTCCGGCTCGGAGAAGCCCTGGCAGTAGGCGTCCTCGCCGGAGATGATCCGGGGCAGGAAATGGGCCTTCTGCTCTTGCGTGCCGTGCACGATGATCGAGGGCCCGACCAGCCACTCGCCCATGCCGCGGGCGACCCGGGGCACCCCGGCCCGGTAGAACTCCTCGTTGAGCACCGCGATGCGCACCGCGTCCATGCCCTGGCCGCCGAACTCTTCCGGCCAGTGCGGGCAGATCAGCCGGTTCTCGGCCAGCTTCGCTTCCCACGCGGCGTACGCGGGGTCGGCCTGGGCCTTGACCAGCTCGGCGCCGCGGCGCCCGCCCGCGGTGAGCGGCATGTTCCAGTCGGCCAGGCCGGACAGCGCCGCCGGCGCCTCGGCGGCAATCCACTCCCGCAACTCGGCGCGGAACTGCGCGACCTCGGGGCCGAGGTCGAGCTCCGCGGACAGTTCTGGCATTCCCGCCGCCTCCTGCCGATCCAATCTTAGAATTACGTTCTAGATCGGATCAAACCCGCCGGGCACCCCCGTGTCAACCCCTGCTGGCTATGGCTCGGGAGGCGAGTCGGGACGGTAGGGGCCGCCGGTCATGAGCAGGCGGACGTACTCGATCACGGCGTCGATCACCTGGGTGGCCTGCCGCCGGGTCCGGGCCGCGGCCACCTCCCGGCCGCCTTCGCCGATCATCGAGGTCAAGATGGTGACGTAGAGCCGGTCGGACGAGGTGTCGGACAGCCGCAGCAGCACGTCGTTCTGGCTGAGCCACTCCCGGCCGCGCCGCCGCTGCATCACCTCGAAGCCAGGCGGTCCGTCACCCGCGTAGAACAGCGTGGCCAGGTCCCGGCACTGCCAGCAGCTCTCCAGATAGGCCCGGGCGCCCGCCGAGAACAGCTCGAACTTCTCGGTCACCCCGGCCTTCCTGGCCCGCGCGACCGCCTCGCTCGCGGCCGCTTCCTGGGCGTGCTGGTAGTCCTGCCACAGCGCGATGAACAGCTCGCTCTTGCCGCCGAAGTGGTGATAAAGGCTGCCCACGCTGGACCCGGCGCGCTCCACCACGTCAGCGATGCTGGCCTCGGCGAAGCCCTGCCCGGTGAACACCGCGCGGGCCGCGTCGAGTAGCGCCCGCTGGGTGCCCGCGGTCCTGGCCCACTGCCAGGAGCCGGCCGAGCCCTTGCCGCGGGACTGCCGTTCTGCTGCTTCCACCGCGATCCGCCCTCGTTCTTGACAGGGGCCAGCCCCCTCCTGACGTCTAATTCCAGAAGAAGATTCCAGTAAATGCAACCCGGCCGCGGCTGCGGCCGGCGAGGGGAGCTGGCATGGCACGTCTGGACGGGCGGGTCGCGATCGTCACCGGCGCCGGCCGGGGCATCGGCAGGTCGGTATCGATGCTGCTGGCCAGCGAGGGCGCCTCGGTGGTGGTCAACGACCTCGGCGCGTCGGTGGACGGTTCCGGGCAGGACGCCGGGCCCGCGCACGACGTGGTGACCGAGATCGCCGAGGCCGGCGGGAAGGCCATCGCCAACGGCGCCGACATCTCCGACTTCGCCGCGGCCGAGAACCTGATCGAGTCCGCCATCGAGCAGTTCGGCCGGCTCGACATCCTGGTCAACGTGGCCGGCATCCTGCGCGACCGGATGGTCTTCAACATGACCGAGCAGGAGTGGGACGACGTCATCCGGGTGCACCTGAAGGGCACCTTCAACACCACCAGGTTCGCGTCGGCGCACTGGCGCTCGCTGCGCGAGGAAGCCGCGCAGAACCGCATCATCAACTTCACCTCGGTCTCCGGCCTGCACGGCGCGCCCGGCCAGCCGAACTACGCGGCGGCCAAGATGGGCATCGTCGGGCTCACCTACTCCTCGGCCCACTCGCTGGCCAAGTACGGCGTCACGGTCAACGCCATCTCGCCGGGCGCGGCCACCCGGATGACCGCGTCGATCCCGACCGACCGCCGCCGGACCCGGCCGAACGAGGACGAGTGGTCCCCGGACAACGTGGCCCCGATCGTCGCCTACCTGGCCAGCGAGCGTTCCGGCTGGATCACCGGCCGGGTCATCCACTCCTCCGGCTACGAGGTCTCCCTGTACAACAATCCCGAGCCGGTGAGCCGCCTGATCGGCCGCGGCCCGTGGGACGCGGACGAGCTCGCCGAGCAGGTCGAGCGGTCGTTCGGCCCGATCGTCGGCCGCTAGGGTCCTTGGTTTTAGAGTCCTTAGGGGTAGCGGGCCGGGACCGTGCCGATGACGGCCAGGGACTCGACGAAGAAGTAGATGCCCTTGAAGAACTCGAGGAGGTCCCCCTCCTCGAGGAGCATCTTGCGGTACATGACCGTGCGCTGCGCGTCGTAGCCGTCGTGCAGCGCCTTCCAGTCCTGGTAGTCCATGCCGAGCACGTAGCTGGCCATGGAGGGGGGCGGGGAGGCGGGCGAGGGATCGTCCGGGCCGATGATCCGGGCATCGGTGACCTTGCCGTCGCCCCACTGCACGAACAGGTACGAGGTGCCTTTCCCGGTGGGCAGGTCGCGGCAGCCCAGCGCCCAGGACGCCGGGTACATGCTCTTGAGGAAGTCGAAGAAGTCCCAGTACTCCTGCAGCTTGCTCGCCCGGGCCGCCTCGTCCGGGCCCGCGGTCAGCGCGTCCCGGACCGCGTCCGCCCACCGCGGGCTGAAGAAATCAGGTGCGGTCATGGCTCAGCCGCCCGCCAGCACCGGCTGGACCTTCTCGAGCAGGTCCTCGAGGTCGGGCGAGAGCCCGATGCCGACGTCGTTCAGCTTGCGCCGCAGCTGCTGGAAGAACAGCACCCGCACCTCCTCGTCGGTCCAGCCCAGCGGCTCGTAGTAGACGCGCCGGCTGACCACCCCGGAGACCGACAAGATAGTCCGCAGGGTGTCGTGGATCTCGTTGATCATCGTGGGGTCCTTGCGCACCGCGTCCTGCAGGTAGCGCATGCCGCCCTGGACGTGCCGGGACTCGTCCCGGCAGGTGGCGGTGAAGCCGGTGTAGTAGGCGGGCAGGAACCCGCGCCAGCGGGCATAGGACAGCGTCACCTTCATCACCGACAGCGCGAGGACGCCCTCGATCCACAGGAAGTAGTTCGTTCCGTAGCGGATACGGGCCCGCGCGTCGTATGGGTTCTGCCGCAGCTCTTCCGCCTGGTAGGCGAGCAAGCCGAACGGCGCGACGAACGTCTCGGACACCCACGGGAACGACGCGTCGAGGATGTCCATGATGGACTCGCCCTTGAGGCCGACCACCTCGCGGTAGAACCGGTCGAAGAAGACGGTGTGCCGGGCCTCGTCCTCGATCTGCGCGGCGATGTGGAGCTTCTCCTCCTCGCTGGCGCCGATCATGAACACCGGCAGCTCGATCTCGACCTGCCGCTCGCCGTGGTGGAAGCCGGACGCGACGGCGATGAACGACTGCCGCTCGGCCTCAGTCATCTTCTCTTCCCAGTCGATCTTGTCCTGGGTGAAGTCGAGGTCGTAGACGTCCCAGCGCTGCTTGAGGTACTTGCGGTACAGGGTGGTGAAGTCCGGCAGCGACCGCAGGTCCTTGTGGACGTACTCGATGACGTCGTCGATGTCGACGTTCAGCACGGCCTGGAGCTCGGACTCCTCGATCTCGCGCACCTGCTCGTCGCTCAGCGCCCGGGGGCCTTCCCGGAGAACGGCCGTCGGGCTCTTGCGTTCGGTCATGCCGGCCTCTTCTGCCGTAGCTAATACTAGAAACTGATTCTGGTACCTATTCGACCTGGTTCCGCCGTAACCGTCAAGATCCGCCCGCGTCGTATTGGGGCAGCCAGAGCACCGCCCGCCGCCGCCCCATGCCTGGTGTTCCCGATACCTATGATGCCTATGGTGCACCTGACCTCATGCCGCTTCGTCCCGAGCGGCGCGGCTGACGGCATTGGCGGCGCGGCTGACGGCATTGATGGAGCATCCAGGTCGTGATCGCGGCCATCGGCCCGCAGAACGTCGCGCTCGCCGCCGAGCTGGCCGATGGCTGGCAGCCGCCCTTCTAAATCCCGGAGAAGGCGGCCGACGTCTGGGGCGGCCCGCTCGCGGCGGGCGGCGCCCGGCGCGATCCCGTCCTGGGGCCGCTCGACGTGCACGTGGGCGTGGCCCTGGCCATCGGTGAGGACGTCCGCCACCTGCATGAGCTGACCCGCCCCGGCCGCGCGCTGTACATCGGCGGCATGGGCGCCCGCGGCCGCAATTTCTATAACGACCTGGCCAGCAAGTCCGGGTATCCCGAGGCGGCGCGGGAGATCCAGGACCGCTACCTGGCGGGCCGGAAGAAGGAGGCCGAGGCGGCCGTCCCGGAGGATCTCCTGGTCAAGACGTCCCTGATCGGGCCCGAGGGACACCTGCGCGACCGGCTGAGCGCCCTGGCCGCCTCCGGTGTCACCACCCTCACCGTCCGTCCGCTGGCCCCCGACCACGCCGGCCGCCTGCGCCTGGTCGAACGCTTGCGCACCCTCGCCGACGAACTATGAGCGCGGCGAGCGGCCCAGGACCAGGACGCCGGCCGTGGCGAACATACCGCCGTTGCCGAGCACCACGCTGACCTCCGGCGATTCGATCTGCGCGGCCGCTTCGCCACGCAACTGCCGCACGCCCTCCTGGATGGCGAACATCCCGTACATCCCGGTGTGGGTGTAGGACAGGCCGCCGCCGTTGGTGTTCAGCGGCAGCGACCCGCCCGGCTCGGTGTTGCCGTCCGCGATGAACGGGCCGGCCTCGCCCTTGGCCATGAAGCCAAGCGCCTCGAGCCCGTAGATGGGCACGTGGGCGAACGCGTCGTAGATCATCACGTGATCCACGTCGGCCACGCCGATGCCCGCCTCGGCGAAGGCCGACCGCCCGGCCAGCCGGAACGCCTGGGATTCGGTGAAGTCCACCAGCTGCGAGATCATCGGCGTCTCCGATGACTCGCCCGTCCCCAGCACGTGAACCGCGGGCTTGGGGAACTCCCCGGCGCGGTCGGCCGAGGTCACGATCAGGGCGCCGCCGCCGTCGGTGACCAGGCAGCATTCCAGCAGGTGGAACGGGTAGGCCACCATCCGCGAGGCCAGCACGTCCTCGACCGTGATCGGGTCGCGGAAGGCCGCGCGCGGGTTCTTGGCCGCCCACCGGCGCTGGGCCACCGCCACGTAGGCCAGCTGCTCGTGGGTCAGCCCGTACTCCTTCATGTAGCGGAGCAGCGGAATGGTGAACGTGGTCGTCGGGCCGAACGTCCCGTACGGCGCCTCGAACTGGCCCGCCGGCGAGGACGCGTCCATCCGCCACCGCGAGGCACCTACCCGGGACCGGCCCGACTCGCCGTGGGTGATCAGGATCGTCTTGGCGTAGCCGGCCCGGATGGCCGCCGCCGCGTGCCGGACGTGGAGCAGGAACGAGGTGCCGCCGACGCCGGTCCCGTCGATCCAGTCGGGGGTGATGCCCAGTGCGTGTGCCACCTGGACCGGACCCGGCGCGGAGACGGTCGCGATCCCGTCGATGTCGCGCAGCGACAGGCCCGCATCGGCCACCGCATTCAGCGCGCCCTCGATGTGCAGCTGCAAGGTGGAGTGGTCAGGCAGCTTGCCGAGCTGGTCGGTCTCGGCCGCACCCGCGATAATCACGCCCGTCGAGCTCATCGGTCCTCCTCCGGGCCGAACACCGGCAGGCTGACGTCGCCCCGCGGCTCGAACCTGACGCGCAGGGGCATGTCGAGCTCCAGCGCTTCCGGCGTGGCGGGCAGCCCGGTGATGTTCGTCATCATCCGCGGTCCCTCCGCCAGCTCGACGACGGCGATCGCGTAGGGCGTGTCGTCCTCGAAGCCGGGGGCCGGCCGGTGGTTGATCACATAGGAGTACAGGGTGGCCCGGCCGCTGGCGGTGAACCAGCGGACGTTCTGCGAGCCGCAGGCCGGGCAGACCGGCCGCGGGTAGAAATAGGGCCGCCCGCAGTCGTCGCAGCGCTGGATGCGCAGTTCGCCCGCGGCGCAGCCGTCCCAGAACGGCTGCGTTTCCGGCGTCGGCACCGGGACCGGCTTGGCCGCCATGCGAACCCTCCCGCCATTACCAGAATGATTTTCTGGAATTACCCTCTAAGGCGGACGGCTGCCCTGTCAAGTGAGGCGCGGTCAAGGCCGGCGCGGTCAGGAGACGCCCGGTCACGGCGGCCCGGCCTGGCCGCTAGCGCGCGGCCGCGGCCCTGGCCGGGTAGGCGGGGAACAGCGGCTGCCAGGCGTACCCGCCCAGGGTCGATCGGCGGCATACGTACACCTCGCCCCGGGCCGGCCACTGGCTCAGCTCCGTCTCGCTGGGCTCCACGCCGGGCACCGGCACCCGGCGTACCTCGCCCCAGCCCGCATGGCTGGTGTCGGCCAGGATCGTCTCCACCATCCACCGGGCCGTCGACGGCTCGTCGGTGATCCCGGTAGCGATCATGGCATCGGTGCTCAGCTCGGAGAAGACCACCCATTGAACGGCGATACTCAACGGCTCCAACTCCCCACCCTCAGCCGGCCCGACCGGTCCGGTGTTCGTCAGCCTAGACCGGATGGTCACTCTCGGCTAGCACTCTGATGCCAAACGTGTTCGCCGGATTGCCATATGTGTCTGCGGCGCTACATTCCGCAGGCGGCCGACCCGGGGCGCGGCCCCGTCCGCAGCGGGTCCCCGTCCCGTCGCCGCCGGCCGTCGCGGCATCACTAGTGACCAAACGGGCTCGGCCCGCCCGTAACGGACCCGTTCATGCCCTCTTTCCCGGCCGCCGGCCCGGGCCACGCCGGGTCGCTCAGGAGAATTCCCCGAATACGCGCGGAAACGCGGTCGCCCCTTCCGTCAGCCAGCAGAATTCGTCCGGTAACGTGTGCGCTGAGAACGAAACTCCTTAACTTAAAGGCTCCGTTATCAGATCTCGCTCGGGGTGAGCGCGGAGGGTGCTTGTTCCCTCGCCGTCCGGGTGCCTCGGCAGCGTATGGTTCACGGCCGTGTCCTGCCGGTTGTTTCCGGTGTGGCGGCACGCGTCCGGCGCTTTGGTTGTCTACGCTGGTACACCAAAAAACTGGTGAGAGGAAAGAAACACCGTGGCTCAGAAGATACAGACTGTGTTCGTCGACGACCTCGACGGAAGTGAAGCCGAAGGGACAGTCCGTTTCGGGCTGGACGGCTCCGAGTACGAGATCGACCTGAACGCCGATCATGCCCAGGCGCTGCGTGAGGCGCTCGCGCCCTACGTCGGTGCGGCCCGGCGGGCCGGGGGCGGGGCCGCCCGGCGGCCAGCGCGGACGGCGCGACGGGCCCCGGCCACCGGGCTGAACACCACCGAAGTCCGCGAGTGGGCCAAGTCCCAGGGCATTGACGTAAAAGACCGCGGCCGGGTGCCCGCCGAACTGGTGGTCAAGTTCAAGGCGGCCACCGGAAAATAACGCCGCGGCACACGCGCGAGCGGATCGTGCGGCCGGGCCCGCCAGGCCCGGCGCCCCCCCCCAGCGCCCGGAAAGGCGCCCACACAAATAACTCACGTCCCGGCAACAACAACCCCCCCAACATAAACCCTAGGGGGGGGGGGGTTTTACTGAAGCCGT
>JAICWX010000564.1 GCA_025934635.1 Streptosporangiaceae bacterium | reverse complement strand
GCCGAACGCGGTGACCTGCAGAATGACTTCATCGAGATCACCGAGAACGAGGCGAACCAGCTGGTCGACCGGATCCGCGCCCGGGTAACCGGCCCCCGCTAATCTGCCCGCCCGGCACCGGCCCTCGAACCCCTACCGCCGCGCGAAGCGATTCAGCGCCTCCAGCAGTGGTAGAGCCAGTGCACGTCAGCCGCCCCGGTTATGGTCACCGAAATCAGCTTGATCCCGAGGTGCCCCGCAGCTTCTCGATGTCACCGATCAGGTGCTCAGTGGTGTTGGCATCCAGCGCCGCGGCCGGGGCCGCCGTGCAGGGCCACCGCCGGCTTGCCGGCCGGGTTGCCACTGGACTCCCAGTAGATCCGCTGGCCGTCGCCGACGTCCAGCATCCCCGTCTCGTACGGCTCGATGGCCGGAAACCGCTCGGCATGCCCCCACCCTAGGCCGTCAACGCTAGACCCCGTCAGCGACGGCGGGCGGCCCGCAGCACGGTGTCCCGGACCATCATCTGCTGGCCATCAAGATCTTTAGCCAAACGGCCTGCCCCTTCCGCCACCCTGACCTCCCACCGATCCGCTTCGAGGGACG
This sequence comes from Streptosporangiaceae bacterium, assembly GCA_025934635.1. The sequence continues at coordinate 3,094 of JAICWX010000564.1, read as the reverse complement.
CCGCGATGTCCTCCGCGTACCAGAACAGGTCGGGTCGCCCCTTGCGCTGGGCGTGCACGTCCTCGGGGTGATGCGCGATCAGCAGCAGCGTCCCGCCCGGGCGCACCGCCGCCGCCAGCCCCTTGTGGAAGGCCGCGAGCTCAGCCGGGGGGAAGTGCATGAATTGCGCCGACACCAGGTCGAAGCGCTCCGGCTCCGGGACCCAGGTCAGCAGGTCCTCGCGCTGCCAGGTAATCCGCCGGGCGACGTCGCCGGCCGCCTCGCCGTTCGCAGCGCGGGCCTCGTCCGCGGCCCGGGCCGCGCTCGCGGCCCGCTCGAGGGCCACCGCCGACACGTCCACCCCGGTGACGGTCCAGCCGCGCTGGGCCAGCCAGATGGCGTCGGCCCCCTCGCCGCACCCGGCCTCCAGCGCCTCACCCGGGCTCAGGTCCGCCACCTGGGCGGCGAACTGCGCGTTGGGCTGCCCGCTCCAGAGCTGGCCCGCCGAGCTATAGCGGTCATCCCAGAACTCCTGGGTGAACTCGATCGGCTCGTCGTGGGCGTCGTGGGCGTCGTGGGAGGAGGAGTGGGCGTGGGCATGCGCATGGGCGTGTGAATGACTCATGCCGCCACCATGCCGCCGCTGAGCGCACCATAGCAAGAGACGTTGCCGTTATGGCAAAATAAGTCTCATGGACTCCGACCTTGACTCCGTGCTCAGGGCGGTCGGCCCGCGGCTGCGGGCGCTGCGGCAGCAGCGCGACATCACCCTGTCCGCGCTGGCCGAGAGCACCGGGATCTCGGTGAGCACCCTGTCCCGGCTGGAGAGCGGCCAGCGCAAGCCGACCCTGGAACTGCTGCTGCCGCTGGCCCAGGCCTACGGCGTACCGCTCGACGACCTGGCCGGCGGTCCCGCGACCGGCGACCCGCGGGTGCACCTGCGCCCGGTCCAGCGGCGCGACATGACGGTCGTCCCGCTGACCCGGCGGCCGGGCGGCATCCAGGCCTACAAGATGGTCATCCCCGTCCGCCGGTCCACGCCGGACCCGCAGGTCCACGAGGGCTACGAGTGGCTCTACGTGCTGAACGGCGAGCTCCGCCTGATCCTCGGCGACCATGACGTGGTGCTGCGGCCGGGTGAGGCCGCCGAGTTCGACACGCGGGTCCCGCACTGGTTCGGCAGTCTCGGCGACAAGCCGGCCGAGGTACTCAGCCTGTTCGGCCCCCAGGGCGAACGCACCCACCTGCGCGCCGCCCCGAAACCTAGCTAAATTGCAACCAAGATTTCTTTCTGCCCGGTTGCCGCCGCGGCCCCTTTTCGCATAGGAAAAGTAATAGGGGGAACATTCGTATCGGGGAGAATTCCGGTGGAGCTACCCAGCTGGCCTGGGCGCTGGGCCACGGGGGCGGCCGTCGTGATCGTCGCCGCACTCGTCAGCGGCGCGATCACCTGGCAGCTGACCCAGCCGTCGGCCCGTCTCACGGACGTAGCGCAGGGCCAGCCCGCCGTCAGCGCCTCCCCGGCGGCCGGTATCCCCTCCGCCGTCGCCCCGGTCAACACCGGTCCCGCCCCGGTCAACAGCGGTCCGCCGCCGGCCTCACCGAACGGCGTCACGGTGGCGATCGCACCCGGCGCCGCGCCGCAACCCGGCGCGACTCAGGTCGCCGCGTTCATCACCGGCTACTTCAACGCCATCAACCAGCGTGACTACCAGGGATACATGGGCAAGTTCGACGATCAGGCCCGCCCGGACTACACCCGGCCGAAGTTCCTCGCCGAGTTCAGCTCCACCACCGACACGGCCCCTGCTCTCACCGCACTCAGCCCCGCCGGCGGCGGACTGCTCGCCACGGTGACGTTCACCAGCCACCAGAACGCGGCCCAGAGCTTCACGCATACCGCCTGCACGGCCTGGACCCAGCGCCTCTACCTGGTGACCAGCGGCGGGTCCTACCTCATCGGCCAGTCGCCGCCCGGCTCACCCCAGACCACCGCCCGCGCCTGCTAGCAACTAACTCCACAGCGCCTAACTCCACAGCGCCTAACTCCACAGGGCGCTGACGTGCCGGGCGTCCGTTCCGCAGCACCCGCCCACGATAGCCAGGGCCGGCAGGCCAGGGACCAGTTCCCGGTGCCGGCCGGCCAGCAGGCCGATGTCGCCCTCGTCCAGGTCCTCGGCCTCGTCCAGCTCGGCATGGCTGCGCGCGGAGGCGTTGTAGCGCACGCCGAGGATCCGCTCCCGCCAGTTGCCCGGCTCGGCCAGGGCGGCCGCCAGGTGCACTGGGTGAGCGCAGTTGACCTGGAAATACTCCGGACTGGCGGCGGCGTCCACGGCGGCGATGGCCGCGGCCAGCGTCTCGCCGCCCGCGAGCCGCCCGTCGGTTTCGACGGTGAAGGAGATGGCCACCGGCACCCCGGCCGCGCGGGCGGCGCGGACGATCCCGGTCGCCTCGCCCACGCTGCTCAGCGTGTACGCAGAAACGATGTCGGCCCCGGCCTCGGCCAGCGCCTCGACCTGCGGCGCGTGGTAGTCGGCGGCCTCGTCCGGAGCGGGCTGCTCACCCGGCTGATAGGCGTCGCCCCGCGGTCCGACCATGCCGCTGATCACCACGTCGGCGAGGCCGTAGCCGTCGCGCAAGTCGGCGAGCATGGTGATCGCGTCCCGGTTGACCCGGGCCAGGTCCGCGGGGGAGTAGCCGAGCTGGGTGCCCCAGTCCGGGTTCGCCCGCCAGGTCCCGGATTCCAGCATCAGCCCGGCGCCGGCCCGCCGCGCGATCGCCGCGTATTCGTCGTAGTAGCCGGTCAGCAGCGCCCGCCCGGCCGGGTCGTCGATGAGCGGGAAGGCGGCGAACAGGGGCAGGTCGGCCCCATGGTGGAAGATGAAGTCGGTTTCCATGCCGCCGTCGGTGACCATCGGCCGTCCGGCCAGCTGCGGCAGCCGGCCGGAGCCAGGCATCGCGTCGGAGGCAGACACCGCGTCGGAGCCAGGCATAGCGTCAGATGCTGAAGTCATCGCAATAACGCCCTCTCAAGGGGTATCACCCTCTCGAGGTCACCGCCGCCCTCTCGAGACGTAATCAGACTATTCGTCCAGCTGCCTGTACGTCTCGGTGC
>JAICWX010000325.1 GCA_025934635.1 Streptosporangiaceae bacterium | reverse complement strand
GTCTGCCTGCTGCTGGCCGCGGACGACGCCCTGTTCACCGGCGACACCGTGCTCGGCCGCGGCACCACGGTGATCGGCACCGACGGGAACCTCGGCGACTACCTGCGGACCCTGGGCCAGCTGCGGGACCTGACCGAGGCCCGCGGGGTCGGCCTGCTGCTCCCGGGGCACGGCCCGATGCTCACCGATCCGCTCGGGACGCTCGACTACTACCTGTCACACCGGGAGGAGCGGCTGGACCAGGTCCGGGCCGCCGTCGCCGCGGGCGCGAAGACGCCGGCCGAGATCGTGGCCATGATCTACACCGACGTCGACCGGTCGCTGTGGCCGGCCGCCGAGTGGTCGGTCCGCGCCCAGCTCGACTACCTCGCCAGCAGCGAATCCTGATCCCGCTGGTACCCATGGTGCGCCCGATACACGTCCGGCGCCGGCGTAAACGGCATTGATGGAGCATCGATGCCGTTCCCGCGACATTGATGGAGCATCCATGTCGCTTGCCGCGGCAAGCCAGCCAGCTAGCGGGGGCGGCAAGCCAGCCAGCTGACAGCCGCGGCAAGCCAGCTAGCGGGCGCGGCGGCGGAGGCGCTCGCTGTCCAGGATGAGTACCGACCGGGCCGAGATCTGCAGCCAGCCCCGGGCGGCGAAGTCGGCCAGCGCCTTGTTGACCGTCTCCCGCGACGCGCCGACCAGCTGGGCCAGCTCCTCCTGGGTCAGGTCGTGGTGGACGTGCAGTCCGTCGCGCTCCTGCTCGCCGAACCGGTCGGCCAGGTCGAGCAGGTTCTTCGCCACCCGCCCGGGGACGTCGGTGAAGACCAGGTCGGCGACCACGTCGTTCGCGCGGCGCAGCCGCCGGGCCAGCGCCTGCAGCATGTGGATGGATACGTCCGGGTGGTCGCCCAGCCAGGCGCGGAGCGCGTCATGCGCCAGCCCGGCCAGGGTCGCGTCGGTGATCGCGCTGGCCGAGGAGGTCCGCGGCCGCGGGTCGAACAGCGACAGCTCGCCGAACATCTCACCCGGCCCCAGCACGCTGAGCAGGTTCTCCCGGCCGTCGGCCGCCGCCCGGGTGAGTTTGAGCTTGCCGTCGAGCACGATATACAGCCGGTCGCCCTCCTGCCCCTCCATGAACAGGTGCTCACCCCGGGACAGCTTGACGTCGGGCATCTGCCGCCGGAGCGCCCGTGCACTGTCTTCGTCGAGCCCTTCGAACAGCGGTGCCCGCCTAAGCACAACCTCGGCGTCCTCCACCGAATCCTCCTTGCCGGCCTCTTCGCCGCTGACCGCCGTCAGCAGGCTGGCCAGCGGTAGTCCTGGCCGTGCCCCTTTAAGTGTGAATCATTCCGCAGGAACGATTGTGCGCGGGATCACATTCCAGACGTGATCACATTTCGGACTCGCCCAGGGCGGCGATAGCGACGAGACTAACATCACATCACGGGTTAAGGTAATTACTCTTAGTAGTCAGTCAGGTTCGGGGAGCGTAAGGGGTCGGGATTACGGGGCCTGGGGGGCTTGACGGGGGTGCGGGGAGCTTGAGGGATGCACGGAAACTCGGCGGCAGGGATGCGCGGAAACTCGGCGGTGTGCGCGCGGTACTGGGGTGCGGTCTGCTCGTCGTGCTCAGCCCGGCCGCTCCGGCCGGAGCGACCGCAGCCGCTGGAGCAGCCGGGGCAGCGGGAGCGGCCGAAACAGCGGGAGTGGCCGAAACGGCGGGCGCGATCGCGGCCCGGTCGGAGGGCCACCCCAAGCCGCCGAGTGCCGTCCAGATCAAGGCGGCCGAGAACCGGGTCCGGCAGCGCCAGTCGGCGCTGGGCAGGACGCAGGGCAAGCTGTCGGCCGCCGACACCGAGCTGACCAAGCTGCAGAACCAGGCCGAGATGCTCACCGAGCGTTACGACCAGACTCAGGTGAACGAGCAGCGGGCCGCGTCGGCGTATAAGGTGACCCAGGCCCGGCTCCAGCGGGCCGAGCAGCAGCGGGCCGCCAGCCGGGCGAAGGTGGCCGCGCTGGCCGCCGAGGAGTTCGAGTCCGGCGGCGGCTTCGACCCGGTGACGGCCATGATCGGCGACGCCCACGGCCCGCAGGCCTACCTGCGCCAGGTCGGGCTGGGGCAGGTGCTGGCCCAGTGGGGCACCGAGACGCTGGCCGCCAACGAGGCCCACAACAACGTGGCCGCGGTGTTCCGGGCCCAGGCGCACAAGCTGCTGGTGGCCCAGCAGGCCGACCTGCGGGCGGCGAAGGAGCTCAAGGCGGCCATCACCTCGGCCGTGAGCCGGCAGCAGGCGCTGGTCAAGCTGACCAAGGGCAAGCGGGACAAGCTGGCCGGCCAGCTGGCCGCCGCCCAGGCCCAGGAGTCGTCGCTGAAGGCGGCCCGCCAGGCCGCCGTGGCCGCGCGGGCCGCCGCGGCGGCCGAGCGGGCCACCGCCGCGGCCGGGAGCGCCCCGTCCGGCAGCCAGGCGTCGTCCTGGTCGGGCGCGGCCGGCGCCTCGTCGACCCAGGGCAACATCGCCGCCAACTGGGCGCTGAGCCAGATAGGCAAGCCCTACCTGTGGGGCGGCGCCGGCCCGGCCAGCTACGACTGCTCCGGGCTGACCATGATGGCCTGGGCCCGGGTGGGCGTCCAGCTGCTGCACTACACCGGGTACCAGTGGGAAGAGGGACCGCACGTCCCGCTGAACGAGCTCCAGCGCGGCGACCTGCTCTTCTACGCCACCAACACGGCCGACCCGAGCACGATTCATCACGTCGCGATCTATATCGGCAACGGCATGATGGTCAACGCCCCGTTCACCGGTGCGTTCGTCCGCATCGACAGCATGTACGCCCCCGGCGGCCTTATCGGTGCCGTCCGCCCGGCGGGCTGACCTGGGCGTCTGGTCCCTCGCTGCCGAACTGCCGCAGGACCTGGCCGTAGGCCTGCGAGATCAGCTTCACCACGTTGCCGTGCGCGCCGAGCGGGGCCGAGCACTTGGCGCCGATGGCGGCGGCGGCGTCCGCGATGGCCACCGGGTCGGCCTCGGGGCCGATCACGCAGGGGGCGAGGGCGATCCGGGTCACGCCCATGCCGTCGAGCTGGGCCGCAGCCGCCTCGACGGTGGGCTTGGCGTCCAGCGAGGCGGCCATGACCGGGAGCGCGAGCCGGGCCGACAGCAGGAAGGCGGTGATGCTGGCGGTGCCGACCGCTTCCTCCCCGCCGACGGTAGCCAAGATGATGCCGTCGGCCGAGGTCGTGATGCTGAACATGCGCACCCGGTCGGCCCGGGCCAGGCCGGCGTCGGCCAGCCGGTGGTGCAGCGCCTCGGCCAGCAGGGCGTTGGTGTTGAAGACCTCGCCGATGTGCGCCTCGGCCCCGCTGGCGCTGATGGCGTCGTTCAGTTCCCTGATGGCGGCCGGGTACGGCGTCACCACCAGCGGTATCACCACGGCCGAGAGCGTGCCCGCGGGCCGCCGGGCGGCCGCGTCGGCCAGCACCGACCGGATGCCGGCCGGGTCGCCCCGGCCGCCGTGGTCGATCAGGGCCGTCTGCACGTCCAGGGCCGGGTTGTCGAGGCGGAGCACGGTCGCGATCTCCGCGGTCGACCCGGACAGGCCGTCCGCGACGGCGGCCGGCACCGCCAGCACCAGGGCGGGCGCGCCCTCGGGCAGGCTGGCGGGCATGTCACGCCGGTGGCGTCCGCCCGGCGCGATGAGCCGGGCCGCGGGCTGGCGGACAGCCGGGGCGCCCGGCTGCCGCGCATGCGGAGCCGCGCCCGGTTGCCTGCGGGCGAGCGTGTCGTTGTCCGGCTGACCCGGATTGTGCTGGCCGGAACCGAGCTGGCCCGAGCCGAGCTGACCCGAACCCGGGAAATCGGCGCCTGGCGCCCCTGATCCGGTAGAGAATTGACCTTGCGGCGGCATCGCTCCCCGTCCCGCCCCCGACGACGGAATATCCGACGGTACGTCCGCGCGGTGCCCTCGTCCGGGCAGGCCCGACGAGGAGTCGCGAACGTCTGTCACACACCGGAAGCCTAGTCGCCGGTGATCAACGATTTGTGAAAACCCCTAAAAAACAAGAGATGCCGCCAATTGTGACGTGCATGCCCATTTGTGTCTGGCGGCCATGAAGCGGCCATGAAACTGGCGGCTCCGCTGAACCCGGCATCCGGACAGAAGCCCTGCTCGCGCTCTTTGTTACTAGCGGGTAGCATAGATCGCAGTACCGTCGGACGGCGATACGGCCCGGTGATGCGGCCCAGATATGGCGGAGCAGCGATGAGTCACTACAAGAGCAACCTGCGGGACATCGAGTTCAACCTCTTCGAGGTGCTGCGGCGGCAGGAACTGCTCGGCCAGCCGCCCTACCCGGACCTCGACGAACAGACCGTCCGCGGCATCCTCGGTGAGCTCGAGCGGCTGGCGACCGGCCCGCTGGCCGAGTCGTTCACCGACGCCGACCGGAACCCGCCGGTCTTCGACCCGGCCACCCATTCGGTGCGGGTGCCCGAGTCGCTGCGCAAGTCCTACCGCGCCTTCATGGACGCCGAGTGGTACCGGCTCTCGCTGCCGGCCGAGCTGGGCGGGACCGGGGCGCCCCGCTCGCTGAACTGGGCCATGGCCGAGATGATCCTCGGCTCCAACCCGTCGATCTGGATGTACGCCAGCGGGCACACCATGGGCCGGGTGCTGTGGGACCTGGGCACGCCGGAGCAGAAGCGGTTCGCCGAGCAGGCCATCGAGGCCGAGTGGGGCGCGACCATGGTGCTGACCGAGCCCGACGCGGGCTCCGACGTCGGCGCCGGCCGGACCCGGGCGGTCGATCAGCCCGACGGGACCTGGCACATCGAGGGCGTCAAGCGCTTCATCACCAGCGCCGAGCACGACCTGGCCGACAACATCTTCCACCTCGTGCTGGCCCGGCCGGAGGGCGCCGGCCCCGGCACCAAGGGGCTGTCGATGTTCCTGGTGCCCAAGTACCTGGTCAACGAGGACGGCAGCCTCGGCGAGCGCAACGGCGTCTTCATCACCAACGTCGAGCACAAGATGGGCCTGAAGGCCTCCACCACCTGCGAGGTGACCTTCGGCCCGATGAAGCCAGGGGACCGCCCCGCGGTGGGCACCCTGGTCGGCGGCGTGCACGACGGCATCAGGCAGATGTTCAAGGTCATCGAGGACGCCCGGATGATGGTCGGCACCAAGGCCATCGCCACCTTGTCCACCGGCTACCTGAACGCGCTGGACTTCGCCCGGAACCGGGTGCAGGGCGCCGACCTCAGCCAGATGACGGACAAGACCGCGCCGCGGGTGACGATCATCCACCATCCCGACGTGCGCCGGATGCTGATGCTGCAGAAGGCCTACGCCGAGGGCATGCGCGCGCTGGTGCTGTACACCGCCACCCTCCAGGACTCGCTCCAGCTCGCGGCGGCGCAGGGTCGCGCCGACGAGGAGACCGCGGCCCTGAACGACCTGCTGCTGCCGGTGGTCAAGGGCGTCGGCTCGGAACGCTCCTACGAGCTGCTGACCCTGTCCCTGCAGACCCTCGGCGGCTCCGGGTTCCTCCAGGACTACCCGATCGAGCAGTACATCAGGGACGCCAAGATCGACAGCCTGTACGAGGGGACGACCGGGATCCAGAGCCTGGACCTGTTCTTCCGCAAGATCATCAAGGACAACGGCCGGGCCTTCGGGGTGCTGCTCACCAAGGTCAAGGACTTCGCCGCCGCGGACGGCGGCAACGGCAGGCTCAAGGCCGAACGGGCCGCCCTGGCCGAGGCGGCCGGCCAGGTCGAGGGCATGCTGCAGGCCATGACCGGGTTCCTGATGGCGTCGGCCAGCTCGCCGGCCGAGCTGTACAAGGCCGGCCTGAACACGACCCGGCTGCTGATGGCGCTGGGCGACCTGGTCATCGGGTGGCTGCTGGCGACCCACGCCGAGGTCGCCCTGGCCCGGCTGGACGAGCTGCCCGGCGACGCCCGGGACCGTGACTTCTACGCGGGCAAGCTGGCCGCGGGCCGGTTCTTCGCCGCCACCGTGCTGCCCCGGCTGGCGGCCGAGCGCAAGGTGCTCGAGGAGACCACGCTGGACCTGATGGACCTGCCCGAGGGCGCCTTCTAGATCTCGTACTGAACGGCGCCGCGGGCGCCGGCGATCGGCTGGACGTAGGTCTCGACGATCTCCTTGTGCTCCGCGCTCTCCCGGTAGGCCAGGTACCCGGCGAGATCGTCGAAGTCGGCGACCAGTGCGAAGTCGAAGTTGACGTCGCCGACGAGACCGAGGTCCTCGCCGAGGTGGAAGGCCCGCACCTGCGGGACCAGCCCGGGCAGCCGCCCGAGCTCCTCCTTGGCCTGTTCCTTCTGCTCCCGCGTCGCTTCCGGAATCCACCGGAACATCACCATGTGCCTGATCATGGGGCTGACGTTATCGCGTCAGCCCCATGCGTTTCAGCTCCAGGCCAGGATTCGCAGCGGGTCGGTGAGCATCGCGCCGATGTCCCGCAGCACGGCCGAACCGAGTTCGCCGTCCACGATCCGGTGGTCGAAGGACAGCGACAAGGTGCACACCTGGCGCACCGCCAGCTGCCCCCCGACTACCCAGGGCGCCTCCTTGACCTGGCCGAACGCCAGGATGGCGGTCTCCCCGGGGGTGAGGATCGGGGTCCCGGCGTCCACCCCGAACACCCCGACGTTGGTGATCGTGATCGTGCCGCCGGCCAGGTCGGCCGGGGTGGCCTTGCCCGCCCGGCTCGTCTCGGTCAGCTCCTGCAGGCGCCGGGCCAGGTCCGGGAGCGGCAGCGGGCCGGCGTCCTTGACGTTCGGCACGATGAGGCCGCGCTCGGAGGCCACCGCGATGCCGAGGTTCACGTAGTGCTTGACTACGATCTCCCCGGCCTCTTCGTCCCAGGACGAGTTGATCAGCGGGTGCCTGGCCACCGCGACCAGCAGCGCCCGGGCCACGAACAGCAGCGGCGACACCTTCACGCCCGCGAAATCGGGCAGGTCCCGGAGGCTGCGGGCCGCCGCCATCGTCTCGGTCACGTCGACCTGCAGGAACTCGGTGACGTGGGGCGCGGTGAAGGCACTCGACACCATGGCCGCGGCCATGTGCTTGCGCAGCCCCCGGACCGGAATGCGCTCCTCGCCGCCGGGGCTGGCCGCCGTAACCGGAGCGGCGGCCCGTCCCCCGTTTTCCGAAACGGCCGAACGGGGTTGCGTTCCCGTGGTCGCCGCCCGCTGCACGTCCTCGCGGGTAATAGACCCGTCCGGGCCGCTGCCGCTGCCTGCCAGCCGGGCCAGGTCGATGCCGAGATCCTTGGCCAGCTTGCGCACCGGCGGCTTGGCCAGCGCCCGGACCGCGGGCAGGCCCGGATCGGTCGGCAATTCCGGCGGTGCGGCCGGCGCCGCGACTGGCACCGCGTCGGCCGCTGGGGCGGGCGCGGCCGGGAGCTCGGCCGTCTCCGGCCGGGTGGCCGTCACCTTGCGCGCGCGGCGCGTGGTGGCCGACGTCTTGACGCCGTAACCGACCAGGACCGGCACCCGTTCGGGGACTCCGCTAGCGGGGTTGGGGTCCGCGGGGCTCGCGGCTGGAGGCGGGGCGGGGACGCTGGCTCGTTCGGTGGTATCGGTCTGGGGTCCCGAACCGACCTGGACGGCGATGATCGGGACGCCGACCTCGACGGTCTGGCCCTCCTCGGCCAGCAGCCGGGCGACCGTGCCGTCCCACGGGGACGGCAGCTCGACCACCGCCTTGGCCGTCTCGATCTCCACGATGATCTGGCCGTCCTCGACCTGGTCGCCCGGCTTGACGTGCCAGGCGACGATGTCGGCTTCGGTCAGGCCCTCGCCTACGTCGGGCAGCTTGAATTCCTTGAGCTCGGCCATGATCGTCTCCTCAGTAGCCGAACGTGCGGTCGACGGCGTCCAGGATCCGGTCCAGGTCGGGCAGGTAGTGGTCCTCCAGCCGGGACGGCGGGTAGGGGATGGAGAACCCGCCCACCCGCAGCACCGGCGCCTCGAGGTGGTAGAAGCACTGCTCGGTGACCCGGGCGGCGATCTCAGCCCCGAGCCCGGCGTACACCGGGGCCTCGTGGGTGACGACGCAGCGGCCGGTCTTGCGCACCGAGGCGGTGATCGTGCCGAGGTCGAGCGGGGACAGCGAGCGCAGGTCGATGACCTCGATGCTGCGCCCGTCCTGGCGGGCGGCGGCGGCCGCCTCCAGCGCGGTGCGCACCAGCGGTCCGTAGCACAGCAGGGTCACGTCGGTGCCCTCGACGGCGACCCGGGCCCGGTCGAACGGCAGCGCGCTGGCCAGGCCGGCGGCCGTATCGACCTCGGCCTTGTCCCAGTAGCGCCGCTTCGGCTCGAAGAAGATCACCGGGTCGTCGCTGCTGACCGACTGCTGGATCATGGTGAACGCGTCGGCCGCGGCCGAGCAGGCGACCACGCGGAGCCCGGGCGTGTGCGCGAACAGCGCCTCGGGGGACTCGCTGTGGTGCTCGACCGCGCCGATGCCCCCGCCGAACGGGATGCGGATCACGATCGGCAGGCTGACCTGCCCGCGGGACCGGTAGCGCATCTTGGCCAGCTGGCTGACGATCTGGTCGAACGCGGGGAACACGAAGCCGTCGAACTGGATCTCGCAGACCGGCCGGTAGCCGCGCAGGGCCAGCCCGATCGCGGTGCCGACGATGCCGGACTCGGCCAGCGGGGTGTCGATCACCCGGGCCTCGCCGAAGTCCTTCTGCAGGCCGTCGGTGACCCGGAAGACGCCGCCGAGCTTGCCGACGTCCTCGCCCATGATCAGGACCTTGGGGTCGTCCTCGAGGGCCTTGCGCAGGCCCTCGTTCAGGCCGCGGGACAAGGTGAGCGTCGTCATCGCGCCGCCTCCTCGTCCTGGAGGCCTTCGAACGATTCCAGGTACGCGGTATACTGCTCGCGTTCCTGGCCCAGGATCGCGGTGGGCTCGGCGTAGACGTGGTCGAACATCGCCAGCGGCGGCGGGTCGGCCATCGTCCGGCATGCCTCGCGGACCCGGGCGCCGACCTGCTTGGCCTCCGCCTCTATCGCGGCGAAGAACTCCGGCCCGGCCAGGCCGCCGCGGACCAGGTAGGCCCGGACCCGCTCGATCGGGTCCCGCAGCTTCCACATCTCCAGCTCGCTGGCCAGCCGGTACCTGGTCGGGTCGTCGGTGGTGGTGTGCGCGCCCATCCGGTAGGTGAACGCCTCGATCAGCGTCGGCCCCTGGCCCTCCCGGGCCGCCGCCATGGCCTTCCTGGTCACCGCGTAGCAGGCCAGCACGTCGTTGCCGTCGACCCGGAGCCCGGGGAAGCCGAACCCGCGGGCCCGCTGGTAGAGCGGGACCCGGCTCTGCTTCTCCATCGGCTCGGAGATCGCCCACTGGTTGTTCTGGCAGAAGAAGACGATGGGGGCGTTGAACACCGGTGCCCAGACGAACGCCTCGTTGACGTCACCCTGGCTGGTGGCGCCGTCGCCGAAGTACACGATGACGGCTTCGTCGGTCTCCCGGCCGTCGCGCTGGATGCCCATCGCGTAGCCGGTGGCGTGCAGCGTCTGGGCGCCGATCACGATCGTGTACAGGTGGAACTTGTGCTCCTCGGGCGCCCAGCCGCCGTGGCTGACGCCGCGGTACAGCTGGAGCAGCTTGACCGGGTCGATGCCGCGGCACCAGGCGACGCCGTGCTCGCGGTAGGTGGGGAAGACGAAGTCCTGGGGGCG
>JAICWX010000080.1 GCA_025934635.1 Streptosporangiaceae bacterium | reverse complement strand
GCGCGGACGCCATGCGCCCGCGCTCACTCCGGACTATGCAGTACACGGTGTTGATGAGACAGTGCACGGCCCCGTCGTCTAGAGGCCTAGGACGCCGCCCTCTCAAGGCGGTAACGCCGGTTCGAATCCGGTCGGGGCTACCCAGGCACATCGAAATGACCCTGAACCTGATGCAGGTTCAGGGTCATTGTGTTTCTGACCCCAGCTGGCCTCGGGTGCCCGTCAGGCGGGCTGCATCGCCGGCGCTGCCCGGGAACCGGCCGGTTCGAGATCGGATACCGGGGCGGCCGCTGCTGTGTAGTCAGCGGTGTGACCTTCGGCCGGCCAGTCGGCATGCTGATGGTCGTCAGCTGACGAGCCCGGGGTTTCCTGGCCAAGTCGCTGGCTAGACGCAAAGTCCCCGGCCGGCGCCGCGCCGATGGCGTGGCTGTGACGCGTCTTCAGAGCGCTGTCGTCGTCGCCGACCGGCCGGACGGCGCCGGCCGCGCATCTGCCCTTCCGGAACCGCTTCGGACGCCGCGCAGTTCTCGGCGTCTCGGCGTTCTCACCCGCTGCGCTCAGTCCGGTGATGTCCCGCTGGCTAGGGGCGTGATTCGCGGCGACTAGTTCATCGCCGGTGTCCGGTGCGGTCGTAGCGTCAGCCTGCCTAGCCGGGTCCCAAACAGAGGCAGCTAGCGCGCCGCTTGAGCAGGTGACGGATTGTTTCGCGGATTCTGAAAGACCATCCCCTACCTGCGCCATCAGGGTAGGGCCAGGGAGCGAGGAAATTTTGAATCCAGGACCGACCCCCGTCATCGCCGATTTCGCAGTCTTCAGTGCGAGGGCTGCGAATTTGCTGATACGGCTCTTGTTTGTTTGTGCGGAGGGTAGCAGCAGCGACAATACGGAAATTATCATTATAGCTGCAGACAGTACTAGGACTGCGCCGAGAATCTTGTAACGCTGAATTATCAACCCGCCAAGGACCGGCCCGACGGCGCATGCCCCGAAGGACATCAGGCGGCCGATGCTGGTCACCCGGGCAAGCATTTCGACCGGTGCATTCTGGATAAGGTAGGTGCCGAGTTCAACATTTCCTAGCGCCCCGGTGAAACCCAGGAGAGACATCACGATCGCGAAGCGAAGAAATAGAAAATCTCCGGATGGCATGAACTGCAATTCATAGGGTGCTACGAGTACGCCGATTGATATGGCCCACGCGATTATCCGGGTCAATGTCCAATTGTACCTAGTGGGGGCGGGCAGGCGAGCTGCTAGCGCTGACCCAGCAGTACCGCCGAAGCCTGATGCGGCGAGGGCTATTCCAATCATGAAAGATGGCAGGTGCCGATCACTCGCATAAGCAAGGAAGATCATTATCAAGGCCTGGCAGATGAGTGTGGTTCCAGCCGAAAGCAATATACTGACACAAGTAAAACGGTCGCTGCGAAGCCATTCGATACCTCGGGCAATATCTTTCCACAGGCCATCCCACGAAGCCTTGGGGCGCGTCTGGTCAATTACCTCTTCGCCTGTTCGCCCCGTGGACGGGGGAAGGTTTCGCCGCAAGAATGTCGTTCCTGGGAACGACGTGAAAAATTTGACCGCCTGCTCGCCCTTAATTGCAATAAGAGTACCTACGGATACGATAAAAGAAATCATATCGGCAATGAAGGGAAAAAGAGGACCGGCGGCAAAAAGAATACCGCCGAGCGGCCGGCCCGCCAATACCATGACATGGGTCCGGGCTTCCATCCGTACAAGTGCGGATGACGCCTGATCGTGCTGGACGAGGGAGCCTACATAGCGTCTTTCCGCCAGCGTCGAGAAGACCTCGAGAATTTCTTCAATGACTGCCGCCCCGATCAGCAGGGGCAGGAACGCCTTCCCCAGCAGCAGAGCGATGACTACGGTAAGCAGAGCGAGGCCGCGGCCGAACTCGCTGATCAGCATCACGCGTCGCGGCGGCCAGACGTCGACGAGGGCGCCGGCTGGTACGTAAACCAGGACGCTGGGGGCGGTAGCGGCGAACGCCGTCCAGCCGGCGGCGACTGGCGAATGCGTTATCCACAAGACCAGCATCGGGAACGCGATCGTGCTTATTCGCGTACCCAGCAGCGACACCGATGACCCCGCTAGCAGCAACCGGAAGGGGCGTCCGTGAACTGCAGAGTAGCGGTGACTCTGAGTAGTCGCAGGATGAGGGTCTGGTTCGGACATCAGCTGCTAAATTTCTCCTCGAACAGGCCAAATTTAAGGTTACGATACCCAAAGCAGCCCTCGTTTGATTACAGAACGTGGCGACACGCCTATGCCACACTGCACCCTATCGCCCTTCGGGAGGGCCAACCCGGGCATCGTTTCAGAATCGTGACGTGCCCGTCACTGATGTCCGGATGATGCCCGGCGCTAGCGGGCGGCATGTTTGGGCGGCTGTTAGTTATTTGCCCGGTTTTGGCGTCGTTTTCCAGTTTTGGTATACAGCTAACCGCTGGCGGTTAAGCCCAGGCTGTATTCTCGAGGACTGGTTTAGCGATAAACGATAGTGGCAAAGAATTAAGCGCCGCTAATTAATCGTAAATAGGTCGGCTTGTGCCTGGTTATTTTCTGTATCGTGTCGGATGAGGCAGGAGGAGAAAAATATTACATCTTCCAATTTGCGTGCCAGGTGAGCAGGCACAGCAACGAAGTTGCATGTGATTATAGAGTTCTTTGGCATGTGGATGCGAACCTAGCTGGTGCAGTGACGGATGTGGCGAAGCGTATGGCCGCGGAACTTTACTAACTAGCTCCGTGTGGTTTAATCACATTATGGGGCCGAAGCCCACGCTTGAATGGCCGTTGACCCTTGACGTTTCAGCTCTCATGGCCAGCGGTTGGCGGCCCATTCCCTTCCGTGATTTCGTGGTTAAGATCCACAGCAGGTGCGATCTGGCCTGCGACTACTGCTATATGTACGAGATGGCCGACCAGTCCTGGCGTGGCCAGCCCCGGCGGATGTCCCCGGAGATTGCTGAGTGCACGGCCCAGCGGATTGGAGAGCATGCCCGGGCGCACGGACTCCCGAGCGTCGCGTTGATACTGCACGGCGGGGAGCCCCTCCTCGCCGGACGTGACCTCATTTCCCACATTGTGGAAGTAACCAGAAAAGCGGCCGGCCCGGATGTGGAGGTGAACGCGCGCATCCAGACTAACGCCGTCGGCCTTGACGAATCGTACCTGCGACTTTTCTGCGACCTCGGGATCCGGGTGGGTGTCAGCCTTGACGGTGATTCCGAGGCCCACAATCGCCACCGGCGGTTTCCCAGTGGCCGCGGGAGCCATGCCGCGGCCTCGGCGGGAGTGCATAGATTAATGCAGCCGTCGTTCCGGCACCTCTTCGCGGGCTTGCTCTGCACGATAGATCTCCGCAATGATCCGCTCGCGACATATGAGGCACTTGCTTCCTATGATCCACCGAAAATCGATTTCCTGCTGCCGCACGGGACATGGGAATCCCCGCCGCCGGGCCGGATCCCTGATGCCGCCGAGACACCTTATGCCGATTGGCTGATCACGATCTTCGATCACTGGTATAAATCGCCAGCTCCTGGCATCCGGCTATTTGAGGGCATCATGAGCCTGATTCTGGGTGCTAAGTCTTCGGCCGAGGGAGTGGGGCTGGCGTCATCGCAGATGATCGTCATCGAGACGGATGGTGCCATCGAGCAGGCTGACACGCTGAAGATCGCTTTCTCCGGGGCGGCTCATACCGACCTCCATGTCGCGCATGACGAGTTCGACGCGGCGATGCTCCTTCCCGGGATGGTAGCCCGGCAGCTCGGACCGGGAGCGCTGTGTGCCGAATGCCAGGCTTGCGCTATCAAGAACGTGTGCGGCGGCGGCCTCTATGCACACCGGTACCGGCCTGGTAATGGATTTGCTAACCCTTCAGTCTATTGCCCGGATCTCATGCGCCTCATCCGTCATATCTACCAGGTCATGCGAGCTGATATCATCAAGCATTCTGAGAAAACGGTCGCTGATTGAACTCGAATTACCACTCGATCCCGCGATCTGCATTCGATGCTCTCGCGGCGGGCGGAGGCGGCCCCGACGCCATCCGTGACCTCGCCCGGGCGCGCTACAGCAAGCACGTCACCATGCTGGCCGGAGTAGTCAGTCAGGCCGAAGACGCGGGCCACCGGCAGCAACGTCTCGCTCGCCGGGGTTTTTCCCTCCTGGCGGAGGTGAAGCGGCAGCATCCGGCCGTCGCCGACCAGGTAATCATGCATCCTTCGGTGGGAGCATGGGCGCTGCGCGCTATGGGGCCATCTCAGGAACGAACCGAACTCGCTGGAGCGGACCCCGGGTGGCTGAGTGCGATAGCTGCCGCAGCGGCGATCCGGGCGGGAGTGGCGGCCGAGATCGAGGTGGAGGCGGTAGACGGAGCTGTCATGCTGCCGTCGCTGGGGCGGGCGAGAGTATACGGGGACGCCGCCGTCGCTCGCAGCGGCCAGCCGCACGCAGAGGTCTTCTCCGCGCAAGGGCGAGTGACGATTCCAGCCGACGTGCACAGCGACGCGCCGGGCTGGCAGGGACTGCGTCGCGTCCGGGTCGGCGCGCTGGACGTGATTATCGATGACCTCGATTCATTCCGCATGCCGTCCTCGACCGACCTGGCCCCCCGGCTGAGTCCGGCCGCCATGACCAGGTTCGGCGATGCCCTGAGGCAGGCGTGGCCGCTGCTGGCATCGGATCACTCCGACGTCGCCGCGGAAGTCCTCCAGGCGGTGACGGTCGTCGTCCCGCTCGTCTCCGTCCCGGGCGGGCATATCAGTTCGAGTTCGTCGGCCACATTCGGCGCGGTCGCCCTGTCGGAGCCGCCGGACCCGTACACCTGCGCGGAGACGTTCGCGCATGAGATGCAGCATCTGAAGCTATCCGCGCTGCTCGACGTCGTAGCGCTGACCCTGCCCGACGACGGCAGGCGCTACTACGCGCCGTGGCGGGACGACCCGCGACCGGTGGGCGGCCTGCTGCAGGGGGCCTACGCCTTCCTTGGCGTCAGCGGATTCTGGCGACGACAGTGCCGGCTGGCTTCGGGCAAGGTCAGATTGCGGGCGGAGACCGAGTTCCTCCGGTGGCGCGAGGCGGCCAGGCGGGTGGTAAGCACTCTCCAGTCGAGCGGGCATCTCACTGCCACCGGCCTGGACTTCGTCAACGGCATGGCCAAGACGCTGGATACCTGGCGGGAAGAACACGTCTCGCCCGAAGCGGAGTCCCTGGCCCGGCACCGGGCAGCGAAGCACCTCGCCGACTGGGAGGCGGCGAACGGCCCCGTCCCTGACGGTGAGCGCGGCTGAGCGATCAGAAGAACGGGGGATCGAAGTCGATGTTGATCCGCTGACCGGCTGCCGCTGCCATCGCATCAGGGTGGTCAGAGCCGAGCGTGTCGGCGTACCGGCTGGCCACTTCGGCCGACAGCTTGGCTGCTTCCTCCTCGGCTCCTGTCCGGCGGAGGTCGATAGCCAGGTTCGCCGCGCAGGCGATGGTGATCGGGTGGTCGGCTCCCAGCATCCGGCGCAGCCGGCCCAGCGTATCCTGGCCCAGCGTGCTGGCTTGCGCGGTCTCGCCCAGTTCGGCGAGGTCGCTGGCGAGGTTCATCGCTACCGTGAGGGTGTAGTCGTGGTCTCGCGTTAGCCTGTCATCCAGGCCCGCTAGAGCCCGCTCGTTGAGCTGGCGTGCTTCGCCGGGGCGCTTCCTCAGACGTAGCAGCAGGGCGTGGTTCCCGATACAGCCGTAGACGTACGGGTGATCCGGGCCGAAGACCTCGGGATAGCGAGCCACCGTTTGCTCGCTCAGCGCGAGTGCTTCGTCGATTTGGCCCACGCTCCGCTGGATATTCGTCAGGTTGACGGCAGCGGCCAGCGTATCTGGGTGTCTGTCCCCGCGTGCCTGCTGACAGAGATGATAGGTTTCTCTGGCTATTTCCAGCGCTTCGTCGTTTGCGGCTCCAGTGAGCCGAAGGGCAATAGAGAAGCCTATAGAAGATCGCGAAGTCGCGTAATGCTCTGGCTGCAGCTTTTCGATTCCGTATTCCCGGGCGTCTTCGCTGACGTCGCGCGCCTCGGCATAACTACCCGAGCATCGCACGACCCAGGCCAGTCCAGTCCACGTCGAGAGCATCTCGGTGGCTGATACTCCATCCCGTGCCTTGCTCATGGCGGTGTAGAGGTTCTGAAAGAGTTTTCTTGCCTTGTCGTACTGACACGTGCGGCCGTAGTCGCTGGCCAGGTTGTTCAGTACTCGGTACAGCTGCGGGCTCTCTCCCCCGAAAACAGCTTCCTGAAGGTGCTGGCTCTCTTCGTCGTGCTTCAGCGCCCCGAAGAAGTCCCCCTGAGCGCGCATGTCTCCGCCGAAAGCGTTACGCAGGACCAAGGTCAGGCGATTGTCATCGCCGAGTATGCGCTGACTTTGCCCTAGTGTCTCCTCGGTGAGGTCGTAGACTTCACGATATCGGCCTAGCTGCCGGAGCGCATTACCGAGATGGCGCTTGGCGTCGAGCACGTTAGGATGCTCCGGGCCAGAATCCAGACTCCATTGGGTGATGAATTGCTGAGCGAAGGCCCTGCTGGAAGCGAGGTCGCCGGAGAGGAAAAGATAGCGCACGACATCGAGGGCGAAGGCCCGGACAGCAGGCTCCCGGCACTGGGCGAGCTGGGTCTCTGGATTGGATACGTGGGCGACCAGTTCGTCGTAGCGCGGCCACAAGTTGCTGTCATCCGGTGTCGCTGGTGCGGCCGCGGCGAGGATCATGTGAACCTCGTGCCGGTAGTCGGCTTGCTCGACCTCATCGAGTTCGTCCCGGAGCAGGGCCTGGATGAGCCGGTGGACCGAGAGCGTCCGCTTGTCGATCTTCACCAGGGCGAACCGTCCGAGTTCGCGGACGGCCCGGGCCAGCTGGATGGGATCTTCGATCAGTTCCCCGATCCGGGTCTCGGTGGCCTTGGTGCCGCGGCGGAACACGTCGCGCGGTATGGGGTCCGGGCCGAAGAACGCGCAGCAGCGCAAGAGCTTCAGAGCTTCCGGGAGCCGGTCGTTCAGGGCAGCCACGGTGACCTGCCACGCGGCCGTCATGGACATCGGGTATTCAACTGACTTACCCTCGGCCATGATCTGAGTCACCTGCTCGTCGATCAAGCGGAGGTACTCGTCGACGGGCATGCTGGCCTCGGCCTGGACGGCGCCAGCCTGTTCCAGCGCCAGCGGCAGGTCGCCGAGCTTGTGGGCCACCCGGTCCGCATCTGATTCGCTGAGCTCCCTCGGAGCTCGCTTCATCAGGAATTCCTTGCTCTCGGCGCGGGCGAACACGTCCAGCTGCACGGTGTCGAATCGAGACTGCCAGCGGTTGTTTCGCGACGTTATCAGCACGTCGCCCGGACCTTGCGGGATGATGTCGAGGAGTTCTTCTGGCTCGTCCGCGTTGTCGAAGATCAGCAGCCAGCGGCTGTAAGGCTCGCCGCGGCGAAGTGCCTCGAGAACCGCCGTGGCCGCCGACTCGATTCCGCTGGCTCGCGCCGCGTCGAGCCCGAGTCGCTCGGCTAGGGCCGCCAGCGAGGAACGGATGAGCGGAAGCTGATCGGCGCGGATCCACCAGACCAGGTCGTAGTCGGCCTGATGCCGGTGGGCGTATTCGATAGCGACGGCCGTCTTGCCGACACCGCCAAGTCCTTGCAGCGCTCGCGGCAAGGGATCGCTCGGCACCACCGCCGTGACCCGTTTTCCCGCCGGCTGCTCCCGTCGCATCCAGAGCTCGGCCAGGATGTCTTCCCGGCCGGTAAAGTTCCTATTGCGCTGCGGGACTTGTCCCCATACCTCAGGCACATGCCTGCGGCTTGATGGCGAATCCGGAACCGTCATGAACCCATCGTAAGCTCGCGGCTGCAATTCTGGCAGCGGTGATCTTGCGTCATTCGAGATGAGCATTACGCTGCGTCGAGTGCCTTATGTTACTCATGTTTCCAGATTTAAAACATTTCACTGAACAGATCTCGACAGGCGGCCTCAAAACAGGTACTTGTGAAGTAATGAATCCGCGGAGTAGCGTGCCTCGCCGAGCGCGTCTCGGCGACTTCGCGGATTGATCATGGCGGCCAGCGAGGAGCATCATGAACCACGACCCTGTCAGCGACGGTCGCTTGGCCGACTTCAGTGAATTCGATCTTGAGGTGCTCCTGCAAAAAGATCTTGCGCCGGCCCTCGGCAAGGCGATCAAGCATGTTCTGGCTTCCGCTCACGACAGCGCCTACGCTAGTTTTAACGCTAATGTGGATTAAGGCGAGCAGGGCGATGTGCGCTCGGACGGCGCTCGCCTGATTTTACGTTGTCATTAGGCGTTTCATGCTTTACGCAGGCACGCGGAAGCGCCAGCAGCGTGGGATGAGGCGGTTGAGACGAGGACCGGCACGGTAAACAACAGCGCGGGAAGGCCATACCCCGGCCCCCGGCCCTTTCAGCCTGCCGAGCACCACTGGTTCTTCGGGCGGTCAGCGCAAGCGGCCAGCCTCGCACGGCTATGGCGGGAAAATCGTCTCACCGTTGCTCTTGGTGGCGTGGCCAGCGGCAAGACATCTCTGGTGAATGCCGGAGTCTTCCCATTAATGACCGCTGCTGGCATGACTGTTCTCCCGCTCGGCCGTCTGTCCTACGGTGAGACGTTCCCGTTCGCTGCGCTTGCCCCGCACAATCCGTACACGCTCGCCGTACTTCGTTCATGGTCGCCCAGCGAGGCGGTCTCCCGGCTGGCTGGCCGCACCGTTCTTGACCATGTGCGATCCTGTGCCGGCCGTCGTGACGGCCCCGTCCTCGCGGCGATAGACCAGCTGGAGGAGCTGGCCGCCGACTCCGGCCTGCGCTCCTCCCACCGCCGGAAGTTCCTGGCCGAGCTGGCCGAGGCGATGGAGAAAGAGCCCCGGCTGCACCTGCTGCTCGTCGTGCGTGCGGAATCCGCCGACATGATTGCCGACGTGCTGGGCGCTGGCGTCAGGCACCAGGTCAAGCCCTTGAACCGGCAGGATGCCATCGAGGCAGTGTCCGGACCTGCCCGCACCGCCTTGCGGCCGTATGGCGAGGGAGCGGCCGAGGCGATCGTCACGGATCTGCAGACCAGCCGGATCGAACCGCCCGGAGCTGGCGAGCACTACGTCACCTGCGACTACGTCGAGCCTTTCCTCCTCCAGGTGGTCTGTGCACGGCTATGGGACTCGCTGCCGGCGGCCATCAGCCTTATCACCCGGCGGGAGACCCTCCGGTACGGCGATGCGGACACCGCCCTGGCCAGCCACTGCGGCCGGGTCATCGCGGCGGTGGCTGAGGATCACGAAGTGCCGGTGACGCGATTGCGGACCTGGCTGCAGAGAACCTTCATCACCGATCTGGGGACGCGGGGAACGGCTTACGAGGGCGCCACCAAGACGGCAGGCATGCTCAGCGCCGTGGCGCGAGCGCTCGAGGACCGGCATCTCCTGACGACCGAGCGGCGAAAGGGGGCGCGCTGGTACGAGTTGCTGAGCGACCGCCTCATCGAGCCGGTCCGGCAGGCCGCCGACGAGGCCCCGCCGGTGACCGGGCCAGCGGACTACCTGAAGGCGGCCGGGCGCGCTCTGGTGCTCGGTGAGTTCGATCTGGCCGAGCGTTATGCCCGCGACACCATGCGCACCTCGGCTGACACCGACCTGAGAACGCGAGCCGAGGTCGCCTCGCTGCTCGGGAACCTCGCCATTGAGCGGGAGAAGCCCAAAGACGCGGAGGAGCGATACCGGGAAGCCGCCAATTTCTACGAAGCGGTACGTGACGCCGACGCGGTAGCTCGTCAGCTGGCCGCGGTCGGGCGGAGCCTGGTCGCCCAAGGTGAGCTGATGAGCGCCGTCCGCCAGTTCCGCTCGGCCCTTGACCGCCTGCCCAACGATCGCCTTCTGCAGATGGAGCTGGCCATGACGCTATGGCAGCTCGGCCAGGGCCGCGGCGCGGTCGCGGTACTCACCACGGTGCTGGAAAAAGAAGGAGGGGATCTCACCGCGTTGCGCGCACGCGGCGAGATCCTCGCGGATCTGGGCGATGCCCGGGCCGCCCTGCTCGATCTTGACCGGGTAGCCGCTCACGCCGGGCCGTCCACCCAGGCGGCTCGCGGGCTTGCCCTGGCGGAAACCGGTGACATGGCTCGGGCGCGGGTCAAAGTCGAGGAAGCGCTCGCCGCTGCCCCGCGCAGCGGGCCGGTCCTGTGGTACGCGGCCCGGGTGTCCTGGCTCGACGGCGACAAGGCCGCGGCCCGGGAACTCGCGGGCCAGGCCATCGACGCCACCGACCCGGCGCTGCCGCCCCCGCATCGCGAGGCCGCCAGGCAGCTCGGCTGGAAGCGAAACACCGTGACCAATTAACCGATGTCGGCCCAGTCCAGGGCCACCGCGTCAGTCGTGCTGATCACTAGCGATTCCCTTCCTGGGCTCCGCCGCGATGTGCATTGCCGCTGTTTTGAAGGCGGCGATGCGCGCGTCGAGGTCACCGAGGTCAGGAAGCTCGGTCGACACTCCCTGCCGCAGGTCGGTACGAGCCTCCGCCGCCTCAGCCAGCTTCCTGGCCGCCGTCGCCAGTTCCTCCGCGACCTGGGCCAGCTCGGGCGGCACGGCCAGCGAAATCCGGACCGCCTGGATCCTGGCCTGGGCCGCGAAGGCCCGTACCTGTGCCAGCCGGGCTGCCATCTCGTCTCCGTGGTAGTCGTGGTTGTCCGCGACCTGAGTCCGCAGATATTCAGCCGCCTGCACCAGGTCCACGCACGCCTGGCGCTGGTCTGTCTCGTGCCGGTCCTGACGATCGCGCCTGGCTGCCAGGATGTTCTGGATGGTGCTGGCGGCCGTGGGGATCGCGGCGCCGACCACGGCGGCGCACCCCGAGATCACGGCCGTATAGAGAGGCACATCAGGCATATACGCATTGTCACTCTAATGCTGCGTATTGCAACAAGGTGGCATGGCGGCTGGATATGCCCGGCTCCCGCTCAGGTGTCGATATTCGGGTTCCCCGCGGGCAGCGGCACCAGGTGCGCCGGCGCCTCCGGCACCGCGATCCGCGACTCCACCGACAGATCCGCCCGCACATGGACGAGCTCACCTGGTGACAGCATCCGCCAGCCGCTCTCCCCGTCCATCGCCTCCGACGCGACGACGACTGACGCGGCATCCTCGAGCCCCGGCACGTGCACCGACGACGTCGAATCCCGCACGTGCAGCCCCGGTTTCCCCGGCCCGGCGCCGGCCGGCCGCTCCAGGATGTGCAGGGCGTGCGCGCCCGGGTACCGCAGCGCCCACAGCTCACCCGGCGCCGCGACCACGACGTTCAGCGAGGAAACCGGCAGCCGCTGGCCGATCCACGACGCCGCCGCCGCGATCCCGGCCGCCACGTCACCGCCGTGCGCGTCGGTCTCCTTGGTGATCAGCGCGAAGTACCGTTCGGAATCCGTCTCGCCGAGCACCAGCCGCCGGTAGCGGCCAAGCTCCGCGTCCAGCCGGGCCAGCGAGCCAATGCCCCCGTTGTGGCCCATCACCCGCCCCTCCATACCGAACGGGTGGGTATTCCGCGCCGTCCGCCCGCCCGTCGTGGCCCACCGGACATGCGCCACGAACGCCGACGAGCGGGCCTGCCCGGCGGCGCGGATGAATTCCCGGTCGCTGTACGCGGGCTCCGGCTGCTTGTCCAGCACCACCCGGCCGTCCGGGCCGAAGTAGCCGAGGCCCGCCCCGTCGGCATTACGGCGGCTCTGGACGGCCAGCGAATCAGGCGCGTCCAGCAGCCAGAACGTCGCCGTGACCCGCACCGTGCCCGCAGTCAGGCCGAACAGGCGGCACATCGGCATCCCTCCTGACGCCGATCCTACGATGACGCTCCGCTGCCCCCTCCAGACATGACGTCCGTTTCCCTGGGTAGGGTTGCCCGAGGCCCGCAAGGATCTAGTTTTCGCTGACCGGGGAGGGTGTAGCCGCCGATGACGGAGCCATCGATGACGGAGCCGCAGACCGAGAACAGCCCGGCCCTGGAGGAAGCAAGCCGCGAGCTCCAGGCCGCCGCGCACGACGCCCAGGTCGCCTTCGACTGCATCGCCCTCGGCGAGCTCGACCGGGCCCACACCCACGCGCTCACCGCCAAGGTCGCAGCCGACGCCGCGGTCACCGCGCTGGCCGCCGAGCTGGGCCAACCGGAAAGGGGCCAGCCGGGCCAGCCGGAAAACCCCTGATCCGCCGGTGGAGAACGCGGTCATACCGGCGCCGTTCCAGTTCGACGTGGCGAACGGGCCCGGTTTTGTCTTCCCGCCGGACACGGCGGTTACGTACGCCGATCCCGGTATCACGCCGGTCGTCGAGCGATTCTGTGCGCAGTTCACCCGGCGCACCGGCGTGCACCTGGTCCCGGCGCTGGTCGACCCGGTGCCGGCCGGGCCGTCCGTCACCATCGAACTCGGGGCCGCGGCCGAACTGGACAAGCTCCCCGGGCCGGCCGGCCTCGCGCCGGCCGGCGGTGACCCCGCCGACGAACGGTACGCGCTGCTCATCGGGGCCGGCCGGGTCGTCCTGCGCGCGGCCGAACCGGCCGGCGTCGCGCGCGGCCTCACCACGCTGATCCAGCTGGCGGCCACGGCGCCGCCCGGCGCCGCGGCGGAGATCCGGGTGCCGGCCGCGCGGATCCTGGACGCGCCGCGGTACGCCTGGCGCGGCCTGTCGCTCGACGTGGCCCGCACCTTCTTCACCGCCGGGGAGCTCCGGCGGGTCGTCGACCTGCTGGCGTTCTACAAGCTCAGCGTGCTGCACCTGCACCTGACCGACGACCAGGCCTGGCGGCTCCCGATGGGCCGGCCAGCCCCAGGATCAGGTACCGCGGCCTCGCCCGAGCCCGGCGACGAGTTCTACAGCGAGGACGAACTCCGGGCGCTGGCCGCCTACGCCGCGGACCGCTTCGTCACGATCGTTCCCGAGATCGACACGCCCGGGCACGCGACCGCGCTCATGCGGCTGCACCCGGAACTGGACACCGGCCGCAACGACGTCGACTACGAGGTCCTGCCCGGCCACCCGCGCCACGCCGTGTGGCTCGACCCGGAGCTGCCTGCCACGTTCGGGCTGATGGAGCAGGTGCTGGCCGGGGTGGCCGCGATCTTCCCGGGGCCGTACCTGCACATCGGCGCGGACGAGCCGCGCGCGATGCCGGACGAGGCCTACATGTCGTACGTCCGGCGACTGCGCCGCCTGGTCCGCAGCCTTGGACGGCGGCCGCTGGGCTGGCAGGAGACGGCGCGGGCAGGCCTGCGCCCGGATGACGTCGTCCAGTTCTGGCTCACCGGCTTCGACCTTCCGCCGGACGTGGCGCCGCCGGTCCGGGCGCAGGTCGACGCGGAGCTCGCGCTGG
Organism: Streptosporangiaceae bacterium; assembly: GCA_025934635.1. Next base: position 16,008 of record JAICWX010000080.1, on the reverse strand, counting down.
CCCGCCGCGATGTCGAGGCGGCGGTGTCGGTGTCGGTGCCCGTGATCGTCTCGCCGCTGCCCTACTGCTACCTCGACGTCCCGTACGCCGAGCCGCCGGCCGCTGCCGCCCTCGGCGACGCCGCCCAGGCGGACCGGCTCAGCCGTCTCGGCCTGCGGGTCTATGCATCCAGGACCGTCGCCGAGTCGTTCGGCTGGGACCCGGGGGAGGCGCTCGGACCCGGCCGGGCCGGGCAGGTCGCGGGCGTCGAGGCCGCGATCTGGGCCGAGACCATCACCGGCTTCGACGACCTGACCTTCCTGCTGCTGCCCCGGCTGCCCGGCGTCGCCGACAAGGGGTGGAGCGCCCCGCGGTCCGGTGCCTGGCCCGCCCATCGCGACCGGCTCGCCCGGCACGGCCGCCTGTGGGCCCAGGACGGCCTGGAGTACTTCCGCGCCTCCACCGTCAACTGGGACTGACGCCGTGCGGGACTAAGCCGGCTCAAGGCCCAGGTCCAGCAGTTCCTCGAAGAAGCCGCCGATCTGCCGCTCGGTGTCCACCAGGTGGACCTCGAGGATCCAGTGGCAGAGCTGGCCGTTGGCGTCCCGCCGGCGCATCGGCCGGTCGCTGCCGGGGGCGATATAGGACTCGATCTTGTCGCCGTCGATGTTCTCGTGCGGGAACTGGCCGACCAGGTGCCCGGCGATCGTCCCGCCGAACTCCCAGCCCGCCGCCTCCGCCGCGCCGACCATGAACGCGAACAGCTGCTCGCCGGTGATGTCCGGGTGCCCGGCGAAGAACCGGCGCCCCGCGTCGAACATGACCGGCAGGTCGTCCCGCAGCCGGAGCTTGACCGGGTCGCCGCCGAGCACGTAGGTCCGGCCGAAGTCGGCCTCCCACTCCTCGAATACCGGCCCGAAGTCGCAGAACACGATGTCGTCGTCGCCGATCACCCGGTCCGGCGGGTTCTCCTTGTACGGCTCGAGGGTGTTGGGCCCGGCCCGGACAATCCGCTTGTGCCAGTGCCGGTCCACCCCGAACATCTCGGCCGCCAGATCCCGGATCGCGTCGCTCGCCCCGCCCTCGCGCGCGCCGGGCACGATGATGCTGCGCGGTTCGATGGCGGCGAACAGCTCGGCCGCCTTGGCCTGCGCGTCCAGCAGCCGGGCGGCGCGCGCGTCCTCGTCCTCGACCAGCCCCGCCGGGCGTCCCTTGGCCACCGATCTCCTCCTTCTAGGCCAGCGCCTTGAGCAGCGCCTTCATCCAGGGTCCGAGGTCAGCAGGTGTCCGGGCGGAGATGAGGTTGCCGTCGACCACGGTGGCCTCGTCCACCCAGTCGGTGCCCGCGTTGACCATGTCGTCCCGGATGGCACCGACGCTGGTGGCCCGGCGGCCGTTGAGGATCCGGGCCGAGATCGGCACCCAGCCCGCGTGGCAGATGAACGCGATCGGCTTGGCCGCCGCGTCGAACGCCCGCACCAGGTCCAGCACGGTTTCCGAGCGCCGCAGCTTGTCGGGGGCGAAGCCGCCCGGGATGACCAGGGCGTCGAAGTCACCCTCGGCCACCTGGTCCACCGTGGTGTCCACCGGCACCGGTCCGTGCCCCTTCTTCCCGTGCACCGGGTGGTCGTCCAGCCCGGCCACGGTGACGGCGATATCCTCCTCGGCCAGCCGGTACTGCGGGTACAGCAGCTCCATGTCCTCGAAGTCGTCGGCCGCCAGGAGCAGGACCTTTCGCTGTTCGTGCGCCATGAAACCGACCATACCCACGTTTCCCGGGTAGACCTAGGTCCCCCCGCGCCGGGGTCCGGCGTCACCGGCAGTCCCGGGGCGCTGGACCCGCCCGCCCTTCACTTCCTCTTGCTCTTCGGTGGTTTCCGGCCCCGGTGGGAGTGATGTCGGCCGTGCTTGACGACGTGCCCCGGAGCGTGACCCCGGGCGGCACGTGCTCGCTGAGGCCGGCCGTGCCCGCGCGTACGGCCATGCCCGTGCTTCCCGTGTCCGTGCTTCCCGTGTCCGTGCTTCCCGTGCCCGTGCTTACGGTGATGAGCCGCGCAGAACCCGGTCCGTACCGGACGGGGCTTCCTGACTCCCGCGTACCGCGCGGCCAGAGTGAGCACATCCCTGACGTACCAGCAGGCATGGTTGTAGGCGTAGATAGCGTGGCGCAGCCCTTGCGGCCCGTTCGCCGCCCCGTCGGCGCAGAGCATCCGGGCTGCCGTGAAGACCGCGTCGGCCGGGTTGTAGGGCGTCAGCTTGGCGGTCCGGTCGGCCCGGACGGCGTACTCCGCGAACGTGGCCGGCTCGAACTGCATCGGTCCCTCCGCGCCCTTGCGGTTCTTGCCGCGGTGCACGCCGCGGGCCCGGGACTGGCCGTTGGCCGATTCCACCGTGCCGATCCCCGCCAGCACCTCCCAGGTCAGCCCGGGGCAGGTGCGGGCGGCCTGGCGGTACAGAGTCAGGTAACTGGCGGGGATCGGCACGGCGGAGGCGGGCAGGACCAGCACCACGAGCACCAGCGCGAGCAGCCCGGCGAGCAGGCTGGTAACGGCCAGGCCGTGGATGCGGCGCACACGGCAGTTATGCACCTCATCCACTCTCTGTAATCATTTAATTACTATGAGTAATCACAGCGAGCCGGTCACGGCGTGCATAACCTTCCCTGAGCTGGGCACGTAAGGGCCATTCAGACCAAGGGGGTCCCCTGATGTCCAGCGAACCGCATCCCGTGCCGCCGGGCACCCCGCTGCCGCGCCATGTGCCGGGGGAGGAGGTACCGCCTCCGTCCGAGGCGCCCGTCCTGCCCGGTGCGGTCTACCCGGCCGAAGACTCGGTCTTGCTCGAAGCGGCCGAACCACAGCCCGGGCTCGTGCCCGGACAGCCCGCTCCCGCGGAGCCTGCGCCAGCGCCGCCCCCGCTCAAGATCAAGCGCACCAGGACCAGCGGGCTCTGGGTGGCGGTGGGCTTCTTCGCCGTCGTCCTGCTCCTCCTGCTGATCTTCATCCTGCAGAACGGCGCCCAGGTCAGCGTCAACTACCTGGGCGCGCACGGACACCTGCCGCTGGGCGTGGCCCTGCTCCTCTCCGCGGTCTGCGGCGTCCTGCTGGTCGTCCTGGCCGGCGCGGCCCGGATCAGCCAGCTGCGGACCGTGGCCCGCCGCCACCGCCGCGCCGACTCCAGGCGCGCCAAGGCCGCCGCCCGCGAATCAGCCCGCTAACCCGGCCACTCGCCCCCTGCCAACTCGGTCACTCGCCCCAGTAGCCACATCCACATCACAAACCCCGCCCGTCACCCGCCCCGGCCCCCCCGCAACGACATTGATGCTCCATCAATGTCGCGCCAGCGCCATCGATGCTCCATCCATGCCGTCAGTCGCCGCCCGCGACGCCCCCTAGGTAAGGACCCGCGCGATGCGCCGGGCCGCCTCCTGCAGCCGGCCGGGGGTGTGCGCGGCGTAGCCCAGCACGATCCCCGGCACCCCGGGACGCTGGCGGTGCCAGGACAGCGGGTGCACGAGGACTCCGGTCGCCAGGATCGCCTCGGCCAGATCCGCGTCGGAGCCGGCCAGACCGCCCGCGCCGGCCAGACCGCCCGTCCCGGCCAGACCGCCCGCGCCGGAGAGCCCGGGAAAGGTGACGAGCAGGTGCAGCCCGGCCGCGATGCCCTGCACCCGGGCGGCCGGCAGGTGCTCGCGCAGCGCCAGCAGCAGAGCGTCGCGCCGGCTCCGCTGCCGCTTCCTGACCAGCCGGATGTGCTGCTCGAGCTCGCCGCTGGCGATCAGCCGGGCCAGCACCAGCTGCGGCAGGGCCGGGCTGCCGAGGTCGCTGGCGTACTTGGCCTCGACCAGGTCGGCGTGCAGCCCCGGCGGCGGGATCAGCCAGCCCAGCCGCATGCCCGGGGCCAGCGTCTTGGAGGTACTGCCCGCGTAGGCGACCAGGCCGGGCGCCGAGGCGTGCAGCGCCGGGACCGGGGCCCGGTCGTAGCGGTACTCCGCGTCGTAGTCGTCCTCGACGATCACGGCGTCCGCCCCGGCCGCCCAGTCCAGCAGGTCGCGGCGGCGCTGCGGGGCCAGCACCACCCCGGTCGGGAACTGGTGCGCCGGGGTGAGCAGCACCGCCCGGGCATCGCCGCGGGCCAGCTCGCTGATGTCCAGCCCGTGCTCGTCCACCGGCACCGGCACCGGCCGCAGGCCCCAGTAGGCCAGGTCGTCCCGGGCTCCGCGCGAGCCCGGGTCCTCGACCGCGATCTCGCGGTGCCCGTGCCGGCCCAGTACCCGGGCCAGCAGGGCCAGGGCCTGCGCGACCCCGGTGACGACGATGATGTCGCCGGCCCCGGTGCGCAGCCCGCGGGTCCGTGCCAGCCAGCCCGCCAATTCGGTGCGCAGCGCCGCGGCGCCGCGCGGGTCGCCGTAGCCCAGGTCGGCCACGCTGGCCCGCTCGAGCACCAGCCGCTCGGCGCGCAGCCAGGCGGCGCGGGGAAACCCGGACAGGTCGGGGACGCCGGGGGAGAGGTCGATCTCCGCCCGCTCCCGCCAGCCGGGCGGCACCAGCAGCGGCCCCGGTGGCGCCTCAGAAACCCCCGGCGAAACCCCCGGTGCCGGGCGGGACACGCCCAGCACCCGCGTCCCGGTCCCCGGCCGCCCGCTGACCAGGCCCTCGTCGGCGAGCCGCTGGTAAGCCTCGACGACCAGGCCGCGCGAGACGCCCAGGTCGCCGGCCAGCAGCCGGGTGGCCGGCAGCGGCGTCCCGGCCCGCAGCCGCCCGTCCATGATGGCGGCCCTGATCGCGTCGGCCAGCCAGCCGGTCAGCCCGCGGGCCGGCGCGTCCTGCGGGCTGAGCTGAAGAAAGTCGGCCCCAGGCATTGGTCCACTATAAACGGGTCTCCATGGTCCTGTTCGCTAGACCATATCGTTCATACCGTGGCGTCATGCCTGGTCTGCGCACCCCCGAGCTTCCCGCCGTCATCGGACCGCGCCACAGCGTCGTCCCCGGACCGCACCACAGCGTCGTCCCCGGACCACGCCGCAGCCTCGTCCCCGAACCGCGCCGCGGTACGGCGGCCGGGGTGGCCGCGGGCGCCACCGGCATGGTCTTCGTGGGCGGCAGCGTGGCGGTCTCCACAGTGCTGGCCGGGGCGCCGGTGTTCACCGCCGAAGCGGTCCGCTACGGCGCGGCCTGCCTGCTCCTGGTCGCACTGGCCAAGCTCACCGGCCGGAAGCTCACCTGGCCGCGCGGGACCGAATGGCTGTGGCTAACCGGCATCGCCGTGACCGGCCTGGTCCTGTTCAACCTGGCCCTGGTCGAGGGATCCGGCCACGCCGAGCCCGCCGTCCTCGGCGTGGCCGTGGCCTGCGTCCCCGCCGTGCTGGCAATAGCAGGCCCGCTGCTGGAGGGCACCCGCCGGCCACGCGCGAAAGCCATCGCCGCCGCGCTGGTCGTCACAGCCGGCGCCGCCCTGGTCCAGGGGCTCGGCCGGGCCGACGGGACCGGCCTGGCCTGGGCGGCCGTCGTCTTCGGGTGCGAGGCCGCGTTCACCCTGCTCGCCATCCCCGTCCTGAAAAGTCACGGCCCGTGGGGCGTATCGGTGCACGCCACCTGGCTCGCCACCGCGATATTCGCCCTGATCGGGGTCGTCCACGAAGGCCCGGCCGCCGTCACCGAACTATCCCCGCCCGACTGGCTCGCGGCCGGCTACCTCGCGGTCGCGGTCACCGCGGCCGCCTTCGTCCTGTGGTATTCCAGTGTCAGCCGCCTGGGCGCCAGCCGGGCCGGCCTGCTCACCGGGATCGCCCCGGTCGCCGCCGCGGGCAGCGGGGTGCTGCTCGGCGGCCCGGCGCCCCGGCCGCTGGTCTGGGCGGGCATGGCGGTCGTCGCGGCCGGCCTGACCCTCGGCTTCCGGAAGGGGACCCGTTAGATGCACTTCCAGCACGACGCCGCCATCTGGCGCGACTTCCCGGCCCTCGTCCCCGGCGTCATCTACGCAAACAACATCACCGTCGAAGCCGACCCGAAGACCGGGCCCTACGAGCAAGCAGCCCAGAAAAAACTAGCCAGCGGCCCGGAGAGCGAACTCCCCGAGATCCAGGCCTGGCGGCGTGCCTTCGCCGCGATGGGCCTGAAGCCGACCCAGTACCGCTGCGCGTCGGAGTCGCTGCTTCGCCGCTTCCGCAAGGAAGGCGCCCTGCCCCGGCTGCACCCGCTGGTGGACCTGTGCAACGCCGTCTCGCTGGCCTTCGCCATCCCGGTCGCCGCCCTGGACGCGGTCCGGCTCGCCTGGCCGCTCGAGGTCCGCTACGCGAACGGAGACGAGGACTACCTGACGTTCGGCGGCGAGGTCGAGCACCCCATGCCCGGCGAGGTCATCTTCGCCGACCAGGCCGGCCAGGCACACGCCCGCCGCTGGACCAACCGGCAGAGCGGCCGGTCCGCGGTCCGCGAAACAACCAGCACCGTCCTCATCGTGGCCGAGGCCCTGCACGACGAGGCCGCACAAGACGTCCCCGACCTCATCGCCGTCCTAGCCGCCGAGATCGGCGAAACATGGCGGACCGAACCGCGGACCGCCATCCTCACCGCTACCGCACCCACGTTCCAGCACGAAACCTAAGGCGAGCCCCTCCACCGGCAGCGACCCGGCCGAGGCCAGCCGGGCGTGGTCGGCCTCCTGGCCAGGCCGGGGCGTCCCGGCCCGGCCCCGGTAACGGTCCAGCGCGACCGCACCGCGCTGGTACGCGCCGATCGCGGCGGTGGCCGTCTCCAGGCCGACCGGGCCGTAGAACAGCCCGTGCGGCAGGATCACCAGGTTGGCGGCGAACCGGTGGCCGCCCACGTGGGTGGTCTCCCAGACCTGACCGGGATGCCGGACGGCCAGGGCGCGGGCCAGCGGCACCCCGTACCGCGAGCAGCACAGGCTGCGCTTGGCGTGCGTGCAGACCAGGAAAACGGGCTCGCCGGACGGCGCGCCGAACGACGGCGCGCTCCCGGCGGCCAGGTCCTTCAGGTCCCGTTCGGTCAGTTCCGGAGCCGACGCGGACACCGTGGCCTGCCGCAGCCACGGCTCGCGGCCCGCGGTCCAGCCCAGGAACACGGTGCGCGCGTCGCTCACCCGCCGGCGCCCCGGCTTGCGGATCAGCTGCACCCGGATGCCGGAGTTATCGGCCGCGGTCAGCAGCGCTGCCAGCGGCGCGGGCATGGCCGCGCCGACCGCCTCGTGCGGCCACGGCCCGGGCTGCTCGACCAGCAGCCAGGCCCGCGACGCCTCCGGTGCCGAAGCCATGGACACTATGTTCCCGGCGTGGCATTCCGCCCCGTGCTCGCAAGAAAAGCTCACTCGGGTTGTCCCCCCATCTCATCGTGCCTGTTCATGTTAGTAGTGGCAGGTGGTAAAAGGCTGGCGGCGGGTGCATGAGGAAGCTGTGGTGCGAGATGTTCCAGGCGTACGCGCCGGCCAGCCCGAAGGCCACCACGTCGCCCGCCCGCAGCCGCCCCACCGCCACCCCGCGGGCCAGCACGTCCTTGGGCGTGCACAGCTGCCCGGCGATCGTCACCGGCTGGCCGGATACGCCGGGCCGCGGCCACGGTGCATCCCAGTCCGGTGTAACGATCACCGCGAACGGCTGGTCGTGCCCCTTGGCCGCGGGCGTGCGCAGGTGATGCGTCCCGCCCGCGACCACGGCGAAAACCTCGCCGTGGCTGTGCTTCACGTCCAGCACCCGGGTCAGGTACCAGCCACAGTACGCGGTGACCGCCCGGCCCGGCTCGATCCGCAGCGTCTCCCCGTCCCGGGCCAGCCCGGCCAGCCCGCGCCCGTACGCCGCCCAGTCGAAGAGCGTGTCCGGGTGCGCGTAGTCCACCGCCATGCCGCCGCCGAGGTTGAACTCCGGCTCCCGCACGTCCCAGACTGCGCACCAGTCCCGCCCGAACTCGACCAGCCGCCGGGCCGCGTCCAGCAGCCCGCCGGCCCCGAGCCCGCTGGCCAGGTGAGCGTGCAGCCCGCGCAGCCGCACCGCGCCCAGGCCCGGCAGCGATTCGGCACAGGTCCGCAGCCCGTCAAAATCCATCCCGAACGGGCTCGGCCTCCCCCCCATCACCAGCTGCGCGCCGCCCTCGTCGGGACGCCCGGGCGGGTTCACCCGGAACAGCACGTCCGCCTGCCGCCCGGTGGCGCGGGCCGCGGCGTCCAGCTGGGCGAGCTCGTGCGGGCTCTCCACATGGAACCGTGACGTCCCCGCCTTGAGCGCGGTGGCCAGCTCGTCCGCGGTCTTGCCGGGACCGCCGAACGCCAGCGGACGGTCCGGCCCGGCGGCGGCAGCGGCGTACTCGAGCTCGCCGCCCGATGAGACCTCGAACCCGTCGGCGTGCCGGGCCAGCGTGCGCAGCACGCTGGCGTCCGGGTTGGCCTTGACCGCGTAGTAGAACTCCACGGCCGGGGGGAGCGCGGCCCGGATGGCGGCCGCGTGCGCGTCCAGCGCGCCCAGGTCGTAGACGTAGGCGGGCAGCGCGGGCGGCCCGATCCGGTCCACCAGGTCGAGCACCTGAGCTGGCACGTTCATGCGGGCTCCAGCTGCGCCAGCTCCGGCCGGGCTGGCACGAGCCGGCCCCGGTGCAGATCATCCCGAACCGGATAATCCCGAACCGGATAGTCCGGATCTGAACTATCCGGATCCGAATTATCCGGATCCGGATAATTCGGATCGAGCCCGCGGAGCGGGTTCGGGACCGGGATGTACTCCGCCTTGCGGTCCGCGTCGCGGTACCAGCGCAGCCGCAGGTTGGCCTTGCCCGGCAGCGGCACCCCGGCCAGCACCGCCCGGAGCTCAGGCGGCCAGCCGTGCGCGGCGGCCGCCGCGGTCAGCACCTGCCGGGCCTGGCGCCACAGCTCCCGCTCGCAGTCGGCGGCCGGCGCGCACCGGTCGGCGATCGCCGCCGCGACCTCGGCCAGGTGGTTGACCAGCAGGCAGTAGGCGACCCGATCCCAGCCGCGGCGGGCGTCGTAGGCCAGGCCGCGGGCCACTCCCGGCGGCAGCCCGCCGAGCAGCGCGCCGTGCCGGGTGGAGACCAGCTTGGTGCCCTCCAGGTCGCGGAAGACCGCCTGCACGGGACGGCTGTCGGCGTCCACGCCGACCAGGACGTTCTGCAGGTGCGGCTCGAGCACCACGCCGTATCCGAAGAAGGCGTCCAGGACCGGCGGCGCGACGATCCGGACGTAGGCCTGCCACCAGCCGAGCAGCCAGTCGCCGTCCCGTCCGTCGAACAGGCCGCCCGCCGGCTCGGTCAGCGACGCCGCGAGCAGCGGCGTCAGGTCCGGGGCGATCCGGGCCCGCACGCCCTCGCGGACGATCACGGCCAGGCCCTCGTATGCGTTCCGGCTGGCCAGCGCCGCGGTCCGGTACCCGGGCTCGCCGAGCAGCACGGTCCCGGGGAACTTGCGGCCGAGCTCGGCGAAGACCGGCGCCAGCCGCCGGGTCAGCACGACCGCGCCGGGCAGCTCGTACCAGGCGAGCTTGCGCAGGCAGTTGGTGATCCGCACGTTCAGGCTGAACTTGCAGAACACGTCGGCGGCCGGGTCGTAGACGGTGCGCACCGAGGCGGTCGGCACCACCGCGCGGCCGCCCTCGCCCAGGTCGGTGAGGAGCCCGCTGCCCATCGCCCGCCGCAGCCACGGCTGCGACGCCAGCAGCTGGAACTGCCAGGGGTGCACCGGCAGCAGCCGGGTCCCGGGCGGCGGGACCGGCCCGCCGAGCCGGTCGAGCGCGGAACTGTCGCCCTCTTCCGCCAGCACCTCCTCCCGCACCGCCAGGAACCGCAGCGGGAACCGCGCCCCGGCCTCCGGCGCGTACCGCAGCCAGTCCCGCGGCGCCCCCGGCCGGGTCTTCGGTGACGGGTGGAACCGGTGCCCCGCTACCAGCGCCTGCTCACTAGCCAGGTACGCCTCGATCCGGTCGCCGCCGCCGGCCCCAGTCTCGGCCGCCCCGCCCCCACCGGGTACGGAACCGTTCACTAGCTGGCGATCGCCGCGGTCCAGCCCCTCCGCCCGCGCCGCCAGGATCGCGGCGAAGGCGGCGTGGCCGTCGCGGACCTGGGGCACGAACTCGGCGTTGACCGTGCCGGTGGCCATGGTCAGCTCGGCGGCGATGAGGTCGGCCAGCCGCCGCCAGCCGATGTCCCGCCACGCGCCTTCCTGCCGGACCTGGACCTCCCGGGTCGTCCGGGGGCCGATCCCGGCCGACGGCCGCCGCAGCCCGGCCCGCAGCGTGACGGCCGACCGGGGCAGCCGGATGATCAGGTGCCCGCCGTTCTCCCAGGCCTGGTTCTCGGGCGCCGCCACCTCGCGGATCAGGCAGTTCAGCAGGGCCTGGCAGGCCAGCTCGTCGGGGCTCACCGGGCGGCCTTCAGGTAGTTCGGGCCGCCGGGACCGTAGAACTTGTTGATATCGCGGGCACCGCTGCGCGACTTCCCGGTGAGCGTGCCCGCGGTCACCATGGCCTTGCCGGTCAGCCGGTCCGCCTCGAGCACGCGGGCGCGCAGCCGCCGCGCCGCGGGCGTGTCATCCTCCCGGTCCAGGGCGCCGGCCAGCGCCGCCCGGACGGCGGCCAGCAGTTCGGCCAGCGGGGCGTAACCCCGGCGGCCCAGGCCGAAAGCCAGCGCCCCGGCGCACAGGTGCACGGTGATCGTGACGAACACGTCCGCGAGCTCGTCGTCGGAGCCGGTCAGCAGCCGCTGGTCACCGAACCCGGCCGGCTCAGGCCCCGCGCCGCCCAGCGCGCCGGCCAGCCGGGCGTGGTGGATCAGCGCGCCATCGAAGTCCTTGACCAGCAGCCGCGGCGCCGACGGCCCGACGACCACGGCCGCGTTCTGCTGGTGCGACTCCAGCGCGATCCCGTACCGGGTGAACAGCCGCACCTGCACCCCGAACAGCAGGTCCAGGTAGGCGCGGAAGAACGCGACCGGATCACCGCCCCAGCCCAGCCCGGCCAGCTCGTCGATCACCAGCCGGCCCGCGGCCCCGTGCGCCTCCCCGCGTACCTCCATTGGCCCCTCCGCTCCCGGTACCGGAGCGAGCAGTGCGGCCACAGATACAACCCGGTACGCGCCGAGCCCGTCCGGCAGGTGCCGCCGCAGGTAGCCCAGGGCCGGATGCCCGGCGTGCGCGAAGTCGCCGTCGTCAGCCAGCAGCAGCCCGGCGAGCGCGGGGTCGCGGGCCGTCAGCCCGGCCAGCAGCCGCCCGACCAGTGCCCCGTCGGACAGCGTGCGCGGCACCAGCCCGCGCCGGTTGAGCAGGCCAAGCGTGCTGACCGGCAGCGGCAGCTTCAGCTGAACCCCCGGATCCGCCGTCACCGCGACCGTCCTGGTCGACAGCGTAGGCCGCACCGCCAGCCACCGCCCCGGCGCCACCACCGCCCCGGCCAGCCCGGCTTCGGCCAGCGCCTGGGCCAGGCCCAGCCGCGCGGTCAGCGGGTGCACCGGCAGCAGCTCATGGCTGGCCGCCAGGCCGGCCGGCAGCCCCACCTCGGTCATCCCCGGCCACCAGCCCGGCCGCCCGGTCCGGGCCGTCACCAGCGCGTCCCGCGGGATCGCGACCCAGGCCAGCTCGAACTCGGGCCGGAACTCCGGCGCGTAACGCAGCGAGTCCTCGTCGGTGAAGCCGAGACGGCAGGCCGCGGTGGGGTAAGCCGGGTGCGGCCGCGCCGCCGCCAGCGCGTCGTAGCGGACCGCCCCGTCCGCCCCCAGCCAGCACTCCGGCTCCACGTCGCGCGGCTGCCGCTCGTGCCACGGCTGCTGGTCGTGCGCGGGCTCATCGTGCGGATACCGTTCGCGCAAGTGCCGTTCCCGCAGGCGCAGGGTCGCCAGCGCCCGCCGGCACTCCGCCCCGAAGGCAGCGACGCCGTCGGCGTCCGCGGCCGGGGCGACGGCGGCGAGCAGCGAGTCGACGTCCCGGAGCGCAAGCGGCGCCAGCCCGGCCACCGCGAAGTCGGCCAGGAAGCCGTCGGCCCGCAGCGGCAGGACCGGGCCGCCCGGCCAGTCGAGCACCGGGCCGGCCGCGGTCGCCCGCACGCGCCCGGCCAGACCCGCGTAGTCCTCCCTGAGCAGCGTGTCGATGACCGCCGTGGCCAGTCCGGCCTCTAGCGCGGTGCCCCTGGCCAGCGCCGTCGCGTCCCGCGGCGGCCGCGCGGGGTCTGCGGCCCGCGCGGCCGGGTAGGTCCCGATCACGCGGCGACCTCCCACCGGTTCATGGTCCTGGCCGCGCTGACGGAGCGTTCCACCCGGCCGCGATCGGGGCCGGTCGCGGTGATGATGCCGAGGTAGTCACGGTTGGAGTGGGTCACGGTCACCCGCTCGCCCGGCTGGCGCAGCGGCCAGTAGCCGAGCCTGACCCCGGGTTCCGCGCCTGCCAGCGGCCCGCCGGGCGGGGCATGGCGCAGCAGGCCAGCCCGTTCGGTGATCACCGAATCCGCGACCGCGTGCCCGGCCCGGACCGGCGCCGGGCCCGCGGGCAGGGGCTCGCCGAGGTGCACCCGCAGCACCCGCTCGAACAGGTCGTCGTCGAGCAGGCTGTCCAGCAGGAACTCGTCGTGATCACCGATCAGGCGGTCGTTCACCTCGATCAGCCGGGCCCCGCCCGAGCCGTCGCCGACGAACTCGGTATGGCACGGGCCGAACGTCACCCCCAGGTCGTCCAGTGCCCGCCGGACGTGGTCGAGCTCGCCCCCGGGGGCCAGCGGCTCCCAGGTCAGCCGCTCCTCGATGAAGTAGGGCAGCGGCGACAGCGTGGTCCGGAACCCGCCGAACACCCAGGTCGACCGGCCGTCTCCGAGCGTCTCCAGCGTGCGCAGCGTGCCCGGCAGGTACTCCTCGGCCACCAGCCGGCCGTCCGGGTGGCGCCCGAAATACTCCGCGCACCGCATCGCCAGCGCCGCCGGAGTCTCGGCGAGCGCGACATCCTCACTGGCCACGCCCTCGGCCGGCTTGAGTACCACCGGGTAGGGCAGCCCGGCCGGCGGCCAGCCATCGCCGACCGTGATCTCCGTCACGGCGACCTTCTCGGCGCCGGTCTGGGCCAGCCGGTGCCGCATCAGCGACTTGTTCTTGGCCCGCAGGCCCGCGCGCCAGTCCTTGCCCGGCCGCCCGAAGTACTCCGCGGCCAGGGCCGCCTGCATCTGCAGGTGATCGGAGTTGGTGAACACCGCGTCCATCGCCGGCAGCCCGGCGATCCGCCCGATCAGCGCCCGGGTATCGTGAACGTCGCACGGAACGATCCCGGGTGCGCCGCCGCCCGGCAGCCGCTCGATGACGGGCGCGCCGCTGGTCAGGGCCCGCTCGCCGGCCGGACCGGTGCCGGCCGGCCAGTGCGCCGTCACGTCCGCCGCCCGGGCGAGCGCGCCCACGTGTGCCTCCGGTTGGTCGGTCAGCAGGAAAACCTCCAGGCCGAGCCGCTCCGCGGCCGGCAGGAATCCGTACGTCACCGCATCGGTCGGCTTCGACGCGATAAGACAGAGCCGCACATGTCCTCCACTTAGGTTAGCCTAACCTAACGAGAGGACTATAGACCATGTGCTCGCACTGCGTACGGAACCAAGCGCAAAGCGCTGTCACTAATTACCCGCAGTCATAACCCCTGCTCCAACAGCCAGGGGGCGCCCAGGGTGTAACATCGGTCGCGTGTCACGGTGGTATCGGCGCTTTACCCTGGCTCCAGGCGGAGCCGGGCGTTCGCGCTTGCACTGATCACCGCCTGGAGCCAGCCAAGACCAAGGGTGTGCTGGCTCCCGTGCCCCGGGCAGCGGCCCGCCCGGGAGGAGAATCGCTCGATGTCGAGCACCAGCGATACCCGGATCACCGGCTACGAGCCGCTGTTTTCCCCTGCGGCCCTGCTCGACGAGCTGCCGCTGACCGACGAGGCCACGGCCACCGTGGAGCACAGCCGCAGCGAGGTCCGCGCCGTGCTCGACGGCGAGGACGACCGCCTGCTCGTGATCGCCGGGCCCTGCTCGGCGCACGACCCCCGGGCCGCGCTCGAGTACGGCGCCCAGCTCCAGCAGGCCCGGGACCGTCATCACCGGGACCTGCTCATCGTGATGCGGGTGTACTTCGAGAAGCCGCGCACCGTGACCGGGTGGAAGGGCCTGATCAACGACCCGGGCATGGACGGCGGCCACGACGTGCACCGCGGCCTGCGCATCGCCCGGCGCCTCCTGCTGGACATCGTCGAGCTCGGCCTGCCGGTCGGCTGCGAGTGGCTCGACCCGATCACCCCGCAGTACATCGCGGACACGGTGACCTGGGGCGCGATCGGCGCCCGGACCACCGAGAGCCAGGTTCACCGCCAGCTCGCCTCCGGCCTGTCGATGCCGGTCGGGTTCAAGAACGGGACCGACGGGGACGTGCAGGTGGCGGTGGATGCCTGCCGCGCGTCGGCCACCGGGCACACGTTCTTCGGCGTCACCCACAACGGCGTCGCCGCCGTGGTCACCACGGCGGGCAACCCGGTCACCCACGTGATCCTGCGCGGCGGCCGCTCCGGCCCGAACTACGAGGCCACCGACGTGACCAAGGCCCTGGACCTGATCGCGGGGGCGGGCCTGCCGCGGCGGCTGATGGTGGACGCCAGCCACGGCAACAGCGGCAAGGACCACCGCCGCCAGCCGGCCGTGACCGCGGCGATCGCCGAGCAGGTGACCGCGGGCGAGCGCGGCCTGACCGGCGTGATGCTGGAGAGCTTCCTGGTCGAGGGCAAGCAGGAGCCCGGCCCGCCGGACACGCTCACCTACGGCCAGAGCGTCACGGACGCGTGCATGGATTTCGGCACGACGGCGGAGGTCCTCGACGAGCTGGCCGCCGCCGTCCGATCCCGCCGTAACGTCTTATACCGAACGAGTGGTGTCCCCGCCCGGCTACCCGACCTGCGGCTCTATACCTTGGGTAGCCGGGTAAGCGCGTCGTCGATGCGCTCCTGGGAGAGCTCGAAGTCCTCCATCTCGCCCGACAGGTAGCGCTCGTACGCGGCCATGTCGAAGTGCCCGTGGCCGCACAGCGCGGTCAGGATCACCTTCGGCTCGCCGGATTCGGCGCACCGCTTGGCCTCCTCGATGCAGGCGGCGAGCGCGTGCGACGGCTCCGGGGCCGGGATGATCCCCTCGGCCCGGGCGAAGGTGACCGCGGCCGCGAAGCACTCCCGCTGCTGCTTGGAGACCGCCTCGAACAGGCCGAGCTCGTACATGTGCGAGAGCAGCGGGGACATGCCGTGGTAGCGCAGCCCGCCCGCGTGCACCGGGTCCGGGATGAAGTCGTGGCCGAGCGTGTGCATCTTCAGCAGCGGGGTGAACCCGGCCGTGTCGCCGAAGTCGTAGGCGTACCGGCCGCGGGTGAACGACGGGCAGGCGGCCGGCTCGACCGCGCGGATGACCGGGTTGCACCGGCCGGCCAGCTTCTCCCGCAGGAACGGGAAGAACAGGCCGGCGAAGTTCGACCCGCCGCCGGTGCAGCCGACGATCAGGTCGGGCGCCGACTCGCCGGCCGCGGCGAACTGCTTGAGCGCCTCCTCGCCGATCACCGTCTGGTGCATGAGCACGTGGTTGAGCACGCTGCCGAGGGCGTACCTGGTATCGGCGCTGCCGCCGGCCGCCTCGACCGCCTCGCTGATCGCGATGCCCAGGCTGCCGGGGGAGTCCGGGTGCAGGCCGAGCACCTCCGCCCCGGCCTTGGTGGCCCGGGACGGGCTGGCGTGCACGGTGGCGCCCCAGGTCTCCATCATCGTGCGCCGGTACGGCTTCTGGTCGTAGGAGGCCCGGACCATCCAGACCTCGCAGTCGATGCCGTACTGGGCGCAGGCGAAGGACAGCGCGCTGCCCCACTGCCCGGCGCCGGTCTCGGTGGTGAGCCGCTTGGTGCCCTCGGCCGCGTTGTAGTAGGCCTGCGCGACGGCGGTGTTCGGCTTGTGCGACCCGGCCGGGGACACGCCCTCGTACTTGTAGTAGATGCGCGCCGGGGTGTTCAGCGCCTTCTCCAGGCGGCGCGCCCGGTACAGCGGGGT
>JAICWX010000478.1 GCA_025934635.1 Streptosporangiaceae bacterium | reverse complement strand
CGCCAGGCAAGCCGATGCCAGCCGCAGGCGAAACGGCCCACGTAAGGCGACTTCTCGTCGACCGATCACGGTGCGGCTTAGGAGTAAGTCCTGCCTCGACGGGAGATACCGAGTCTCCCGGGTAGGGAGAAGGGCAGTAGTGGCACACAGAAAGCCGCGAACCCCTCAGCAGGCGAATGTGGGGTCGAAGACCAGGTCGGCCGGGCGAGTGCCACCCACCTCACACAGCGTCGCCCAATCGGGTCGAATTCCAAGTGGATTGGGCGCAACCGGACTGGAAGGGGGATCGAGATGGAAGTCATAGTCAGGGGACGTCACATCACCGTCCCGGCACGTTTCCGTCAGCACGCCACCGCCAAGCTCGCCAAGCTCGAGAAGCTTGACCAGAAGGCGGTGCGGATCGACGTGGAGGTCTCCGAGGAGCGCAACCCCCGGCAGGCCGACCGCCGTGAGCGCGTCGAGCTGACCATACGGTCCCGTGGTCCCGCGATCAGGGCCGAGGCGGCGGCGGACGACAGGTACGCCGCGCTCGACCTCGCCTTCGCCAAGCTCGAGTCGCGCCTGCGCCGGATGGCCGACCGGCGCAAGGTCAAGGACACCGTCTCGGTGCGATCGCCGGGCGTGCTGGCCGGAGCCGAGCTGGACGGTGCGGGCCTGAACGGTGCGGAGCCAGACGGCCAGCCGCCGCCGGCGGTAAACGGGGCGAACGGGGTCGTCAGACCGCGGCCCGGCCATGCCGACGACCTGGACGGGCCGGCTGACCTCGACGAGTCCGAACGGCGCAGCGGCCTGGTCCCGATCAAGATGGAGGGGGACGGCCCGCTGGTCTTGCGCGAGAAGGTGCACGCGGCGAGCCCGATGACCATCGACCAGGCGCTGCTCGAGATGGAGCTCGTCGGCCACGACTTCTATCTTTTCCACGACCGCGAGTGCGATCGCTTCAGCGTGGTCTACCGTCGCCGCGGCTACGACTACGGTGTGATCCGCCTGGTCGAGGAGTAATTTCCGGACCGGCCGGACCTGGTTCCGGCGCTGATCGCGCCCCGTGAGGCGACGGCGCGTAAGTCCGAGTGGTCCCGCCGCTCTATGGTGGGACGCGGTACGCACGCGCTGAGGCTCATGGTGGCCGGGCCAGGATCGGATTCCCGGCCGCACGACGTGACGCAAGCCGGGTACGAGAGTGCCCGGCTTGCATCACGGGCCCAGGTCGGTAAGAGTCTGATCACATGCCGATCATGGTCAGCCTGGCGGCCTGGTGCGGTGGAGGCGGGCGGTGTTCCCCGAGGGAGGCAACGAAGTGAGCGCCATGAGCGACAGGCCGGCCACGGCTGCCCGGCGGCCAGGGTCGGCCAAGCGCCCGGATCCCATCCGGGTGCTGATCGCCGATGATCACGCGCTGTTCCGGCGTGGCCTGGAGATGGTTCTCGCGGAAGAGGACGACATCGACATCGTCGGGCAGGCCAGCGACGGCACCGAGGCGGTGACCGTAGCCGGCGAGTCGCTGCCCGACGTCGTGCTCATGGACATCCGGATGCCGAAGTTCAGCGGCATCGAGGCCTGCCGGGCGACCAAGGAGGTCGCGCCGAGCGCGAAGATCGTCATGCTGACGATCAGCGACGAGGAAGAGGACCTGTTCGAGGCGATCCGCGCGGGCGCCAGCGGCTACCTGCTGAAGGACATCCCGCTGGACGAGGTAGCCGAGGCGGTCCGCTCGGTGCACGGCGGCCAGTCGCTGATCAACCCCTCGATGGCGGGCAAGCTGCTCTCCGAGTTCGCCACGCTGGCCAAGCGCGACACCGAGGAAGAGCGGGTCCAGCACGTTGCCCCGCCCAAGCTCACCGACCGCGAGATGGAAGTGCTCAAGCTCGTCGCCCGCGGCATGAACAACCGCGACATCGCCAAGGAGCTGTTCATCTCGGAGAACACGGTGAAGAACCACGTCCGGAACATCCTCGAGAAGCTGCAGATCCACTCCCGGATGGAAGCCGTAATGATCGCCGTCCGCCAAAAACTAATCGAGTTCAGCTAGCGCTCAGCTTTCCCGCTCGCCTCCGGGCGGTCTGCCAGCCCCGCTCGCCTCCGGGCGCCCTTGAGGCGCTGCCTTCCCTCGTCGCTCGCCGCTCGTCGCAAGCTCCTCGCTCCTCAGTTCAGGCAGCGCCGGCGCCCTTCGGCTCGCGGGAGGTCACACTTGCTGGCCCGCTCGACGGCCCATCAGTCCCACGGGCCCATCAGTCCGTCCCACGGCCCATCAGTCCGTCCCACGGGCCCACGTCGCCTCAGTTACCTCACTGGCATCACTGGCATCAGCTCCCCACTGGCCCTAGCTGCCTCATGACGCCCTTGAGCTGAACCTCATCGCTGTCGCCCTGTGCTGGTCCGCTCACTCTGCCAGCTCTCGCATGTCGCCTTGCTGCCCTGAGCGGAACCCCATCTAGCGCATCCACCCCCGCATGTCCCGTCTGTCCCACAAGCGGTACCTCCAGCCGTCCGGATAACGACATCGATGGAGCATCAATGTCGTTCCAGCAGCATCGATGCTCCATCGATGTCGTTTGACGGGCTCGAGCCGGCCAGAACCAGGTGAGCCAGGTCGGCACCAGCCGCCTCATAGGTACCACCCGCCCCGCAGCCACGCCCAGGCAGCCACCCGCCCCGCAGCCCCGCCCGGGCAGCCACGCTCCGCGCAGCGCCACATCCTGGCCGATAGCGTGAGCCTGCGCTGCCCGCCGGGGCGGGACATGGGGAAATGTCGTAGGGGACGGTTAGGGTGTGAGGCTATGGATGCGCCCGCGGCTGAGGTGACGCTCACGCCTGATGACGTCCGCCGGATGACGCTGCGCGCGCAGGGGGTCCTGGGGGCGACGTCGTGGCCCCGGTCGCGGACCGGGGTGGCCGCCATGCTCCGCCAGGTGGGCGCGGTCCAGCTGGACACGATCAGCGTGCTGGCCCGCTCGCACGAACTGGTGGCCTACGCGCGGCTCGGGGCGGTGCCCCGGCCGCAGATCGAGCAGGCCTACTGGCACGACACCAAGCCCGCCGCCTTCGAGTACTGGGCGCACGCCGCCTGCGTGCTGCCGATCGAGCAGTGGCCCTACTACGCCTTCCGGCGCCGGGCGTTCCAGGCCAGGGGCGTGCGCTGGCATCAGGTCACCCCGGAAACCTGCGACAAGGTGATGGCCCGGCTGCGGTCCGAGGGGCCGCTGACCGCGACGCAGCTGGGCGGGGCCAAGGCGGGCGGCCCGTGGTGGGACTGGTCGGACATCAAGATCGCGGTGGAGTGGCTGCTCGACACCGGCGAGGTCATCTGCGTGCGGCGGACCGGCTGGCGGCGGGTCTACGACCTGCCCGAGCGGGTGCTGCCGGACGAACTGCTCGGCACGGAGCCTACCGATCCGGAGTGCCTGGCCTACCTGGCCGGGGTCGCCGCCCGCGCGCTCGGCGTGGTCACCCCAGCGGACCTGGTCGAGTACCACCGGCTCAACTTTCTCGGTGCCAAGTCCCCCCGGGACACCAGGCGACTGCTGACCGATGCCGCGCTGGCGGCTGGCCTGACCCCGGTCATGCTGGTCGGCGCCGAGGCGGGCGGCGGGGCTGGTGCGGCCGCCGGGGCCGGGGCGGGCGCCGCAGGCGCCGGGAGCCGCCGGGCCGCGAACCCGGGGACCAGGAACGCCGGACCGACCCAGGCCTGGGCGGAGCCGGCGGCGCTGGCCGAGGCGTCGGCCGGGCGCCGCGGCCGGAACCGGGTCACGCTGCTCTCGCCGTTCGACTCGCTGATCTGGGATCGTAAGCGGACCCGGCTGATGTTCGGGTTCGAGCACAGCCTCGAGGCCTACGTGCCGAAGCACAAGCGGATACACGGCTACTTCACCATGCCGCTGCTGGCTGGCGGGCGATTGGCCGGCCGGGTGGATCCGGCCCGGGACGGCAAGACGCTGGTGGCCCGCAAGGTCTCGCTGGAGCGCGCGACCGCGGCCGAGCCGATGGCCCAGGCCCTGCGCGAGGCGGCCACCTGGGTCGGCTGCGACAACGTGAGCCTGGAGCAGATCGAGCCGGCCCAGCACGCCTCCCGGCTAGCGGCCGCGCTCAGCCAGGTCACCTGAGGCCGTGCCAGTCACGGCAGCGGCCAGCTCAGGCCCGGTCACCTGAGGACGCGACAGGCCAGGACCGGGGCCAGCGAAGCCCGGCAGCCTGAAGCCCGGCAGCCTGAAGCCCGGGGCCACGCCCGGCCGTGATACGTGGAAGATGAGCGAGAGGGGAAACCTGACTCGTTCGGGATAAATCCCTTTTAATACCAATCGT
Organism: Streptosporangiaceae bacterium; assembly: GCA_025934635.1. The sequence continues at coordinate 1,083 of JAICWX010000478.1, read as the reverse complement.
CCATGATGTGGATGGCGGCGCCGACGATGCCACCGATGACGATGATCGCGCCGCCAACCCAGAACAGCCACCAGGTGGGGCCGATGGGCAGCGCGATCCCGCTGACGCAGAAACCGGTGATGATTATCGCGGCTACCGCCCAGGAAGCCGGGCGGCCGTGGTGGGCCTCATGCCCGTACGACTGCCCGGTGTGCGCGTCCAGGCCGCGCGCTCCGGTATCTCCCGTCTCCGCCACCGATGTCGGCTGCTCGGTCACTCCAAGCTCCTCTCCCTCGTTAACGCTCCTATTATTCTCCGGGAAGTGCGAGACTTGGCACCAGCCGGCCCCTGGACACCGGCTACCGACCGTCCGCGTCCGCGTGCGACTCGGTTTGGTGGCCCATCTCGCCTACGATGGCATGTTGGGGCGGCGAACGGGAACCGGTTACAGCCACCCGCCATTAATGAGGTCAGATCATCCGCCGAAGACCGCTGAGGAGCGCGACGAGCAGTGCCACCGATTATCGATAGCGTCCTTCGCGCGGGCGAAGGCAGACTCCTGCGCAAGCTGAAGCGGATCAGCGAGCAGATCAACTCCATCGAGGACGACTTCGTCGCGATGAGTGATGCCGAGCTGCGGGCCATGACCGACGAGTTCCGCCAGCGCTACGCCGACGGGGAAACGCTTGACGACCTGCTGCCCGAGGCTTTCGCCACGGCGCGCGAGGCGGCCAAGCGGACCCTCGGCCAGCGCGCCTTCGACGTCCAGCTGATGGGCGCCGCCGCACTGCACATGGGCAACATCTCCGAGATGAGGACCGGTGAGGGCAAGACGCTCACCGGCGTGTTCCCGGCCTACCTCAATGCCCTCGCGGGCAAGGGCGTGCACGTCGTGACGGTCAACGACTACCTGGCCAAGCGCGACTCCGAGTGGATGGGGCGGGTGCACCGCTTCCTGGGTCTCGAGGTAGGCGTGATCCTGGCCGACATGGACCCGCCCACCCGCAAAACGCAGTACGGGTGCGACATCACCTACGGCACCAACAACGAGTTCGGCTTCGACTACCTGCGCGACAACATGGCCTGGCAGCTCGAGGACTGCGT
>JAICWX010000513.1 GCA_025934635.1 Streptosporangiaceae bacterium | reverse complement strand
GCCGGTCAGCAGGTCCGCGCGCTGCCGCGCCTCGGCCCCGGCGAACCGGTACAGCGCGGCCAGGTCGAGCAGCTCCTCGATCACCAGGCAGTTCGGCTCGGTGCCGCCCATCGTCTCGCCGATGGCCTGCGGCACGTAGCCGATCTTCTCGCGCACGCCCAGCGGGTTCTTGAGCAAGTCGGCGCCGGCCACCGTCGCGGTGCCCGCGGTCGGCCGCAGCAGCGTGGTCAGCATCCGCAGCGTGGTGGTCTTGCCCGCGCCGTTCGGCCCGAGGAAGCCGACGATCTCCCCGTCGCCCACGGTCAGGTCCACGCCCCGTACCGCCTCGACCGTGCGCTTGCGGCTCTTGAACGTCCGCGCGAGCCCGCGTGCCTCAATGATGGCCATAGAAGTCCCTACCTCCGTCCCGGACCAGTGTGAAGCGCCGGTGCGCCGTCGTCAAGTAATATCTCGTTTTTCCGTTTTATGCCTCGGAGAGCGAAGGCTCACCGATGGCGTCTTCGTGCGAGAGGTGCGCCTCGGCGGGCGGCGTCCGCTCGGGCAGCGCCGGATCGGGAAGGGGCGGCGGGGTGCCGCCGAACTCCGGGCACAGCGCCTTGTGGTTGCACCAGTCGCACAGGCGGCTCGGCCGCGGCCGGAACTCCCCGGCCTCCCGGGCCCGCTCGATGGCCTGCCACAGCGCCGCCACCTTGCGCTCGGTGGCGAGCAGGTCGGACTCGTCGGGGGAGTAGCGCAGCACCTCGCCCTCGGCCAGGTACATGAGCTGGAGCAGCCGCGGCACCCGGCCGCGGAGCCGCCAGATCACCAGCGCGTAGAACTTCATCTGGAACAGCGCGCTGGCCTCGTAGGCCTCCCGCGGCGCGCGGCCGGTCTTGTAGTCCACGATGCGGATGTCACCGCCGGGCGCCACGTCCAGCCGGTCGATGTAGCCCCGCAGCCGCAGCCCGGATTCCAGCGTCGTCTCCACGTAGGCCTCGCGCTCGGCGGGCTCGAGCCGGCGCGGGTCCTCCAGCGTGAAGTACGCCTCCACGATCGCGGTGGCCGAGGCGAGCCAGGCCACCCGTTCGGCGTCATCGGTGAAGAGCGCGGCCAGGTCGGGCTCCTCGGCCGCCAGCCGGTCCCATTCCGTGGCCAGCAGCCCGCGGGCCGCATCCGGGGTCCGCCCGGCGGCCGGCAGGTCGAACAGCCGCTCCAGCGCGGCGTGCACCAGCGTCCCGCGCGCCATCGCCGTCGTCGGCGGCTCGGGCAGCCGGTCGATCACCCGGAACCGGTAGAGCAGCGGGCACGTCATGAAGTCGGCCGCCCGCGACGGGGACAAAGCGGGTCCCCGGGGGGGTACGGGGGGGCAGGCCCCCCCGTGATCGGGGGGGTCTTGGGGGGTCGTCCCCCCGGCTAGCACGTCCACAGCGCAACCGTAGGGCAAAGCACCGACATTCGCGGCCGTCCCTGGCGTCCGGTGCAGCACGTAGCATCGGTAGGGTGGCAAGCACGACGCCGGACAAGCCGCCCGAGACGGCGGAAAAGCCACCCCAGCGCCGGGAATCCGGCCCTGGGATCATCATCGCGCGCCCGTTCGGCATCCCGGTGTTCATCTCGCCGTACTGGTTCGTGATCGCCGGCGTCTTCGTCCTCATCTACGCCAACGAGCTCGCCTCGACCCTGCACGGCGCCACCCGGTTCATCGTGGCGGCGGCGTTCGTGGTGCTGCTCTACGTGTCCGTGCTGTTCCACGAGCTCAGCCACTCCCTGGTCGCCCGGTCCTACCAGCTGCCGGTGCGCCGCATCCTGCTCTACCCGCTCGGCGGGTTCTCCGAGATCGAGAAGGAACCGCCGACACCGGGCAAGGAGTTCACGGTGTCCGCCGCGGGCCCCGCGCTGTCGCTGGTCCTGGCGGCCGCCGGGTACGGCCTGATGCAGGTGGTCCCGCAGGGCACCATCGGCGGCACGCTGTGCAGCCAGCTGCGCTGGGCCAACCTGGTGGTCGGCCTCTTCAACCTGCTGCCCGGCCTGCCGCTGGACGGCGGCCGGATGCTGCGCGCGGTGATCTGGAAGCTGTCCGGCCGCCAGTCGATGGCCACCATCGCGGCCGCCTGGTCGGGCCGGGTGCTTGCCGTCGGCCTGTTCGTGATCCCGTTCGCCACCGGCGCGGTGCGCGGCACCGGCGGGGACATCACCACCGTGATCTGGCTGGCCGTGATCGCCGCCTTCATGTGGACCGGCGCCGGCCAGGCCATCAAGGCCACCAGGTTCCGCGAGCGGCTGCCCGCGCTGCAGGCCAGGCGGCTGGCCCGCAAGGCGGTCTCGGTCGCCGCCGACACCCCGCTGGCCGAGGCGATCAGGCGCGCCGACGAGAGCCACGCCCGCGCCGTCGTGATCGTCGACCACGAGGACAAGCCGATCGCGATCCTCAACGAGACCGCCGTGATGGCCACCCCGGAGCAGCGCCGCCCGTGGCTGGACGCGGGTGCGCTGGCGCGCACGATCGAGCCGGACATGGTGCTGCCCGCCGACCTGTCGGGCCTGGCGCTGCTCGACGCGATCCGCCGCGCCCCGGCCACCGAGTACCTGCTGGTCGAGCCCTCCGGCCAGGTGTACGGCGTGCTGGCCACCCGCGACGTCGACCATGCCTTCGCCGGCGTCTGAGCGGCCGCGTCTGGTCCGGTGGCGCGGCCCGCTACCCTGACCACCATGACCAAACCGCGGCAGGGGCCGCTGACGCCGGGCGAGCCGGTGCAGCTGACCGACCCGAAGGGGCGCACCCACCTGATCACGCTCCGGGCCGGCGCGTCGTTCCATACCCACCGGGGCATGCTGAGCCACGACGACATCATCGGCGGCCCGGACGGGAACGTGGTCCGCTCGCTCGGCGGTACCCCGTACGTCGTCTTCCGCCCGCTGCTGGCCGACTACACGCTGGCCATGAAGCGCGGCGCGGCGGTCGTCTACCCCAAGGACGCGGCCCAGATCGTGGCGTTCGCCGACGTGTTCCCGGGCGCGCGGGTGCTCGAGGCCGGCGCCGGCTCGGGCGCGCTGAGCTGCTGGCTGCTGCGCGCCGTGGGGGAGCAGGGCACCGTGGTCTCGTTCGAGCGCAGGCCCGACTTCGCCGAGGTCGCGCGGAAGAACGTGGAGCAGTTCTTCGGCGGCGCGCCGCCGGCCTGGCAGCTGGTCACCGGCGAGTTCTCCGCCGACGGGCTGGCCGACTTCGACCGGGTCATCCTCGACATGCTGGCCCCCTGGGACCTGGTGGACGGCGTTGCCTCGGTGCTCGCGCCCGGCGGCCTGGCCTGCTGTTACGTCGCCACCACGACCCAGCTCTCGCGTACCGTGGAGGCGCTGCGCGGGCACGGCGCCTTCGATGAGCCGGCCGCCTGGGAGAGCATGAACCGCCCCTGGCACGTGGAGGGCCTGGCCGTCCGGCCCGGCCACCGCATGGTGGGTCACACCGGGTTCCTGGTGACCGCCCGGCGGCTCGCTCCCGGGGTGGTCCCGCCGCCCCGCCGGCGCAGGCCCGCCAAGGCAGCCCAGGAAGAAGATCATTCAGCCGAACGGGCTGAGCTGTTACCTCCCGTGTGAACGGTAACGCGTAGTGATGCAAATGTGACTGACTGGTACGTTCGCGGGCAGCAAAACGGCGCCGATACGGTGCCGGGAGGTTAGGGATGGCCCGCGAATAGGTAGAGTCCAGTTAACGGTGCAGGAGAAGGAGGTGAGGGCCGTGCCCACCAGAGACGAGAGCGGACGTGGACGGCACGACGATGAGGTGAAGAGCCTTAATGCTCAGATCTCCTTCCTTGATGAGGAGATCGCGGTACTGCGGCGCAGGCTCGCGGATTCACCCCGGCAGGTCCGGATGCTCGAGGAACGGCTGCATGAGACCGAGGGGAGCCTGTCCGGGGTCAACGCCCAGAACGAGCGGCTGGCCGCGACGCTGCGCGAGGCACGTGACCAGATCGTCGCGCTGAAGGAAGAAGTGGACCGGCTGGCTCAGCCGCCGTCCGGGTTCGGCGTCTTCCTGAACGCGAACGAGGATGACACCTGCGACGTGTTCACCGGCGGCCGCAAGATGCGGGTGAACGTGTCGCCGAACGTGGAGCTGGCCGAGCTGCGCCCCGGCCAGGAAGTCGTGCTGAACGAGGCGCTCAACGTCGTCATCGCCCAGTCGTACGAGACGGTGGGCGAGGTCGTCATGCTCAAGGAGGTCCTCGCCGACGGCAGGCGCGCCCTGGTCATCTCCCAGGCCGACGAGGAGCGCGTGGTCCGGCTGGCCGAGCCGCTGCTGCACGAGACGATGCGGGCCGGGGACAGCCTGCTGCTCGAGTCCCGGTCGGGATACGTCTATGAGCGGATCCCCAAGGCCGAGGTCGAGGAGCTCATCCTCGAGGAAGTCCCGGACATCTCCTACTCCGACATCGGCGGCCTGGCCGGCCAGATCGAGCAGATCAGGGACGCCGTCGAGCTGCCCTACCTGCACGCCGACCTGTTCCGCGAGCACCAGCTGCGGCCGCCGAAGGGCATCCTGCTCTACGGGCCGCCCGGCTGCGGCAAGACGCTGATCGCCAAGGCGGTCGCCAACTCGCTGGCCAAGAAGGTCGCGGCCAAGACCGCGAAGGACGCGGCGACCGACGCGTCAGCCAAGGAAGGCAAGAGCTTCTTCCTCAACATCAAGGGCCCGGAGCTGCTGAACAAGTACGTCGGCGAGACCGAGCGGCACATCCGGCTGGTCTTCCAGCGGGCCCGGGAGAAGGCCAGCGAGGGCATGCCGGTCATC
>JAICWX010000215.1 GCA_025934635.1 Streptosporangiaceae bacterium | reverse complement strand
GGCCGCGCGCTCCCCGAGGACCTGCTCCGCGAGAACCCCGACGACGTGGCCGCCGGCGCGGCGAACCTGCGCAAGCAGCTCGAGAACATCCGGCTGCACGGCGTCTCCCCGGTGGTGGCGATCAACAGCTTCCCCACCGACCACCCGAGCGAGCACCAGGCCATCAGGGAGATCGCGGCGGAACTCGGGGCCCGGGCCGCGGTGTGCACGCACTTCGCCGAGGGCGGCCGGGGCGCCATCGAGCTGGCCGAGGCGGTGAGCGAGGCCGCGGCCGAGCCGTCGGATTTCCGCTTTCTCTACCCCGACACCGCCAGCCTGCGGGAAAAGATCGCCGCCGTCGCCACCAAGGTGTACGGCGCGGCCGACGTCAGCTACTCCAGCCAGGCCGCCGCCCAGCTGGACACCTACGAGCGGGCCGGCTTCGGGCACCTGCCGGTGTGCATCGCCAAGACCCACCTGTCCATCTCCTCCGATCCCGCCCTGAAGGGCGCGCCGACCGGCTGGACCCTGCCCGTCCGCGAGGTGCGGGCCTCGGTCGGAGCGGGCTTCGTGTACCCGATCTGCGGCGACATGCGCACGATGCCCGGGCTCGGCTCGAATCCGGCCGCGGCCCGTATCGATCTCGACGACGACGGCCTGGTCATAGGGCTTTCGTGAGCTCGTCCCTGGACCAGCCGGTACGCGGCTTCCTCGACGAGCTCGCCGCTCGCACGCCCACCCCGGGCGGCGGCGGCGCGGCCGCGGTGACCGGCGCGCTGGCCGCCGGGCTCGTGGCCATGGCTGCGCGGTTCTCCGTCAGCAGGCTCCCCGGGGCCGGTGACCTGGCGGAGGCGGCCGACGAGCTGCGCCGCCGGCTGACCGGCCTGGTGGACCTCGATGCCCGCGCCTACCAGGCCGTCCTCAAGCTCCGGACGCGGGAAGCCCTGCACGAGGCGGCCGTCGTCCCGCTCGAGATCGCGGAGATCGGCGCGCGGGTAGCGGTGATGGCCGTGCAGGTGGCCGAGGCCGGCAACCCGAACCTGCGCGGCGACGCCGTGACCGGGGCGGTGCTCGCGGCGGCTTCGGCCCGCAGCGCAGCCGCTCTGGTGGACATCAACGTCGGCTTGGGCAAGCTCGAGCCCGAGCTGTCCCGGCTGGCCGCGCGGGCGGCGGCGGATGCCGGTAACGCCGCCGAACGGGTGAGCCGGGAGCGGTGATCACGGGCCCGGCGGCTCGCGCCTAGCCATGGAACAGGACTCCCGTCGACATCGCGGCGGTCAGGATGCCGGCGGTGACCCAGTCGACCGTGGCGCAGAACGGCGGCCACCAGCGCGTGTTCCGGACGAACTGCGTGCGGTGCTGCCACAGGTCCTTCAGGCCGTGACCGGCCAGCCCGAGCACGAGCAGCCAGGCCGATCCGCTGACACTGACCGCGGCCACGACCACGAAGAACCCGGCCACGCGGCTCTCGATGGCGATGACCTTCCAGCGTCCGTCGGCCACGCTGAACCCGATGTAGACCGCCGCGATGAGGGTCAGCCCGGTCGGTGCTGGCCAGTGGGGGCGGTGATACTGGTCATCGGTGGCTCCTTATGTCGGTTGATACCGGGACGCTATGAGCCGGCGGGGGAGCGTCGCACCGGGAGAATCGCCAGGTTCACGGCCGGACAGCTGGTCAGCGGACAGGACCTCGGCCAGCTCGCCGAGGGCCAGCGGATTGCCCGCGGTGGCGGCGACGAGCTGATCCCGCACCGCGGCGTCCACGTCCCCCGGACCGCGGCCGCGGAGTAGCTGGCCGGCCGCCTCGCCGCTCAGCCCGCCGAGCGTGAGGCACGGCAGCTCGCCGGCGTCGAAGCCGGACCGAGGCCGTCGCGCGCGGCGAACAGCAAGGCGACCCGTTCGGCTTGCAGGCGGCGGGCGACGAACAGCAGCGCGTGGGCCGAGGCCTCGTCGAGCCAGTGGGCGTCGTTCCGAGGAAGGCGAGGAACCGGTCGCCGCCGCTCTCGACCTCACCGAACGCTGCCTGCAACGCGGCCCGCTGTGGCGCCGGAAGCCCGCCCGCGCCCTTGCGCAGCGGCCACAGCAGCCGCTGCAGCGCGGCGAACGCCAGCGGGGACTCCGACTCGACACATTCAGCCTCGCGGATGCGCGCACGGGCCAGCCGCTGCACAACCTCCGGCCCTACCTGGCCGCCGCCAGGCACATCGTCATCATGCGCGCCGACGGGCAGACCTTCGCCCACGAGCACGCCGATGTGCGTGACGGCTCCGGCCGCCCGGTCTTCGCGCTCCCCGGCACCACGTTCGGGACCGACCTGCCCGTACACGTTCACTTCGAGGAGGCCGGCACCTACCGGCTCTGGGGTCAGTTCCGGCTCGGCAGCGGCCAGGTCAGCACCGCCCCCTTCACCGTCCAGGCCGTGGACGGTGAGGTTGACGCCGCTCGCGCCGTACGGGTCGTCGGAGTCGCACCAGGCAGCCCGGGCGCGTCTGACGGCGACATCGGACTGGCCGTTGGCCCGTAACTCCGCGAAGTGTAGTATTTTAGTCACACCTACACCATATGCAACACGCCTCCCTGTAGCTTATGCCGCTGGCCCGACGGCTGCCGCCGGCCCAGGAGCAGGAACGCCGCTCCCGTTGATTAATAAAGGGAATGATGGCGTGCGCTGGGCCGCCGGAGGCAAAATGGCCGGGTGACATCGGCTTGGCCCACAATGCCTGAGATGCTCGCCTTGCGCGAAACGGATCCGCGCCAGGTGGGTGCCTACGCGTTGCTCGGCCGCCTGGGCGAGGGCGGGCAGGGCGTCGTGTTCCTGGCTGAAGGCCCGGCCGGAAGCCCGGCGGCGGTCAAGCTTCTGCCGCCGACGACCGACCCGCAGGTCCGGAGCCGGTTCCTGAAAGAGGTCGCCGCCGCGCAGCGGGTCGCCCGGTTCTGTACCGCGCAGGTTCTGGACGCGGGGATCTTCGAACGGCGGCCGTTCATCGTCAGTGAATACGTCAGCGGGTCATCGCTGGTCGAGATAGTCGAGCAATTCGGGCCTCGCGGCGGCGCTGCCCTTGAGCGCATCGCCGTCGCCACGCTGACCGCGCTGGGCGCGGTGCATGCCGCGGGAATGGTGCATCGCGACTTCAAGCCGGGCAATGTCATGCTCGGGCCCGACGGGCCCGTGGTGATCGACTTCGGGCTGGCGGCCGTTCCCGGGATGACCACGGCTCTTTCCGGCGACGTCCCGATGGGGACCCCGGCGTTCATGGCCCCTGAGCAGTTGGCTGGCACCCGGGTGACCACGGCGGCCGATATGTGGTCGTGGGCCGTGACGATGGTATTCGCGGGTACCGGCGAGCTGCCCTTCCGGGGCGACTCGCTGACCGCCACGGCCTATGCCATCCTTCAGGCCGAGCCGCGCATGGGCAGGCTGCCCGAACCGCTGGGTTCGCTGGTCTACCGGTGCCTCAGCAAGGACCCAGCGGGCCGGCCGTCGGCCCGCGAGGCGCTCGGCGAGCTGGTGGCCGCCGGAGCGCGGCTGGCGGGACCGATGCTGCCCGTGGTCCCGCCGCCGTTCGCGGATGAGGAGACACCCGGCTCACAGCCTGCGCTGGCCATGCCGCCCAGGCCGCGGCACGGTAGCGGCGAGGGCCTGATCAGTGCCCGCCCGGCGTCCGGACCCGGGTCAGCGTCCGGGCCCCGGTCGGCACGGCACGGGAGCCGTCATCGCACCCGGTGGCGCCGTCGGACGCCGGTACTGCTGGCGGTGGGCCTGCTGGCCGCCGCGGTCGGCGTGCTCGCCCTCAATCTCCCTCGGGCCGGCCCGGCGTCTGACCAGCTGGCGGGCAACCATACTCCGCTGAGCACGGGAGTCGATGCCCAGACCAAGGCCAGGAATCAGGCCGTCGCCTGGATCCTGCAGCAGGTCGACCGGGCCGCCACCGTGTCATGTGACCCCCACGTATGCGCGGCCCTGGTCAGCGCGGGCTTCCCGGCCGGGAACGTGTGGGAGCTCGGGCCGACGTCGGATGATCCGCTCGGCTCTGCTCTGGTGGTCGCCACCGGGCCTGTCCGAGCTCAGTACGGGAGCCGGCTGGCCTCTGTCTACGCCCCGGCCAAAATCGCCAGCTTCGGCAGCGGGACTACCCGGATCGACATCCGCGTGGTCTATCCCGGCGGCGCCGCCAGCTTCGACGCCGTTTGGCAAACGGACCTGCGTAACAGGAAGGGGGCTGGCACCCAGCTGCTGGCGAACAGCCGTATCAAGGCCTCGCCCGCGGCCAGGGCACAGCTTCTCAGCGGCGCTGTCGATCCCCGGCTGCTGGACCTCCTCGCCTTCATGGCCCAGCGCCACCCCGTGCGCATCGTGGATTTCGTCAGCCAGTCGCCTGGTGGCGGACCTGCCAGCCTGCTGCGGTCAATGGACTTGGCCACGGTGGACAGCGCGGCGCATATGACTGGTGCCGCATACCTCGGCTCGATGCTCGCGCTCATTCACGGGCAGCGGGCCCCGTACCTTCCCGCATCCGCGCAACGGGTCACGCTGCCTTCGGGCGATTCCGTGCTGAGGATCCGGTATGGCGCGCCGAGCCCCCTCAGCTAGCTGAGGTCCAGGGCTAGCTGAGGTCCCGGGCCGGCCCGCCGGGCCGACCCCGCCGGGCCGGCGCGTCCGGCTGCGCGGCCGGAGCGCCCTCGCGCTCCCCTCCATGTAAGCGCGAGGACGCCGCCGGCCTGCAGCGCGCTGATTCCGGTAAACTTAGGAAGAAACAGGAAGCTAGTCCCTTCAGTAGGCACTTTAGGCGAGCACGGGTAGGAAGTAAAGAGTATTGGCAAGATGAGTCGAGAAGAGAAGTGCAACCCTGTATCGTGATGTGTGGGCAGAAGAGCTAGAATTTTCTGTCTTCTTCGGGTAGGGATGGTCATGTGGCTGGAGGCGGGACTAGCATCGAGTCGCGGGAAGGGCGGTCAGATGGCCGGTGAGGACTGGCAGCGGCTTGCCGATTACGTCATCGCGCGCCGGGTCGAGCTCGGCATGCGGGACAGGCGGGCCTTTGCCGAGGCGACGGGGGTCACCGAGCGGACGCTGGGAAAGCTCGAGAACGGCCAGCACGTTTCCCCCAGCACCCTGGGCATGGTCGAGAACCGGCTCGGCTGGGCTCCGGGTTCGTGCCGGCGGATACTCGCAGGCGGGGAACCCAAGGCGGGGTCGCCGGAGCTTGGGCAGGCCGAGCATGAAGACCCGACGCTGTGGCACATCGCGAGCACTCCGGGCCTGCCTCCCGACGTGGTTCGCGGCCTCGTCGCCCTCGCCAAGAACTGGCGGCAGGGCGGCGATGGCACCGACGAGCCAGCCCGGTAGCCCGGGCCTCGCTGGTTAACCCCTGGTGAGCTGGACGGTCCGGAGCAGCGTGGTGGGCGGGATGGACGTGCATTCGGTCAGCGCCGCGTCCTGGCACAGGACTCCGTCGAGCTGAAGCGGATTGGTCATCTGGGCCGAGACGATCCGCCCGCTGGGCCGGTCGACCACGGTGGTGACGGTGAACGACTCGCACCCCCACAGCGCGACGAACTGTGTTCCTTCCGCCTGGACGAGCTCGAAGTTGTTCGGGACCGAGCCGCACACGGGGCTGCTCATGAAGGGCTGAGTGAGCGTGAGCCCGCCTCCGGGCGGCGGCTGGTAGGACGACGTGAACGTAGCCCGCCGGGCGCTCAGGCTGGTCAGCGTGGTCGTCAGCTGAACCAGATCCTGCCCCACCGGCGCGGTGGGGCTGGAGAAGTTCCCGGGCAGCAGCGAGGGGGCCACCTGTGACTGGCCGGGCTGGTGCAGCTCGTCGATGCCGACCCGGCTGCTCAGGCCGACGTAAAAGGTAAGCAGGTCGTCCACCGGGCCCTGCAGCTGGGGCGCCTTCTGCGTATCCGGCAGGGCGAGACCATCCGGGTCCCTCGGATCGAGCGAGATGTCATAGGGCGGGAACGCCTTGGCCTGCGCGCTCAGATCCTGGCCGTCCGCGTTCAGCGCGATCCACCTGACCTGCTCTCCGCCGATGCCGTGGCGGACATAGGACTTCAGCCGGGCTACCGCGGTGACCTCGGCCCCGTTCTGGTCCTCGGTATAGCTGTACCGGGATACCTGCCCGGCCACGTAGTGGCGGACATAGGTATATGCGTGTCCGGTCGGCCCGGGGGATGACGAGGCGGACGCGGGAGAGCATGTCGCCACGAGTGTGCCCGCACAGAAAACCATGATCGCCGAGAATGCGATTCTCACAGTTGCCCCAATCCCGTGTGCACCTGGCCTGGAGCATTAATTCCATAGCCGCGCGCCTGACCTGAGGCATATTTTCGGTAGGCAAGGAATTTATTAGCCGGTTTCCGCAGGCAGGGCAGGCGGGACGGCGATCAGGACAGCAGCGGCCAGGACTTAGGAGACGCTGCCGGGTCGCAGCGTGGCGGATGTGCGCTGGGTGCTGATCATGCTCTGGGCCAAGGGCGTCTGCCAGTACAGCACGCTCCGGCCAGTTCGCCGGCTGTAGAGCAGGCCGTTGGCTTTCAGCACCGTGAGGTGCTCGCTGACCGATCCAGGGCTCTGGCCGAACTCGCGCGCGATCTGCGTGGTGGTGACCGGGAGGGCGGCGCGCTCCAGGATCGCCGCCCGGGTGCGGCCGAACAGAGCGGCGAGCTGGTTGTCCGTTTCATGATCGGGCGGTTCCAGGCCTTCCCATACCCGTCCCACGCCGTGGGCCGGATAGGTGAGGCCGAAGGCGCCCGGCTCGCCGTCTTCGACGGTGAGGTTGGGGTAGCCGAAGACGGATGGTGTCAGTACGAGCTGGGTCGCGCGGTAGGTTGCGTCCGCGTGGTGCGGCTTGTCCACCAGCAGGTCGTGCCCCTGCACGGTGGCCTCGGCATGCAGGTCGTCCAGGAGCGCGAACAGGCCGCGCTCCGCCAGTGCGCCCATCCGGAACGCCACGTCTGCCTCGAGTACCGCACAGATACGGTGCCAGTGCGGCGCGATCGCCACGGTCCAGTATTCCCACAGTCTCTCGGCCAGGATGCCCGGCCCGCGAGCGCCGGCCTCCATCAGGTCCGTCAGGCACGCTGGACGTGACCGGTCGCCCCAGATCTGGTTCAAGTCGGCCGTCAGCCCCTCGGGCGGCAGCTGCGTGAGATCCGTTAGCTGTTCCTCGATGGTGACCCGGGTGGTTTCCGCTACCGGTACGAGGCACGACGGGATCCATTTCCCGGGCGGGGCGACCGCGAAGAGCAACGGCAGATCCATTCCGCTCAGGCGGCCGCGGGTCAGGTGCAGCCACCGTGCATGCAGGTGGGCGAGGTGCGGCCGTCCAAGGAGCCGGAGGCTGAGCGTCACCTCGCTCAACGGCGAGAACGCGAACCGGGTGCGTCCCAGGACCTCACCGCTCAGCTGGAACCTGATCACTGGTTGCCTCCGGTCGATCCGGCACCGCCCGAATCGGCGCTTGCCCCCGAATTCCCGCACGTCAACACTACGTTGGAGGCGCGAGCCGCTCCACCGGATCCTGCGGGGCAGCGGTGGCGACGCCACCTTTCGGTCACCGCCGAACCGTTGCCGGCCATCAGCCGCTCGGCCCTAGGCTCCTGCGGGTGACGAATCCGACGTGATGCAAGGGAGCACCATGACAGCAGACCCTGGCAATGGCCGCGCGCCTGGCCTGCCCGCCGCCGTTGACCGGGCCGCCTTTCAGGCCGAGCTTGACCGGCTGCGGCTCCGGGAGAAGGCGCACACCCGGGAAGGCGACGCGATCGCCGCGGCCCGGCGGCGGCTGCCCATGACCGAGGTCGACGCCGGTACCGAGCTGATCGGGCCCGGCGGGCCGCTCACCTTGCTCGACGCGTTCGAAGGACGCCGGCAGCTCATCGCCTACTACTTCATGTGGAACCCTGGCCGGCCCGCGCCCGAGCAGTGTGAAGGTTGCACGTTCTACACCAGCCAGGTCACCGAGCTGTCCTACCTGCACTCCCGCGACATCACCTACGCGGTCTTCCTCCAGGGCCGCAACGTCGCCTCCGGTGCGGCCGACCCCCAGGCGTCCTACCGCGAGGGCCTTCGCTACCGCGACTTCATGGGCTGGGAGATGCCCTGGTACTCCGCCCAGCCTTCCCTCGGCCCGCTGCTGGGCGACCGCGAAATCGGCTTGTTCCACCTGGTGTGCTACCTGCGGGACGGCGGCCAGGTATTCGAGACCTACTGGACGAAACGCCGCGGCGTGGAGGCTATGGACTACAGCTACGCGCTTATGGACCTGACCGTCCACGGGCGCCAGGAGAGCTGGGAGGACTCGCCCCCGGGCTGGCCGCAGCACCGCTCCAACACGCGAACTGACGGCGGTTCCCCCGACTGGCCGCCGCTATCGGCGTGGCCGGGCGGACGTCCTATCGCCCAGTGGCCGCGCCTGGCGGCCGGACGCTCCGACGACCTCGGCACCGCGCCCTGAGCGCCGAGAAGGGATCGAGATGAAGACGCCGGGGAACCTGCCCGAGATCGTGTCGCGCGAGGAGTGGCTCGCCGCCCGGCTGGAACTGCTGGCCAGGGAGAAGGAAGTGACCCGCGCCCGGGACCGGCTCAACGCCGATCGCCGGAGACTGCCGATGGTGCGCATGGACAAGCCGTACACGTTCGAGGGCCCGGACGGGCCGGCGGGCCTGCTCGACCTGTTCGAGGGCCGCCTGCCGCTGGTGATGCACCACTTCATGCTCAGCCCGGACTGGGACACTGCCTGCTCGAGCTGCTCCTCGGCCGCCGACCAGATCGGCCGGCTGCGGCAGCTGCACGTGCGCAACACCACGCTGGTGGCGGTGTCGCGGGCGCCTTACGCCAAGCTCGCCGCGTACCGCGAGCGGATGGGCTGGACGTTTCCCTGGTACTCCTCGTACGGCAGCGACTTCAACTACGACTTCCACGCCACCCTCGACGACCGGGTCGCGCCGGTGCTGCTGCACTTCCGCACCGAAGCCGAACTGGCCGCGGCCGGGACGCCGTGGACCGGCGGGGGGTGGACGCCGGACATGCGCGGTGAGGAGATGCCGGGCATCAGCGCGTTCCTGCGGGTCGGCGACGAGGTCTTCCACACGTACTCGACGTTCGGCCGCGGCATCGAGGAGTTCCACAACGGCTACCCGTGGCTCGACCTCACCGCCCTCGGCCGCCAGGAGGCATGGGAGGAGCCGGCCGGACGCGCGGAACCACTCGGCCTGCAGGTCGGGGGACCCGCGATGCGCCTGCCCGACGAGTACGGCACCTGACCGTGCCGCCGGTCGAGCTCGTCGAAGACCGGCTCGAGCGCCGGATCGCCCAGATAGGTGCCGCCGGCATTGGTCAGCACGGCACCGCCGCCGCCCGGCAGCGCCCGGATGTCCGGCTCAGCAGTGGGCCGCGCACAGCGGCTGATAGTGGGCCGCGTTGACGGAGTAGGGCCGACCGGTGTCCGGGTGGCGCTGCTCATCCGGGTCGAGCCCGTCGTATCCCAGGTAGGTGGCCGGCTCGCTGCACACGGTGCACAGCCTGACCTTCGCGGTCTCGCGCCCGGCGCCATTGGCCTCGTCCCGCCGGAAGCGGATCCACAACATGAGCGAGAATACGGCGACGTGCAGTACCGACAGCGCAATGATCAAGATCAGGCTGCTGCTCACGTCGCGTTTCCTCCTTGCCCGGTAAAACCGGCGCCCGCCGCCATTTCGTCCGGCTCCCCGGCGCGATCTACGTCACAGGCCGGCCGGCTTCCGGGCGGTCAGTCCGGGATGGCGACTCCGTGGCGAAGATGCGACACTGAGCCTCTGTGGTGCGCTTTAGGAGCCTGTGTGTCGGTAATTCGTAGTCCTCGGCACCGCTGGCGCGGCCCGGGGACGGTCGGCGCCTGATGCCCGGCGATCCGTCCTGGGACATCATGCCGGTGGCCAGCCCGGCCCTGCGCGACCGCAAGCGGCGGCGCCTGATCGGCGCCAGCCTGGCCCGCGACCCGGTCGGCCTGGCCGAGCCGCTGTATCAGCTCCGTCACCGCGACCAGGTCGTGCTGCCCTCCGCCCTGGACCGGCTGAGCCGCGAGCTGCTGATCCGCGCCCAGATCGCCATCGGCGCCGCGCTCGATCCGGTCACTGACGATGATCCGGTCACCGGCGATGCAGGGCAGTCTCCCGACATCCTGGCGGAATCCACGCTGCGGTGGCACGAGTGGCAGATCGCGATCGCCTTGCGCGACATCACGGACCTGCGCGCCGAGTACGAATACAACGCCGCTGCCAGCAGCGGGCCCCTGACCTCCTCCGTCCTCGGACCGCAGCAGCGTGCCCTGCAGCTGGCCCAGGACGCCATCGAGTCCAGGGTCACCGCGGTGGAGCGCTACGCGGCGGAGGTACGCGCGGCCAGGTCCGCCATCCGGGACCTGCACGACGCGCTGCGGATCTCGAACCTCAATGACAGCTACCTGGACCTCGTCGCCCGCACCGCCGCCGACGAGCATGCCATCGCCGAGATCAGCGGCCTGACCGACCAGGCCACCGCGGCGGCGCAGGCCGTCCGCGACTCGATGCGGCAGGTAGGCCTGGCCGCCGAGGCCCTTGCCCTGTCCGAACCAGCGTCGCCTGGGACCCGCTAGCGCCACTGACCCGCGGGGGCACATTCAGGTGCTCGACCATGGCCCCGTATCCCTCCTCGATGAGTTGACACCCACACGACCGTCTTACCTTCTGACAACGGGAGGTACACAATGGGCGAGGTAATCGCGCACCTGGCGATGTCGCTGGACGGCTTCATCGCCGATCCGGACGACGGCTGCGATGAGCTGTTCGGCTTCTACGGCAGCGGTGACGTCGCGGTGAAGCTGGGCGCGGGGATCCCCGAGCTGCACGTGTCGCGGAAGACGGCTGACCTGCTGACGGCCGAGGTGGACAACGAGGGCGCCACCGTGGTCGGCCGGCGGCTCTACGACATCACCAACGGCTGGGACGGCCATCCCGGCGGCGAGGTGCCGATGGTCGTGGTCACCCATCACCCGCCGCCGGACTGGCCGCGTGACGGCGTGCCGATCTTCTTCGAACCCGTGGGGATCGAGGACCGCGGCGTCACCCACCTGCGCTACCACGTGCGAAAGGAGAGCTGACCGATGGGAGTCATCCGCGTGGACATGACCATCTCCCTGGACGGCTACGTCACCGGGCCGCAGGACAGCATGGACGACCCGATGGGCGTCGGCGGGTTCCGCCTGTTCAACTGGCTGGACCGGCGCGACGACCCGGGACCGAGCGGCCAGGTGTATGCCGAGGCGATGGCCAGCCGGGCCGTCATCTCCGGCCGCCGCACCTACGAGCACGCACGCCGCTGGCAGGGCGACCATCACGACGGCGTGCCGGTCTTCATCCTCACGCACAAGGTCCCGGACGAGCCGCCGCCGGGCAGCGTCCGCTACGTCACCGATGTGGGCGAGTGCGCGGCGCAGGCCCGCGAGGCCGCCGGGGACGGCGACGTGATGGTGATGGGAGCCGGGGCCGCGCAGGCCCTGCTGCGGGCCGGGGAAGTCGACGAGCTGGAATTGCACGTCGTGCCGGTACTGCTGGGCCAGGGGCGGCGGCTGTTCGGCCACCTGCCCGCCGAGCACGTCGAGCTCACCCTGGAACGCTGCCTGACCACCCCGGACGTCAAAGAGCCGGCGCAGCGCGTCACGCACATGCGCTACCGGGTCCGCGCCGGGAGCTAGCGATCGCGCTACGGCACGGCGACCCGCCCCTAACCTCAGCAGTCCCCTGCGCACCATCTCGGTTCAGAGACGGCGGAGGGAGCGACCGCCCGAGCGCTCTCGAGCACCGCGACCCCCGGCGCCGCGTCGTGGTAGACGGCCAGGTCGCAGCAGCGGTCAGGGACCAGCCGGGCCGCTAGCCTCCGCGCTGCGCGCCCTCCGGCCGAGGGCGGCCAGCTCGTCGAGGAGTTCCCGCGCCTGGTCGGCCGGGCGATCCCGGAAGGCCGCGTGCGCCCACCGCCCGGCCGCGTCGCCGTGCACCGAGGCGAGCGACAGCCGCCGCTGCGCCGGCCCCTGGGTGAACCGGACGCTCTGCAGCTTCTCCAGTTTCATGTACGCGGTCTTCCTGGTCACCCGCCCGGTGACGGTGACGGCCATCAGCTCGTTGTGCCCCGAAGCGAGGAAGTGGTAGCTCAGCGGCGCCTTGACCCGCGCCCGTTCCGGCGGCCGGGCCAGCTCCGGCAGGTCGGGACCGTAAATCAGCCGGATCAGGTACTGCGCCTCGCTCAGGGGGCCTACCGGCAGCAGGGCCTTGGTCAGGCCGCCGGCCTTGGACCCGGAGTCCCGGCCCGCTACGCCCGCAACATCAACCACAAGACGACACCAGCCGAACGGGCGCCAGATCAGTGGTTGCACCAGCCGCACCGCCTGGACCCGGCCGAACGGGATCGTCTCTGCCACCGTGCTCAGCAGCCCGCGCCGGATCCTGATCCCGTCGTGGGAGGTGGCTACCGTGAAGCCGTAGCGGCCCGTCAGCTGCCGCCAGGTCCTGGTCACGAGCCCGAGCGCGATCACGCCGAGGGTGGACTCCGAGGCGAGGAACAGGGCGGGCGTCGCCTCGGCGGCGGCTATCGCGATCGCCGCCAGGCCCAGGAACCTGGGCGCGGCCCGCAGCAGCGTGGCCCCGATCACCCGGCCAGCCGGGACGGTGATCACCGGCCGCTCGGCGGGCTCGGGGGCCGCCGGGTCAAGACCGTGGTGCCCGGCCAGCAGCACGGCCCGCAGCTGAGCGGCCTCCCCGACGGTGAGGTAGGCCAGCCGGTCGCCGCCCTTCCCGGCCCCGGCCAGCCTGATCCGCAGGCACGCCAGGCCCAGCACGCGCGCCAGGAACGGCCGCACCACGTCGACCGCCTGGATCCGCGTCATCGGGAGCTGCCGGGAATCCCGGCGCAGCAGGCCGGTCTCGATGCGCAGCGTGGCGCCGTCCAGCTTCCACCGGGTGACGAGCCAGCGGACGAAACCGGCCACCACCAGCGCGGCCGCCCCCGCCGCCTGGATGACGTAGGCCTGGAGGCCATCGGCCGTGACCAGGCTCAGCACGGCGATGCCGAGCAGGCTGGACAGCAGGCGGCCCGCGTTGATGAGCGGCGACAGCGGATGCAGGCGATGCCAGCCGGCCCCCAGCTCCCCGGTCACAGCCCGGCGGCCCTGGCCTCGCCGAGCACGGCAAGCCGGTCCCGCAGCCGCGCGGCTTCCTCCCGCTCCAGACCCGGGATCCGCGCGTCGCTGGCGGCCGCCGCCGTATGCAGCTGCACCGTGGCCAGCCGGAACGCCCGCTCGAACGGCCCGGCCGTGATCTCGACGTACTGCATCCGCCCGTACGGCACCACCGAAACCCGGCGGACGAGCACGCCGCGCGACACGATCAGGTCCTCTTCCCGCTCGCGGTACGCCCAGGCCCGGTAGCGCCGGCGCTCGACCCACAAGACAGCCCCCGCTGCCACGGCCACGACCGCCGCTGCCACCGCCCCCGCCCAGGCTCCCACCGCAAGCCCGGCCGCCACCCCCGCGATCAGGGCGAGCACCGGTCCCGTCACCGCCACCTGACTCAGCCGCATCCGCCACAACCGCGCCGAAGGGACCATCCAGCCCGGCGATGCGTCAGCGGCCATGACTAAACGGTACACACCCTTCGAAGCCAGGCTCCCCGGAAATAGTGCGTCCCGGCGGTTCGCCCTGCCCGGCCTCCTCTACTGGTAGGCGAGGTTGGGCGCCAGCCAGCGTTCCGCCTGCTCGAACGGGATCCCGCGCCGCCTGGCGTAGTCCTCCACCTGGTCGCGCGCGATCCGCCCGACGGTGAAGTAGCGCGAGTCAGGGTGGGCGAAGAGCAGGCCCGATACGCTGGCGGCCGGTCTCATGGCGAATGACTCGGTGAGCTCCATGCCGAAGTCCTGCGCCCCGAGCATCGAGAAGAGCTCGTGCTTGAGGCTGTGGTCCGGTGAGGCCGGGTAGCCGAACGCGGGCCGGATACCGCGGAACCGCTCGGCGTGCAGGTCCTCGAGGGCCGGCGCCTCGTCCGGGTCGTACCAGTTGCGGCGGGCCCGCAGGTGCGTGTACTCGGCGAACGCCTCGGCCAGCCGGTCGGCCAGCGCCTTCACCATGATCGACTTGTAGTCGTCCTTCTCCGCCTCGTAGTGCCGGGAGAGTTCCTCGGCCCCACCAATGGCGACCGCGAACCCGCCGACGTGATCCGCCTCGTCCGCCAGGTAGTCGGCCAGGCACCGGTTCGGCCGCCCGTCCGGCTTGACCGTCTGCTGCCGCAGCATGGGAATCCGCAGCTCACCGCCGGAGCCGGCCGCGACCACGATGTCGTCGCCGTCGCGGCGGGCCGGCCAGTATCCGTAGCCGCCGCGCGCGGTCAGCTGCTCCCCGGCGATGATCTCGTCCAGCATCTCGTTGGCTTCCTCGAACAGCTCACGGGCTTCCGGGAGCTTGTCCAGGATCGCCGGGAACTTGCCCTTCAGCTCCCAGGCCAGGAAGAAGAACTGCCAGTCGATCAGCTCGCGCAGCTCGGCCAGCGGGGGAGCGACGACGCGCACCCCGGTGAAGGCCGGGTCGGGCAGGTCGGTGAAGTCCGGCCGCTCGGCGTTCGCGCGGGCCGCTGCCAGGGACAGCAGCGGCTGGCTCCGGCGGGACTCGTGCTGCTCGCGCAGCCGCTGCTGCTCGGCGCGGTTCTCCTCGTCCAGGTCGGCCGCGCGTCCCGGGTCGAGGAGGTTCTGCACCACGCCCGCGACCCGGGAGGCGTCCAGCACGTGCAGGGTGGACCGGTCGTAGGCGGGCGCGATGCGCACCGCGGTGTGCTGCCGCGAGGTGGTGGCGCCGCCGATCAGCAGCGGCGTCGTCATGCCGCGGCGCTGCATTTCCGCCGCCACGCTCACCATCTCGTCCAGCGACGGCGTGATCAGGCCGGACAGCCCGACGATATCGGCCTTCTCGGCCGCCGCGGTGTCCAGGATGGTGGCGGCGGGCACCATCACGCCGAGGTCGATGACCTCGTAGTTGTTGCAGCCGAGCACGACGCCGACGATGTTCTTGCCGATGTCGTGCACGTCGCCCTTGACGGTGGCCAGCACCACCTTGCCGTTGCCGCGGGCCCGCTCGGCCGGGGTCGACTCGGCGTCCATGAACGGCTCCAGG
>JAICWX010000434.1 GCA_025934635.1 Streptosporangiaceae bacterium | reverse complement strand
TGCCGATGAGCTCCCCGGAACGTTGCAGCGCTCGCCGGAGGAAGCCCAGACGGCGTTCCGCCAGGCGCGCGAGGATGCGGTCCGGGCCCACGGCCAGGGGGATCAGGCCGACCGGGCCGCCTACGCGGCGCTGAAGACGGCGTTCGAGAAATGCGGAGATCACTGGGTCGCCAAGACCCAGCCCGCGGACTGACATCTGCTGATCTCCTGGCACACCATGGCAGTTCCGGACCTGAAGATACGGACCTGGGCGGCTCCGATAGGCGGCGCAGGTGCCGCGCCGCCCGGTAAGACAAGGCGCCCACGGGGCGCTGCTAGGAGGCCCGCTCCGCCAGGAAGGTTCCTGTCCCGGTGTCAATGTCCGGGAGAGGGACAGAGAACGATGCGGCTCCTCCTTTGTGGACGTCACTCCTGCCTTCGCGCCGGTCGTATCGGCCAGGTGCGGTCACCTGCTGTGTCGGTTGATGAGGTCGCTTATTTCTTGTCTTCGAGTTCCGAGCGGACTGACTTGGTGAGTTCGTCCCAGGAGCTGGCGAACTTCTGGATGCCCTCGTCCTCGAGGACTCCGAAGACATCGTCGAGGTCGATACCGGCATCGGCGACGGCTTCCATGACCTGGGCGGCCTCGTCGTAGGTCTTCTGGATGGGCTTGCCTGGGCTGCCGTGATCGCCGTAGGACTTCAAGGTCTTCTCCGGCATGGTGTTCACCGTGTCCGGCGCGATGAGGTCGCTGACGTAGAGGGTGTCGGGGTAGTCCTGGTTCTTCACGCCGGTCGAGGCCCACAGCGGGCGCTGTGGGCTGGCGCCCTTCGCCTTCAGTGCGCGCCACCGGCCGGAGGAGAAGACCTCCTCGTAGGCCTGGTAGGCGAGTTGTGCGTTCGCCAGCGCGGCCTTGCCCTTGAGGGAGGGGTCCGCGCCGGCCTTGTCCAGCCGCCGGTCGATTTCGGTGTCCACGCGGGAAACGAAGAAGGAGGCCACTGACTCGATCCCGGTCAGCGATCCGCCGTCTTGCACGCGCTGCTCCAGTCCGGACAGGTAGGCGTCCATGACCGCCCGGTACCGCCCGGGACTGAAGATGAGAGTGACGTTGACGCTGATGCCCTGGGCAATGGACGTAGTGATCGCGGCCAGCCCTTCCTGCGTCGCCGGGATCTTGATGAACAGGTTGGGCCGGTCGACCAGCCACCACAGGTGAGCCGCCTCCGCGGCGGTGGCGTCAGTGTCGTGCGCCAGCCCGGGAGCCACCTCCAGTGACACCCGGCCGTCGCGGCCGGTGCGCTGCGCCACCGGGGTGAGCAGGTCGCAGGCGTCTCGGACGTCAGCGGCGGTGATGGTCCGCAGTGCCTCCCCGACGCTGACCTTGCGGACGGCCATCGCGTGTACCTGGTCGTCGTAGGAGCCGGAGGCGCTGATCGCGGCGGCGAAGATGGTCGGGTTCGTGGTGACGCCCACGACGGAGTAGTCGTCGACCAGTGACTGCAGGTCGCCGCTGCGGATACGGTCGCGGGAGAGGTCATCGAGCCAGACGGCGACCCCGGCTTCCGACAACTCGGCTAGCTTCTGGTTTGGTGCCATGACAGTGCCTTCCGGGCTCGGGGACGGGAAATGGGGCGGATCAGCGATCGCCGGTGGGGGTGTGCAGGACGCCGGCGCTGTCCGGGCCGGCCGGGGCGGGCTGGCGGTGCTCCGGCGGCATCCAGGCTTTCTCGCGCCGCGACGACGACCGCATCGGCGGTGAGGCCGAACTGCTCGTACAGCACGGTGTAGGCGGCGCTGGCGCCGAAGTGGTCCAGGCCGACGATCCGGCCGGCGTCGCCGACGAACTCCCGCCAGCCCATGGGCACGCCGGCCTCGACGCTCACCCGGGCGCGCACTGCGGGCGGCAGCACCTGCTCGCGGTAGGCCCGGTCCTGGGCCGCGAACCACTCCCAGCACGGCAGCGACACGACCCTCGTCGGGACGCCGTCGGCCTCCAGCACCTCGCGGGCGGCGACGGCGATCTGCACCTCGGAGCCGGTGCCCATCAAAATGACCTCGGGGGTGCCGCCTGATGCCTCAGCCAGCACGTACCCGCCCCTGGCGACGCCCTCGGCCGACGCGAACTCCGTGCGGTCGAAGACGGGCAGGTTCTGCCGGGACAGCGAGAGCCCGGCCGGGCGGTCGTTGTGCTCGAGGATGGTGCGCCACGCCACTGCGGTCTCGTTGGCGTCGGCCGGGCGGACGAAGTCCAGGCCGGGGATGGCCCGCAGCGCCGCGTAGTGCTCGACCGGCTGGTGGGTGGGGCCGTCCTCGCCCAGCCCGATGGAGTCGTGCGTCCACACGTACGTGACCGGAAGCTGCATGAGCGCGGCCAGCCGGACCGCACCGCGCATGTAATCGGAGAAGGTCAGGAACGTGCCGCCGTACACGCGGGTCCCGCCGTGCAGCGCGATGCCGTTCATGATCGCGCCCATGGCGTGCTCGCGGACGCCGAAGTGGAGTGTGCGGCCGTACGGGCCGCCGGACCACATCTTGGTCTGCCGGTCCGCGGGCAGGAATGAGGGCGCCCCTTTGACCGCGGTGTTGTTACTCTCCGCCAGGTCGGCCGAACCGCCCCACAGCTCCGGCAGGACCGGATACAGGGCGGCGAGAACCTCGCCGGAGGCCTTCCGGGTGGCCACGCCCTTCGGATCGGCGTCCCAGGCCGGCAGGGCGTCCGCCCAGCCCTCCGGCAGCGTCCGGGTGGACAGCCGGTCCAGCAGCGCGCCGCCCTCGGGATGGCCAGCCCGCCACGCACCGAAGCGCTGCCGCCACCGGGTGTGCGCCTGCTTGCCCCGGACGGCGACCTGGCGGGCGTGCTCGAGCACCTCCGGGGCGACCTCGAAGGTCTTGCCGGGGTCGAAGCCGAGGATGTCCTTGGTCGCCCGGACCTCGTCCTCGCCCAGCGCCGACCCGTGGGCGGCGCCGGTGTTCTGCTTGCCCGGCGCGGGCCAGCCGATGATCGTCCGCAGCACGATCAGCGACGGGCGGCTGATCTCCGCCTGGGCCGCGGCCAGGGCGCGGTCGACCGCCGCCAGGTCCTCGCCGTCGCCGACGTGCTGCACGTGCCAGCCGTAGGCCTCGTACCGCGCGCCGACGTCCTCAGTGAACGCGATGCTGGTGTTGTCCTCGATCGAGATCCGGTTGGCGTCGTAGACCAGGACCAGGTTCCCCAGCTCCTGGGTACCGGCCAGCGACGACGCCTCGCTGCTGAGACCCTCCTCGAGGTCGCCGTCCGAGGCGAACGCCCAGACCGTGTGGTCGAACACGCTCTCGCCCGCGGGGGCATCGGGGTCCAGCAAGCCGCGCTCGCGGCGGGCGGCCATCGCCATGCCGACGGCGTTGCCGACGCCCTGACCCAGCGGGCCGGTCGTCGTTTCCACCCCCGGGGTGTGGTTGACCTCGGGATGGCCCGGTGTCCGGTACCCCCAGGTGCGCAGCGCCTCCAGATCGGAGAGTTCCAGGCCGTAGCCGGAGAGGAAGAGCAGGATGTACAGGGTGAGGCTCGAGTGCCCCATCGACAGGACGAAACGGTCACGGCCGGCCCAGTTCGGATCGGCCGGGTCATGACGCAGCCACTTCTGGAACAGCAGATAGGCCGTGGGACCCACGCTCATCGCGGTGCCGGGATGACCGTTGCCGGCCTTCTGCACGGCGTCCATCGCCAGCACGCGCACGGTGTCGATCGCACGGCGATCAAGCTCGCCCATCCCCTCGGGCAGAGTGGGGCGCGGCTGGGCAGGGTTGCCGGTGGGCGCATCGCTCGCGGCCTCGGCCGGCGCCTCGGGACGGGTACTCCTCGTCCCCGTAGCCGGGTCTGTCTGGTTGGCGGTCATCGGTTGCGGTGCTCCCTTGGGTATGGCCGTGACACGCTTTCAGCCGGACGGCCGAATCCGGCCGAGGCCCGGCGGCGGCGGTGACGTCAGGCGAGGGGGGTGTCGTCTAGTGCCTTCGCGAGGTCACCGGGGGTGTCATAGATGGCGATGGCGCCGGCCTTGCGGAGCTCGTCGTCCCCGAAACCGCCGGAGCGGACGACGATCGCCGGCATCCCGGCTTTCTTCGCCGCCTCGACGTCCCACACCGAGTCGCCGACCATCACGCTCGATGCGTCCGGCGGCGCGCCCAGCTTCTTCAATGCCACCTGCAGCAGGTCCGGTGCCGGCTTGGACGCCTCGACGTCGGCGCTGCTCGTCCAGTCGTCGGCGATGCCGCGGGCGTCCAGCTTGTCCAGGAAGACGTCCACGTGGCGCTGCTGACCGGAGCTTGCCAGCACGAGCCGGTGACCACGCTCTTTGATGGCTACGAGCAGGTTGCGGGCACCGGGCAACGGCGCCATCTCCTCGAGCAGCGCGTCGACCTCCTTGCCCTGCTGCTCCCGGGCCTGATCGCCCAGCCGGCGCTCCAGGTCCTCACCTCCGATAGCCGTCGGCACCTGGTCCCCGCCCATGCCGATCAGCCGGTGCAGCCGCCACACCGGATAGGTCTCGCCCACCAGGCGCAGTGCCCGGTACCAGGCGAGCGCATGCTGGTAATTGGAATCGATGAGCGTCCCGTCAATGTCGAGGACGGCAATGGTGGAGTCAGTCACGCGCGGCCGCTACCCGCCGCCTCCGTGCCTAACCGCACATTCGGCAATGGGCCGCGGCCAGGCCAGGCGCGGGCCGGCCAGCAGCAGGGCCGTCCACTCGCGGGCAGGCTCGCGGCGATCCCATGACCGGAACCGCTGGGACGCCTGAACTGCACCGCGCTATGCCAATGACGCCGGGGCCGGCAGCGGTTGCCCTTCCGGCCCCGGCGTCCTGAATCCCCGGGGATCGGGCCGACGTGGCTTGTTACTTGCCGTCGGCCTCGACCAGGCGCTCGATGAGCTCGTCGACGGTGCCGGTCCTGGGCAGGCTGCGCCGCTCCAGCTGGTCGCTCAGCTCGGCCTTGGTCTTGCCCTCATAGCGCTCGCGGGCCTTCTCGTGAGCCTGCCGGGCTTGGTCGCGTTCGGCCTTGCGGGCTTCGCGGGCCAGTTCCCGCTGGGCCTGCTCGGCCTGGTTGCGGGCGGCCTGCTCGGCCTTGCCGGCCTGCTCGTGCACGAGGTCACGGGCTGACCCGGCCTGCTCGCGGACGAGATCGCCGGCCGACCCGGCCCGCTCACGGGCTGCGCCGGACAGCTTGTTTCCCGCTGCCGCGAACTTGATGGTGAGGTCACGGCTGACGTCTACGGTCTTCTGCACGAACTCGAAGTAGCGCTCGACGGCCGGGACCAGGTCGACCTGCGGCAGTCCGGGAAGCCACTGACTGCTCAGCGTCCGCGCGCCCTGCGTCCAGAAGCCGGCGACCTTCTCGATCGCGCCGGCCGCCCGGCTCGTCGCCTCGCTGTATTGTTCGGTAACACTCATGTGAACTCTTTCATTGCGTCCCTATCCGGGATCTCCGAGGACATTATGCTAACTTTATCAAGCATTGCGTACTAAGTACAGCACTGAGCCGTTTGCCGCCGTGTGACCCCGCACACGGCCGAGACGGTGCGCCGCGTGCCGGCGAGGAGCCGGCGGACGGTGTCAGCATGAGGCGGCCGCCCTGCCCGGCGGGCAGGGCGAAAACCCCGGTTCCGCGCGTCAAGGCGTGAGATCGTGACCGGCCTCGCTGGGCTGCCACTCCACCAGGACAACGGTGGCGTCGTCGTGGAGCCGGCCGTGCTGGTAGCCGACGATGGCCCGGTTGAGGCGGCGCATCGTCTCGGGGGCGGGCAGGCCCGCACCGTGTCGGATGATGAATTCGCTGAGCCGCCGAAGGCCGAACGGAGTGCCGTCCGCCGTCCGGCCTTCGGTCACGCCATCGGTGTAGAACAGCACGCGGTCGCCGGGTTCCAGCTTTTCCGTGTACGGCACGACGGGGGCCGCGTCGTAGTGCGTTCCGCCGTCGCCGCGTTCCCGTTCCCGGCCGCCGGCCAGGCCCAGCGGAGGCTGAGGGGCACGGGCCAGTTCCTTGACGGTCCGGTTCCCGCGAATCAGCAGCGGCGGCGGGTGACCGCAGGGAATCCAGCTCAGCAGCCCGCTGGCCAGGTCCAGGTCGCACAGCAGGGCGGTGACGAACCGGCTGTCCCCGAACTGGCTGGCGATGGCGTGGTCGGCCCGGGCCACGACGGCG
>JAICWX010000497.1 GCA_025934635.1 Streptosporangiaceae bacterium | reverse complement strand
GATCGCCTCGGTGAAGCGGTCGGCCAGCTGCTGGCTCATGGCCGCGATCTTCTCGGCGCGGGTGCCCGCGGCCGGCACCGGGATCTCGTCGTAGATGCGGGCGCCCCAGTCCTCGCCGTCGAACCAGGTCGCGGTCGGCATCAGCGCCGCGCCGGTGTGCACCGCGAGCGCGGCGACCGCGGAGATGCGCGCCTTCTCCCCGAACAGCTCGACCTCGACCCCGCTCTCCTTCAGGTCCCGATCGCTGACCAGGCACACCAGGCCGCCGCCGCGCAGCCGCTGGGCCAGGGTGCCGAACGGGCTGCCGCCGCCGGTCAGCGGGAGGACCTCGAAGCCGAAGGAGCTCCTGAACCGCAGGAAGCTCTCGTAGAGCGATTCCGGCCGCAGCCGCTCCATGACGGTGGTGAACTTCCCGGCCCCGCGCTCGATGACCCACACGCCGGCCTGCTCGAAGTTGCCCATGTGGGGCAGCGCGATGATCGCGCCGCGGCCGGCCTTCAGGCAGTCCATCAGGGTCGCCTCGTTCGGGCCCTGGAAGCGCATGCCGGACACCAGCCGCTCGGTCGGGGTCACCGACAGCCGGAACACCTCGAGCCAGTACCGGGCGTAGGACTGCAGGGCCGCCCGGGACAAGTCCCGCAGTTCCTTGCCGTCCACCTCGTCGGTACCGTGCTTCCAGCTCAGTACCCGGCGCAGGTTGGCCTCGAGCCGCTGGACGCCCGGGCCCTGACGGCGCCAGGCGATGCCGGCCGCCTTGGCGAAGGCCCACTGCGCCCAGGACTGCGGGACGCGGCAGATCACCGTCCAGCCCAGCCGGTACGCGACCCCCGTCAGCCGTTCGCTTAGTACGGCCACCGCTAGCCTTCCTCGGTCGGACCAGGAGCTTTCGCTGACTTGTATACCGCGTGCATTCGCTGCACGAAGGTGAAGGCGCTGCCCGCCGCGAGCGCCCACAGGCCTATGTTGAGAATGTACGGCACGCCGAGCCCGGAAACGCCGACGGCGATCAGCGAGATCAGCATCCGCTCGGGCCGCTCGATCAGGCCTACGTCGCAGCGCAGGCCCAGCCCTTCGGCCCGCGCCTTCACGTAGGACACCAGGTTCCCCGCCACCAGGCAGAACAGGCATACCCCGGCGAGCAGCGGGTTGCGGCCGCCCAGCATGAACCAGATGATCAGGCCGCTGAAGATGCCGGCGTCGGCGATCCGGTCCATGGTCGAGTCCAGGAAGGCGCCCCAGGTGCCGCTGGTGCCCTTCAGCCGGGCCAGCACCCCGTCCAGCATGTCCAGCAGCACGAAGATCGTGCAGGTGAAAGCGCCGGGGAACAGCTCGCCGATCGGGAACAGGCCCAGCCCCCCGGCCGCGACGCCGACCGTGCCGATGACCGTGACGACGTTCGGCGTGATCGGGGTACGCGCGAGCACCTTGCCCGCGGGCGTGAACAGTTTGGTCATGGCGGGACGCAGCGGGTTCAGCATGGCCGTCCGATCCTACCGCCGGGCTGAGCTTGCGTTTTCAGGTGCTGGCCCGGGCTTCACTTTCCGGCAACCGGGGAGATTCTTTCCGTGGGTCTTGTGGACACGGTGTTCACGGGTAAAGGCTGGTCGTGCTTGACGTTGGGCCGGCGGGAGAAGCAATCGCAAGGAGGCGAACCTCAATGGCAGCTACAGGCAGTGGGGCGGCGGGAGGAGCCGCGGGCAGGGCACCAGCGGCCGATCAGGTACGGAACGTGGTCCTGGTCGGCCATTCCGGGACCGGGAAGTCCAGCCTGGTCGAGGCTCTGCTCGCCGCGACCGGCACGATCCAGCGCCCCGGCAGCATCCAGGAGGGCACCACCGTCAGCGACTTCGACGAGACCGAAGTCAGGCAGCAGCGCTCGGTCAACCTGACCCTCGCACCGGTCATCCACAACGGCATCAAGGTGAACCTGCTCGACACGCCCGGCTACGCCGACTTCACGGGAGACCTCAGGGCCGGGCTCCGCGCGGCCGACTCGGCGCTGTTCGCCGTGTCCGCCACCGACGGGATCGACGGCGTGACCCGGATGCTGTGGGAGGAATGCGCCGCCGTCGGCATGCCGCGCGCCGTCGTCATCACCAAGATCGACCATCAGCGGGCGGACTTCCAGGCGACGCTCGACGCGTGCCGCGAGGCCTTCGGCGACGCGGTGGCACCGCTGTACCTGCCGGTCGGCGAGCCGGTGTCCGGCCTGATCGGGCTGCTGTCGCAGAAGCTCTACAGCTACTCGGGCGGGGAGCGGTCCGAGGGCGCGGCCGCGGCCGAGGACGAGGACCGCATGGCCGAGCTGCGGGGTGAGCTGATCGAGGGCATCATCACCGAGAGCGAAGACGAGTCCCTCATGGACCGGTACCTGTCCGGTGAGGAAATCGACCCCAAGGTGCTCATCGAGGACCTGGAGAAGGCGGTCGCGCGGGGCAGCTTCTACCCGGTGCTCGTCACCTCCGCGCCGCAGAAGATGGGCATGCTCGAGCTGCTCGAGGTAATGACCGAGGCCTTCCCCTCCCCCGCCGAGCACCCGATGCCCGCGGTCACCACGCCGGACGGCAAGCCCGTCACCAGCCTGACCTCCGACCCGAAGGGCCCGCTGCTGGCCGAGGTGGTCAAGACCACCACCGACTCCTACGTCGGCCGGATCAGCCTGGTCCGGGTGTTCTCCGGCACCCTGCGCCCGGACGCCTCCGTGCACGTGTCCGGCCACGGCCGCGCCGCCAGCGGCCATGAGGACCACGACGACGACGAGCGCATCGGCGCGCTGACCTCGCCGCTGGGCAAGCAGCAGCGGCCGGTCACCGCGTGCGCGGCCGGCGACATCTGCGCCGTGGCCAAGCTGGGCACCGCCGAGACCGGCGACACGCTGTCGGACAAGGACCACCCGCTGCTGATGGAGTCCTGGTCGATGCCCGAGCCGCTGCTGCCGGTGGCGATCGTGGCCAAGTCCAAGGCCGACGAGGACAAGCTCTCGCAGGGCCTGAACCGGCTGATCGCCGAGGACCCGACCCTGCGCCTGGAGAACAACGCCGAGACCAGGCAGCTGGTGCTGTGGTGCATGGGCGAGGCCCACGCCGACGTGCTGCTCGACCGGCTCGGGAACCGGTACGGGGTGGCGGTGGAGACCACCGACCTGCGCGTGCCGCTGCGGGAGACGATCGCGGGCAAGGCCCAGGGGCTCGGCCGCAACGTCAAGCAGTCCGGCGGTCACGGCGAGTACGGTATCTGCCATATCGAGGTGGAGCGGCTGGAGGACTCGGCCGGCTTCGAGTTCGTCGACAAGATCGTCGGCGGGGTGGTGCCCAGGCAGTTCATCCCGTCGGTGGAAAAGGGCGTCCGCTGGCAGATGGAGCAGGGCGTCACGGCCGGCTACCCGATGACCGGCGTCCGGGTCACCCTGTACGACGGCAAGGCGCACTCGGTGGACTCCTCCGACATGGCCTTCCAGAAGGCCGGGCGGCTGGCGCTGCGGGACGCGGTGGGCAAGGCGCAGCCGACGCTGCTCGAGCCGGTCGACGTGGTGAGCATCCTGGTGCCCGACGACTTCGTGGGCGCGGTGATGTCGGACCTGTCCTCACGCCGCGGCCGGGTGCTCGGCTCCGAGCCGGTCGGCGTGGGCCGGACCCTGGTCAAGGCGGAGGTCCCGGAGCTCGAGATCAGCAGGTACGCCATCGACCTGCGGTCGGTCTCCCACGGGACGGGCTCGTTCACCCGGTCCTACCTGCGGCACGAGCCGCTCCCGGCGCACCTGGCCGCCAAGGTCGCCGCCGAATCCAAGCCGGACTAGCGCCCGGCTGACACTGCGTGTCCCGGCGCCGCCGGTGCCCTGTTCCTGGGGCGCCGGCGGCGCCGGCCTCTTGAGGTGCGCGCGAGGCTGGCGGTGCGCCTGGGGTGCGGCTCGCTCCGGTGAGAGTCGCGGGAGCGTCAGGAAGACGGCCAGGCGTCGGCGAGGAGCTTGCGGGTGTCGGCCAGGAGCTGGGGCAGGACGCGGGTGTGGCCGGTGATGGGCATGAAGTTGGTGTCGCCGCCCCACCGGGGCACCACGTGCTGGTGCAGGTGGGCGGCGATGCCCGCGCCGGCGACCGTGCCCAGGTTGATGCCGATGTTGAAGCCGTGCGCGCCTGAGGCCTGCCGCAGCGCGCGGACCGCGCGCTTGGTGAAGGCCGAGAACTCGGCGGTCTCCGGCTCGGTCAGGTCGGTGTAGTCGGCCACATGCCGGTAGGGGCAGATCAGCACGTGGCCCGCGTTGTACGGGTACAGGTTGAGGACGGCGTAGACCAGCTCGCCCCGGGCGACGATCAGGCCCTCCTCGTCGGTCAGCCGGGGCGCCCGGTCGAACGGGCAGCCCTGGTCCTCCCCCGGGCCCGTCGGCTTGTTCTCGCCCTTGATGTACGCCAGCCGGTGCGGGGTCCACAGCCGCCCGAAGGCGTCGGGAACCCCGGCGAGGGCGTCCGCGGGGACGGGCACGGGCTCCGGGTCAGGCACGGGGTGACCCCTAGACCTGGACGCGATCGCGCACGGCGGTGACGATCTCCGCGACGGCGTCGGCCACGGGAACCGTGTTCTTCTGCGTGCCGTCCCGGTACCGGAACGACACCGCCCCGGCGGCCACGTCGTCGTCGCCCGCGATCAGCATGTACGGCACCTTCTGCCGCTGCGCCGTCCTGATCTTCTTCTGCATCCGGTCGTCGCTGGCGTCGACCTCGACGCGGATGCCCTGCTCGCGCAGGCTCGCGGCGACCTTCTCCAGGTAGGGCACGTGCGCGTCGGAGACCGGGATGCCGACCGCCTGGACCGGCGACAGCCAGGGCGGGAACGCGCCGGCGAAGTGCTCGACCAAGATGCCGAAGAACCGCTCGATCGAGCCGAACAGCGCCCGGTGGATCATGACCGGCTCCTGCCGGGAGCCGTCGGCGGCCTGGTACTCCAGGCCGAAGCGCTTCGGCAGGTTGTAGTCGACCTGGATGGTGGACAGCTGCCAGGTGCGGCCGATCGCGTCCCTGGCCTGGACGGAGATCTTCGGCCCGTAGAACGCCGCGCCGCCCGGATCGGCCACGAGCTCGAGGCCGGACTCCTCCGCGGCGAGCT
>JAICWX010000006.1 GCA_025934635.1 Streptosporangiaceae bacterium | reverse complement strand
GGATCAGCTGGCCAGCGTCAACGTCCGGTCCGAGCGGTGGGGCTGCTTCCTCGGGCCCGTCGTCTTCATCGCCGCCGGCTGGCCCGTGACCGTGCCCCTCGGGGCGTGGCACGCCGTTGCCGGGGTCCTGCTGGGATCGACCATCGGGAGGTATGCCGACCGGCGGACGGCGGCCAGGAAGATGGCGGACGGCGGCGCGGGGGCGACGATCATCCCGCTCGGCAGCATCGACAGCCTGCGGACGGACCGGTCCACCCGGGTGGGCGGCATGTACGCCGTCGAGACGATGGTCGTGACGACGGCGGACGGGACCGAGTACGGGTTCCGCGGCCGGATCGGATCCCTGCCGGCCGAGATCGCCGGCGCGCTCGCCGACCATGGCCGCGAGGTCCGTGCCACCCCGCTCGGCCTGGCGGTCACCCCGCAGGCCATCGGCGACGGGGTCTAGCTGCCAGCCGGCCCCGGGGTCTACTATCCGCCTGGTGAGCGCCCTGGATCTTCTCCGCAGCCGCCTGCCCGCGGACACCGTCAGCACCGACAAAAAGACGATGACCGAACGGGCCGCCGACTCCTGGACGCTCGACCTGCTACGCCGGGTCCGGGGCGACGAACTCGCCGAGCCGGCCGCGGTCGTCTTCCCCGCCAGCACCGGCGACGTGGCCGCGGTGCTGGCCTGGGCGACCGAGACCGGCACGGCGGTGATCCCGCGCGGGGCCGGCTCGGGGGTGTGCGGCGGCGCGCAGGCGCGGCCGGGCGCGGTGATCCTGGACCTGTCCCGGCTGGACCGGATCGGCGACGTCGACCTGGTCTCCCAGACGGTGACCGTCCAGGCCGGGGTGCGCGGTGACCGGCTGGAAGCGGCGCTGGCGGAGCGGGGGCTGACCACCGGGCACTATCCGCAGTCGATCGCGATCTCCACCGTGGGCGGCTGGATCGCGGCGTCGTCGGCCGGGCAGGCCTCGACCGGGTTCGGCGCGATCGAGGACATCCTGCTCGGGCTGACCGCGGTCCTGCCCACCGGGGAGCTCCTGCGCTGCCGGGCCGTGCCGCGCTCGGCCGCCGGCCCCGACCTGCGGCGGCTCCTGACCGGGTCCGAGGGCACGCTGGCGGTGGTGACCGAGGCGACGCTGGCCTGCCGCGCCCGCCCGGCCGGGTGGCAATGGCTGGCCGCCGGTTTCCCCGACTTCGAGACCATGGCCGGCGCCCTGCGCGAAGTGCGGCGGGCCGGGACCGGCGTGGCCGTGCTGCGCGGGTACGACGAGACCGACGCCCAGTTCAGCTTCGGGGCCCTGGAGGATTCCCATGGCTGCGTGGGGCTGGCCGGGTTCCCGGCGGACCTGCCCGGCCTCGAGGCCCGCAAGCATGCGGCCGCGGCGATCATGGCGAAGACCGGGACCGAGCTCGGGGCCCGCTACGGCGAGCACTGGGAGCAGCACCGCAACGACGCCGTGCAGACCTACGCGCAGGTCATGGGACCCGAGCGCACGTTCGGCCCGGGGGCGATCGTGGACACGATGGAGGTCGCCGGGCTCTGGTCCGCCGTGCCCCGGCTGTACGCGGAGATCAGGCAGGCCCTGGCCCCGTTCACGGCGGTCATCGGCTGCCACCTGTCCCACCTGTACCCGTCCGGGTCGTCGCTGTACTTCACGTTCCTGATCAACGGCACCGACGAACACGACGCCGAGGCCATGTACCGGCAGGCGTGGGACCAGGCCGCGGCGAGCTGCGCCGCGGCGGGCGGCACGATCACCCACCATCACGGCGTGGGGCGGCTCAAGGCCCCCTATCTCGCGGCCGAGCTCGGCCCCGCAGGCGTCGCCGTGCTGGACCGGATCCGGGCCGCCCTGGATCCGGCCCAGATCATGAACCCGGGAGGCCTGCGGCCATGACCAGTCCCTTCGGCCCGCTCGTGCTCATCGCCAATCCCCGGGCCGGACGGGGCACGGTGGACGCCGCCCTGCCCGCGGTCGAGCGCGTCCTGCGCGACCACGGGCTTGACTACCGCATCGTCCGCACCACCCACGCCGGCCACGCCACCGAAGCCGCCCGCCAGGCCCTGCGCGGCGGCGAGCGCTTCCTGGTCGCCGTCGGCGGCGACGGCACCGTGCACGAGGTGGTCAACGGGATGATCGAGGACGGCCAGCCGGTCGCGCCCGACGCGGTGCTCGGGGTGGTGGCGGCCGGTTCCGGGTGCGACTTCGTCCGCTCCTTCGGGCTGCCCGGCGATGCGGCCCAAGCGGCCGGGCACCTGACCGGGGACCAGGTCCAGTCCATCGACGTGGGCAGCGTGACCTGCGCCGGGCAGGACAAGCCGCGGTACTTCGTCAACATCGCCGAGGCCGGCCTGGGCGGCGCGGTGGTGGCCCGGACGGCCGGGCTCACCCGCGCCGGGCGGTTCCTCGGCGGGGCGAAGTACGCGGCCGGATTCTGGCTGACCCTGCCGCGGTTCCGCCCGGCGCCGGTCCGGATCGACGCCGACGGCCACGCCTACGCCTGGCGGGCGTTCAACGTGGTCGTGGCGAACTGCCGGTTCTACGGCGGCGGCATGCACATCTCGCCGAAGTCCGACCCGGGCGACTGCCTGCTCGACGTGCTCGTCATGACCGGGCCGAAATCCGACTCGTTCACCACCTTGCCCAAGGTCTACAAAGGCGCGCACCTGCCGCACCGTCACATCGCCGAGCTGCAGGCCAGCCAGCTGCGCGTGGACGCGGACCCGCCCTTCCCGGTCGAGGCAGACGGGGAGATCCTGGGCGTGACACCGGCCTCGTTCGGCATCATTCCCGCGGTGATCACGCTGAAGGTGTGAGCCGGACCGACGCGTCGCGGGTGGTCAGCCGGGTCCGCCGGGCCAGCACGTCCTCCTCGGTCAGGGCCATCTCGCGGCTGCGGGCCAGGGCCAGCTCGACGCCCAGCACCCGCAGCCCGGGCACGGCCGGCTCGCCCAGCGAGGAGTCCGCGCGGATCAGCCGGACGGCCTCGCGCCAGTCGTCGCCGTAGCGCTGCACCAGCCGGGCCGCGACCCGCGGCGGCAGGCCCAGCCCGGCCACCTCGTCCCGGGCCAGCTCCACCGCCGCCGCGGCCGGCCCGTGCAGCCCCAGCGGGATGTCCCGGGTCCGGCACCGCTCTCCGCTCCCGAGGTCAGCCGTGACCCGGTCCACCAGGTCCTGGGCCATGGCCCGGTACGTGGTCAGCTTGCCGCCGGTGATGGTGAACAGCCCGGGCGGCTCGTCAATGATCTTGTGCTGCCGGGACAGGTCCGCCGTCTTGGCGCTTCCCGCACCGAGCAGCGGACGCAGCCCGGCCCACGACGCCACCACGTCGCGCCCGGTCACGCCGGGGAACAGCGGGGTCACCGCGGACAGGATGTAGTCCCGGTCGGCGTCGGTCACCGCGGGGGAGTCCAGATCACCGTCGTACGGGGTGTCGGTGGTCCCGGCGTACACCCGGTCCTCCCACGGCACGATGAACACGTACCGCCCGTCGGCCGCGGGCGCCACCATGGCCGCCGTGGTCTGCACCGCGCCCGGCGCGAACACCAGGTGCACGCCCTTGCTGGGGGACAGGCTGACGCCGCCGCGGGCCAGCCCCGCGACCTCGGCCGCCCAGACCCCGGTCGCGTTGACCACCACCGTGGCCCGGACCTCGAACCGCCCGCCGGTCAGCTCGTCGGTCACCGCCGCGCCGGTCACCCGGCCCTCGCCCAGCAGCGCCGTCACCCGGGCGTGGTTGGCCAGCCGGGCCCCGTAGGCGTGCGCCGTGCGGGCCACCTCGATCGTCAGCCGGGCGTCGTCGGTCTGGCACTCGAAGTACCGCACCCCGCGGACCGGCCGGGCGAGCCCGGGGATGGCCGCCGCGACCATCCTCGCGTCCATGCCCTGGTGGTAGCCGATGTTCCGCCCGGCCGCGAGCGCCTCGTACACGGTCAGCCCGGCCCGGTAGATCGCCCGGTGCCTCAGGTCGCCGGCCAGCATGTACATCGGGACCGGCCGGACCAGGTGCGGCGCCAGCCGGTACAGGATGCCCCGCTCCCGCAGTGACTCCCGCACCAGCCCGAGCTCGCCGTGCTCCAGGTAGCGCAGGCCGCCGTGGACCAGCCGGGAAGACCGCCCCGAGGTCCCGGCGGCGAAGTCGTCCTTCTCCACCAGCGCCACCGACAGGCCGCGGGCCGCCGCGTCCAGCGCGATGCCGGCGCCGGTGATCCCGCCCCCGATCACCAGCACGTCGAAGGTGTCCTCGGCCATCCGGGCCAGGCTGGCCGCACGGGTCTGCGCAGAAAACGTCAGCACCAGCCGATGGTAACTCCGGCGCGCCGTCCGCGGCCTGGCCGGCCGCCGTCGCCCGCAGCCCCGTCATCAGCCAGTTCAGGGACCGGGCGAACAGGTCCCCGGGCACGCTGTCCGGGTCGATCAGCCGCTGCCTGACCAGGCCCTGGAACAGGCTGACGACGACGATCGTCACCTCCCGGGCCGACACCCCGGGGACCGGGCCGCGGCGCTGCTCCATCGCCGCCGCGACCAGCCGTTCCAGCACCTCCACCTGCTCCCGCAACTGCCCGGCGATCGCCGCCATGAAGTCCGGGTTGCGCACCGCGTGCAGCCAGAACTCGGCCTGCAGCGCGACGAACTCGGCGTTCCGGTCGGCCACCGTGACCAGCGGCCGGGACAGCTCGCCGAGCGCGTCACCCGAGGCCGGCCCGTCACCTCCCGGCGCGCCTTTCCCGCCCGGCGCGGCCTCGAGGATCCCGGCGACCGAACCGATCCGGTCGCTGACCCGCGTGGTCAGCAGCTCGAGGAACAGCCGCTCCTAGTTCGCGAAGTTGGAGTACAGCGCGCCCACCGAGTAGCCGGCCGACTCGGCGATCTGCTCCACCGACGTCCCGGCGAAGCCCCGGCGGGCGAACAGGCTGGCGGCCGCGTCGAGCAGCCGCTCGAGGAGGCGGTAACGGCGCTGCAGCGGGTGCCCGCCCGTACCCGCGACGAGATCACCGGCTTCTTCGGCGACCTGACGCTGGTCGAGCCGGGCCTGACCGACGTCTGGGACTGGCGCCCCGACGGCGACACCGTCACCACCACCACCGACTTCACGCGGATTCTCGGCGGAATGGCGCGAAAGGGCTGACCGGTCGCTTTGTCGGCATTTATTGCATGAATTGCGCAAGCGCGCGGCCGGGTTATTTTCGCAGCTGGCATGGGTATTAAATGGCTGCGGCGTTTAATTGCCGGGAAACGGGGGTTGGCCTTGAGGTCTTCTTTCGTGCTGCTCATTGCGGTGACATCTGGCGCCATTCTTGGTGTGACCGGTCCGGCTGCGGCCGCGCTCGGGGTCAGCCCGCCGCCGCGGGTTCCCTACAACGCGGCCAAGGGGCAGGCCCTGGTCACCCAGGCGAAGCAGCTCGCGCTGGGCAGGGCGCCCTGGACGGGCGGCTGCGTGCCGGGCACCGGCGGGCTGCACTGCATCCCCTATTCGTGGGGCGGCGGGCACGGGGCCCAGCCGGGGCCCACCGATGGCATCTGCCAGGGCTGGACCAGGTCCGCCGGACAACCCAAGACCCTGTTCGCCGGCCCGGCCTGCGCTGCCTCGGTCAGCAAGGCCCACAAGTACGGCTACGGCGACAACGGGACGTACGGGCTCGACTGTTCCGGTTTCGTCCGCTGGGTCTACGCCCTCGGCTACGGCCAGGACGTGCTGGGACCGGGGTCCACGACGGCTCAGCAGGCCCAGGCCGCCCTGACCAAGCTCCCGGCCGGCCAGCAGCAGCCCGGTGACCTGGTGTTCTTCCCCGGCCACGTCGGGATCTACGCGGGCAACGGCACCATGGTCGACGAGTCGCAGACCTACGACCGGCCCGCTACTGCCTCCGGCCAGTGGACCCACGCCTACGCTCGCGTCGATCCCGTCGGCCAGCGGGTCCTGGGCTATTACCGGTTTGCCGTCCCGGCCCCGGCGCCATCCCCGTTCCCGTCCCCGGCTCCGTCCCCGTCCCCGTCACCGAGCCCGCCGGGCTGGCCGTGGCCGACCGCCCCCGGCACCGCCGCCACCGAGGGCGTGTGGGACCTCAGCGGGGTGGCGCCGACGGACTAGCTCAGGACCGGACGATGGTGGTCCGGCCCGGCTTGAAGGAGTGGCCGTTCCAGTGCCAGCTGGTGCGGGCGCGGCCGGACGGGCAGCAGTCGGCGTTGGAGCGGGTGTAGAAGAACTCGGTGGTGACGATGCGCTCGGCGCCGATGGACTTGACCGTGACGAACGGGATGTGCACCCCGGTGTGCGGGAAATACTGCGGGGTGAGCGTGCCGAGGACGTGCAGCCGGCCGCCGGCCCCGCTGAACACCACGAGCCCCTCGGCGAGTTCCCCGGCCGCGGTCCCGCCCTGGTTGCCGCACCACACCTGGAGCGCCGCGACCGGCTGACCGTTACCCAGGTTCCCGTAGGCGGGACCCTGCTCGGACACGTCGAGCGGGCCGAAGCCGCTGTGCCGGAGCCTGGCGTCACCGTGGTGCAGCTGGATCGGGCCGTTGACCCGGCACAGCTTGCCCGGGACGGCGACGTTGCCCCACGTCACGTGGTGCAGGTTGAGCGGGTGGCCGGCCGGCTGCGCGAGCGCAGTACCCGTCCCGACCGTGAGAACCGCACTGGTCAGCGCGGTGGCCAGCGCGATGATCAGGCTGATGAAACGTACGCGTGTCATTCATGACCCCCGGTAGTCAGCGTTTGATCAGTAAGACGCCGAACCCGGGGGTGTGATGGTTACGAATTGATCGCAATCCCGGGTTCCAGTTCCGCTTCAGCGGCGAACCGGTGTTCTTCCGTATGATGCCGTCATGTCACAGCCTCCGCCGCCTGCCCGGCTTCCCATCACCACCGGCCTCGGACTGCCGGGGGCGATCATCGAACGGGACCTCGGGGTGGTCTTCGGCGTCGTGGTGCGCAGCATGGGCTTCGCCAAGTCGTTCGGCGCCGGGCTCACCGCGCTCCGCCAGGGTGAGGTACCGCAGTACACCCAGCTGATCGAGGACTCCCGCCGCCACGCCATCGACCGCATGATCGACAACGCGCAGCTGCTCGGCGGGAACGCGGTCGTCGCCATGCGCTTCGACTCCTCCGAGATCAGCCAGCAGCTGACGGAGATCGTGGCCTACGGGACCGCGGTCGTCGTCCGGCCCGCGCAGTAACCATGACCGTTCCCGGCGGATCCGGCGGCACCGGTCCTCCCGGCGGCACCGGTCCTCCCGGCGGCACCGGTCCTTCCGGTCCTTCTGGGGGCCCTCGCCCGCTCGCCGCCGAGGCCGACCGCGAGCGGCTCCTCGCCCTGCTGCGTGAGCACTACGCGGTGGGACTGTTCGGCCCGGAAGAGCTGGATCACCGGGTCGGCGTCGTGCTCGCGGCCCAGTACCTGGACGAGGCCGCCGCCGCGGTCGCGGACCTGCCCGGCATCCCGGCCGCGGGCTCCGCTGCCGCTGCCGCCTCGCGCTCTGGCACCGGTTCCGGGGCGGGCCGCGCGGGGGAGCCCAGCATCATGCCTGGCCGCTCCTCGCCCCGGCGGATCAGGCGCGGCCACGGCCACGCCGACCAGCCCGCCGCCGGCTGGATCCCCACCGACGAGCGGTTCCGCGACCCCACCAGCCGCGCCGTCATGCGAGTCTGGATCGACCCCGCCAACCAGACCCGCCACTACATCCCCGAACCCGACGCCTAATCACGAGCCGAACGCTCGACGGCCCCCTCACCGCCTCCCAGCAACCCCACTGTTACCACCCGCCTCTCACCTGACTCAATCACCAGCCCCGCGCCCGCCCTAACGACATTGATGCTCCATCGATGCCGCCCCAGCAGCGTTGATGCTCCATCGATGCCGTAAAGCCCGGGCCCCACAGCCGCAATCCTGTGAACAGCGGGTCCGCTGTGGCAGCTGGGAGCTCGTAGCGCCACGGCTAGCATGAGGACCATGCCGGTATCCGCGGACGTGGTGCTGGAGTTCCGGGCGTGACACCGTGGCCGGCCGCCGGGGTGCTGAGACGCGCAGGCGTGGTGCTGGCCGGGGGGCCGGTCGGCGCGGATGGGCGCGCCCAAGGCGGCGCGTTAGCGTTCCGCGGCCACCGTGGCCGAAGCCGCCACGGCCGCCGGGCCGACCTCAGCCCGGTAACCCACCCCCGTCAGCTGTCCTCGAGCGTGGCCCACGGCAGGACGGTGATGCTCTCGGCCGCCGCGTGCACCTCACGCCCGTATTCGGTCAGGGCAGCGGCCAGGTGAGCCATCCACTTTTCCGTCGTCCCGCGGAACTCGTACTTCGTTCCGTCGGCCGTCACGGTGATGTTCCGCAGCCCCAGCCAGCCGGCCGCCTTCGTGGGCTTCGCCGCCTGGACGCCAGTAACCAGCTCCAGCGGGATGACTGTCACGCCGTCGCCGCCGGCCGCCGCCTT
The DNA here is from genome assembly GCA_025934635.1 of Streptosporangiaceae bacterium. The sequence goes on along the minus strand of JAICWX010000006.1, from coordinate 53,477 downwards.
CCTGGCCACCCGCCTCCGGGTCAGGGCCTCCCCGGTCCACCCGCCGACCAGCGACGTGGCGGAAATGCCCAGCCACCCGATGGTATGGAACAGCGGGATGGTGATGGCCAGGAAAAGAGCCGGTCCGGCCAGGTACCCCCAGGTCCCGGTCGGGGCGATCACGGCGGCCAGTTCGTCCGGGTAGAGCACCAGCGCGCCCTGCCCCCGTTTGGTCCCGTCGACGTAAAACGTGGCCGACTGGCTATGGATCGGATTCCTGCGGTCCGTCACTTCTGTTCCCTCGCTTGATTGAGATGGCTGGAAATCACAGGCGCCGCCCTCGCCCTCGCCGTCACCGTGCAGAGCGCCGGGCGGCGGCGCTGATACACCGGCGCGGCAACACCGGCGCGCGCATCGGGTGTATCTGAGCGCTCTGAGATCCCTCTGAAGGTGCGGAGTTGGGCCACCGGACGACACGTCGAGCAATAAGGAGCGGGTAGTGGAATGGAGCTTGTTCGGCTGTGCCCGTAAGGGACACGTCACCTACGCGCCGGACGAACCCGAGCTGCGGGACCGGCTGCAGGCGCCGATCGCGGGCGGGACCGCCTGGCGGTGCCTGCGCTGCGGCGCATTCGTGCCCGAGGGGCAGCCGGGTACCGAGCACGGCCACGGGCCGGCCGAGGCGGCGCCCCTGCTGCGCCGGGGCAGGGAACTGCGAGACGAGCTGATCCTGCGCCTGTTCGCCGTGGAGCGGTTTATCCGCTTCGCGGTCTTCGCCGCCGCGGCCTACGGGGTGTGGCGGTTCAAGTACGACCGGGGTCACATCCAGCAGGCGTTCAACCACGACCTGCCCGCGATCCGCGAGCTCTACACCGACCTCGGCTTCAACTTTGACCACTCCAAGCTGATCGGGCTGATCCAGCACTCGTTCACGCTCAACGCGCGCACGCTCACCTACCTGGCCATCGGCCTGGTGCTCTACTCCCTCATCGAGCTGACGGAAGGCGTCGGGCTATGGCTGGGCCAGCGCTGGGGAGAGTACTTCGCCATGGTGGCGACCTCGGTTTTCCTGCCCTACGAGGTCTACGACCTGACCGTAAAGGTCACCTGGCTGCGGGTCGGGGCGCTCGTGATCAACCTGGTGCTCGTGGTGTACCTCGTGCGGAGCAAGCGCCTGTTCGGCGTGCGAGGCGGCAAACGGGCCTACGAGGCAAGGCTGCGCACCGATTCCTTCATCGAAGTGGAGCAGGCCGCCCTGGCCGCCACCCGGCTGGCCGAGCAGCCGACCCAGGCTGCCGAGCGCCCGGTGCTCCCAGCCGAACGCCCGGCGCTCTCAGCCGAGCAGCCGAAACTGCCGCCCGAGCGGCCGACGCGGCCGACGCCGCCGACGCCGCCGACGCGGCCGACGCGGCCGACGCCGCCAGCCGAGCACCCGACCGTCCCGGCCGAGCGACCGACGATCCCGGACGCCAAGCTGCCGCCCAGGCCGACCATGCTCCGGGCCGTCAGTGCCGCCAAGAAGGCATCCCAGCCCGCTCAGGGCGACCCCGTTGGCCCCGCCCCGAGGTAACGCAGCACCGCCAGCACCCGCCGGTGGCCCGCGTCCCCCGGGTGCAGCCCGAGCTTGGCGAATATCGAGTTGATGTGCTTGCCCACCGCGCTGTCGGTGATCACCAGGGCCGCTCCGATCTCCGCGTTGGAGCGGCCCTCGGCCATCAGCGCCAGCACGTCGCGCTCTCGTTCGGTCAGGTCGCCGAGCGCCTCCCGGGGCCGGCCGTGGGTGCCGGCCCGGCGCACCAGCAACTGCGCGACGACCTCCGGGTCCAGCGCGGTGCCGCCCGCGGCCACCCGGCGCAGCGCGTCGAGGAACTCGGCCACGTCCGCCACCCGGTCCTTGAGCAGGTAGCCGACGCTCCGGGTGTTGGCCGACAGCAGGTCGGCGGCATAGCGTTCCTCGACGTACTGCGACAGGACCAAGATGGCGATGTCCGGCCACTGGCTCCGGATCACCAGCGCGGCCCTGATGCCCTCGTCGGTGTAGGAGGGCGGCATCCGCACGTCGGCGATCACCACGTCGGGGTGCTCCCGCTCCACCGCCGCCAGCAGAGCCTCCGCGTCCCCGGCGGTGGCCGCCACCTCGAACCCGGCGCTTTCCAGCAGCTTGGTCAGCCCGGCCAGCAATAGCACCGAATCCTCGGCGATCACCACGCGCCGGCCAGGCAACGACGTCACGGAAGCCACGCTACGCCGCACCCCCGCCGGACACCGCATCCACGCCGGACGCCGCACCCACGCCGCATGCCGTGCTCACTCCGCCCGCAGGGCCGTAGCCGGAAGCACCCGCGCGGCCCACGTCGCGGGCAGCAGCGCCCCGGCCACCGCGATGATCACCGCGGCCAGCGACAGCAGCGCCAGCCGGGACGGCGGGAACACCTGGGTGAAGCTGGCCGGGATGCCGGTATGCGCGGTGCCCGCCATGGCACGCACGGTCGCGGTGTTCAGCGCGACCGCGGCGGGTGCCGCGATCGCCGCCGCGACCACCGCCGGAACGGCGATCCAGCCCGCGACCATGACGAGCACCTGGCCCGGCCGCATGCCGAGCGCCTTGAACACGCCCAGGTCACCGATCCGGTCCCGGGTGGTCATCAGCACCGTGTTCAGCACGCCGAGCCCCGCCGCGACCGCGACCATGAGCGCGAGCAGGCCGACCAGGCCGCTGGCGATCGTGTAGAACTGGCCGCCACCGTGCTCGGTGGTGGCCTGCCACGGGCTGCCCGAGCCCGAGCCCGAACCCGAACCCAGGTCCCGGTTGACCGCCTGGACGTATGCCCCGGCCGAGGTTCCCGGCCGCAGCGCCACGTCGTATGACTGCAGGTTCGCCGGGGTGGCCACGCCGGGCAGGGTCCCGCTGCCGCCGTACAGCAGCGGCTCGGAACTGGGGTGGAACACCTCACCCACGATCCGCACCGTCACCTGCGCAGCACCGGTGTTCACGGTGGCGGTATCACCCACCGCCAGCCCGCTGGCGGTCAGGAACGCAGTATTGACGTCCACCTCGCCCGCCCCGCTGTACCAGCGCCCGGCGATGATCCCGAACCCGGTCCAGGACGCGTCGCCGCCGAACGCCTGGGCATTCACGTCAGCGGCGATCCCCGCCACCTTGACCAGGCTGTCGTAATGCGCCACCGCGTGCAGCGTGCCCGGCTGAGCGCGCAGCGCGGCCACCGCCGCCGCGTCCTGCGCCGCACTCGGCACCGGCGGCGGCCCGCTCCCGGCCCCGGGCCCGGGCCCGCCCGCCGGCCCGAACTGCTCGACGTACACCGGGATCGAAGCCGTGTGCTCCTGACTAGCCGCGGCCCGCCCCAGCGAGTCGTGCAGGCCGAACGCGAAGATCACCGCCGTGGCCCCGAACGCGATGGCGGCCAGCGTCACCGCGGTCCGGGCCGGCCGGGCGAACGGCGCCGCCAGCCCGAGGCCGGCCGGCCGCGGCAGCCGCAGCCGGGACGCGAGCCGGTGCGCGGCGTACCCGTGGCCCGCCCGCGGCGCCCGCCCGGCCGCGATCGCCTGCGCGGCCGACAGCCGTCCGGCCCGCACCGCCGGCCCGAACCCGGCCAGCAGCACCAGGACCAGCATCCCGGCTGGAGCAAGAACCGACGCCCACCACGGCACCTGCTGGCTGCCCACGCCGTACGCGCCGGCGGAGCCAGAAAGCACCGGCAGCGCCAGCACGTTGCCGGCCGCCACCCCCAGGACGCATCCGACAAGAGCGGGCCAGCCGACCCGGTGCAGGTAGACCAGCACCACCTGGGCCGGGGTCAGCCCGATGCTCTTCAGCACCCCGATCCGCTGGTACCCGGCGACCACCGCGCCGCTGACCACGTTGCCCACGATGAGCACCGCCATGCCCAGGCCGATCAGCGCGAACGCGACCACGAACGGCTCCATGATGGCGCTGTTGCCGGTGGCGGCGTCCTGCGCCGCCAGCCAGGAAGCGGCGCCGGTCACCGCGCCGGGCGGCAGTGCCCTGGTCACCGAGGCCACGTCCGCGCGCACCTGCGACGGGGTCGCCGCCCGCGCGAACTGGTAGAGAAGCTGCGCGCCCGGCGGCACCCCCGGCGCCCGCAGCCGGCCGATCTCGCCCGGCGTCACCCAGCCGTCGGCCGTGTTCGTGACCGGCGCATGGCCCGCCGCCAGCAGCGCCAGGCCGAGCGTGGCCGAGGCGGTGGACACCAGCACCACCAGCCCGATCGCGACCGCCTGGACCAGGTGCCGCCGCAGGCCGCCCGAAGCGGTCCTGACCACCCCGAGCCAGCTCACGCCGGAACCCCGTCTACTGAAGCCGGCCGCCCCGCGAGCCGCCCGTCCACGATCCGCACCGTCCGGGCCGCGTACCGCTCCGCCAGCAAAGGATCATGGGTGACCAGCACCAGCGTCTGCCCGGCCGCGTTGAGCTCCCGCAGCAGCCGGCCGATCTCCTGCCCGGTGGCGGTGTCGAGCGCGCCGGTCGGCTCGTCGGCCAGCAGCAGCTCAGGCGAGTTCACCAGCGCCCGCGCGATCGCCACCCGCTGCCGCTGCCCGCCCGACAACCGCGCCGGGTAGTCGTCAAAGTGCTGCTCTAGCCCCAGCCGCCCCAGCAGTTCCCCCGCTCGCGCCCGGGCCGTCCGCCGGGACGCCCCGGCCAGCTGGGCGGGCAGCAGCACGTTGTCGGCGACGGTGAGGTCGTCGAGCAGGTTGAAGAACTGGAAGATGATCCCGATATGCCGCGCCCGGAACCGGGCCAGCCCTGATTCACTCAGGGCATCGATCCGCCGCCCGGCCACGGTGACCGTGCCCGAGCTGGGCCGGTCGAGCCCGGCGATCAGGTTGAGCAGGGTGGACTTGCCGCTGCCGGAGGGGCCCATGACGGCGACCACCTCCCCGGCCGCCACGCCCAGGCTGAGGTCGTCCAGCGCGGGCGCCACGCCCGCCTGGTAGGACTTGGTCACGCCATCCAGCCGGATCACGTCGTCGTCTCGCATTCCGAACCTTCCCCGTCGTGGTGTCAGCGTTCGTCAGGATGACCCACCCGGGCGGCGCCGCGCAGTGGCCCTGGATCCCGAATCGGGGGTGAAGCTAGCCCCACCATCGATCGTGAACCCTGCCGGATGGGCAGGCGCGCGCCGCGGGCCTACCGTGGCTGTCATGACCGCACTTGCCCTGCCCGGCGACGCGCCGGCCCGGCTTTACCGCCGGGTCCCGTGGTCGCCGCGCGCCTGGAGCCAGGCCCTGTACCTCACCGGGGGCATCCCGGCGCTGCTGGCGGTGCCGCTCATCATCGCGGTCCCGCCGTACGGCGGCGGCAAGGCGGCGCTGCTGCTGGTCCCCAAGCTGGTGCTGGTGCTCTTCGCGGTACCGCTGCTCACCCGGCTGCACCGGCACCGGCTGAGGGTGACGGCCGGAGCGGAGGTACCGCCGCAAAGCTTTCTACCGAACGGGCTGACTTTCACCGGCCTCCTCACCGCCGCTCGCACCGGCACGACCTGGCGCCAGCTCGGCTATCACTTCCTGGCCGCGCCCGCCCTGGCCGTGGCGGCGATCGCCGCCTTCGGCCTGTGGCTGGCCGGCGTGCTGTACTCGCTGGTGTACGCCTACGCGTGGGCGCTGGGCACACAGAGCGCGCTCGCCCGCGGCCAGTCGGCCGGGCCGTCCTGGCCCGGCCACCTGCACCCGATGCACAAGATCCCGGTCGACGCGTGGCTGACCGCGGGCGGCCTGCTGCTGCTGGCCGCCGCGCCGTTCGTCACCGCCGGGGTCGCGGCCCTCGACGTCCGGCTCACCGCGGCGCTGCTCGGCCCGAGCCGGGCCGAGCAGCTCGAGCACCGGGTGGAGCGCCTCACCCAGACCCGGGCCGGGGCGGTCGACGCGGCCGACGCCGAGCGGCGGCGGCTGGAGCGGAACCTGCACGACGGCACCCAGCAGCGGCTGGTCTCGCTGGCCATGAACCTGGGCATGGCCCGGGCCCAGACCACCACGGTGGAGCAGGCGCACCAGGCCATCGCCGAGGCGCATACGGAGACCAAGGCGGCCCTGGCCGAGCTGCGCAACCTGATCCGCGGCCTGCACCCGCCGGTGCTCGAGGACCGCGGCCTGGACGCGGCCCTGTCCGGGATCGCGGCGCGGCTGCCGATCCCGGTCCGGCTGACCGTGAACGTGCCGCGCCGCCCGTCGCCCACGATCGAGGCCGTCGCCTACTTCGTGGTCTCCGAGGGCCTCACCAACATCACCAAGCACTCTCAGGCGTCCCAGGCGGAGGTATTCGTGGAACAGGCGGGCGACCGGCTGCACATCATCGTCACCGACGACGGCGTCGGCGGCGCCGACCCGGCCCGCGGCACCGGCCTGGCCGGCCTGGCCCGGCGGGCCGAGTCGGTCGACGGCACCCTCGACATCACCAGCCCGCCGGGCGGCCCGACCCTGCTCTCGGTGGACCTGCCATGCGTGCGGTAACCGGACCGGCCCGGCCAGCCTCGCGCCGGGTCTGGGCCGCATCCGGCCTGGTGGTCGCGGCGGCGCTCGCGATCCCCGGCACCCGTCTCCTCGCCCTGGGCGGGGTCCCCTGGCACCAGCCGCCGCCGCTGCGCGTCACGACCAGCAGCCTGACCGTGCCGCAGCCCGTCACCAGCGTGATCGTACACAGCTACGGCGGCCAGGTGCGGCTGGCGGCGGGACCGGTCCGCCGCGTCCAGGCCACCGCGCGGATCAGTTACGCCCCGCAGGACGGCGGCCCGCCCCCGCTGACCGAGTCGGTATCCGGGGGCCGCCTGAGCCTGGGTGACCCGGCCTGCCAGGACGCCGACTGCTACGCCGACTTCACCGTGACCGTGCCGGCCGGCACCGCCGTCACCGTCGACACCCAGGGCGGCCCGGCCGACATCGCCGGAGTCGCGGCCGCCACCGTGGATTCCGGCGGCGGGCTCGCCCGGATCACGCAGGTCAGCGGACCGCTGACGGTCAGCACCGGCGGCGGCCCGCTGAACCTGAACGAGGTGACCGGCCCGCTCCGGGCCGACACCAGCGGCGGGAACCTGGTGGCCCGGGGCATCACCGCCGCCACGGCCAGCATCAGCACCGGCGGCGGCCCGGCCGAGGTCACCTTCTCCGCGGCGCCGCAGGCGCTGACGCTCAATACCGACGGCGGCCCGGCGATGCTCTGGGTACCCGGCGGCCCCTACGCGCTGACCGCGGACAGCGACGGCGGCCCGGAGCTGATCGGGATCGCCACCGACCCGGCCGCCCGCCCCTCGATCAGGATCTCGAGCGGCGGCGGCCCGCTCCAGATCGAGCCCGCTAGGTAGCGGTGACCTCGTGCAGCTCGCCGACCTCGACGCCGCCGCCGCACTCCAGGTGCGGGCAGCCCTTGGCGATCGCCGTTGCCGCCGCCAGGTCATCGGCCTGGATCATGCTGTAGCCGCCGGGCTCGGTGCGGTCCGGATCGCAGTCGCCGAGCACGGCGTGGGCGCCGACGGGCTTGCCCAGGTCGGTGAGCTGGCCGCCCATTCCGTCGAACCAGGCCTGCCAGGCGGCTAGGGTCTGCGGCGTGCGGGTGTAGTCGGCCGCCTGACGGTAGGTGAAGATGAACGCTGGCATCTCATGCTCCTTCGGTTGGGTTCACCGGTACCGACACCCGGCGGCCGCCGCAGTGGGCGGTCGCCGGAGCGCCCAGTTCCGGCTCCGGCCGGTGTCAGTACCGGGCGAGGTGAGGTGAACATGGAACTGATCGACCGGGCCCGGTCGGGCGACGCGGCCGCCTTCGCGGAGCTGGTCGGCCCGTACCGGCACGAGATGCAGGTGCACTGCTACCGGATCCTCGGCTCGGTGGCGGACGCCGAGGACGCGCTGCAGGAGACCCTGGCGGCCGCCTGGCAAGGGCTCGGCGGCTTCGAGGGCCGGGCGGCCATCCGCACCTGGCTGTACCGCATCGCCACCAGCCGCTGCCTGAACATGCTGCGGGCGGCCCGGCGGCGCCCGGTGGCCGCCGCGCCGCCGCTGTCGTTCGAGCCGCCCGAGCCGACCCGGCTGGGGGAGATCGGCTGGATCGAGCCCTACCCCGACCCGGTGGCCGCCCTGCCGGACACCGCGGCCGGCCCCGAGGCCCGTTACGAGGCGCGCGAGGCCATCTCGCTGGCCTTCGTGACCGCGCTCCAGCTGCTGCCGCCCCGCCAGCGCGCCGTCCTCATCCTCCGCGACGTCCTGGACTTCTCCGCCCGGGAAGCCGCGGGCCTGCTCGACACCACCGAGCAGTCGGTCACCAGCGCGCTCAAGCGCGCCCGCGCCACCTTGTCCCGCGAGCTGCCGTCCGCCGACCGGCCCGCGCCGCCGCCCGGCTCACCCGCCGAGCAGGCCCTGCTGAGCCGCCTGATCCGGGCCTACGAGGACGCCGACGTGGACGCGCTGGTGCGGTTGCTGACCGACGACGTCTGGGTGCGCATGCCCCCGCTGCCCCTGGAATACCAGGGCCGCGACGTAGCCAGGCACTTCTTCGCGACCGTGGCCTTCCGCCAGGGCCGCCGCTACCGGATGATCCCCGCCCGGGCCAACGGCCAGCCCGCGTTCGGCTGCTACCTGCGCGACCCGCATACCCACCTAGCCCACGCCAACGGCCTGGTCGTCCTCACCCTGTCCGCCCACCAGATCAGCGCCATCACCCGCTTCGACAACACGGCTTTCCCCCGCTTCGCCCTCCCCCGAACCCTCCCCGACGACTAACCCACCCACCGCCGACCACCCCACCCCACCCGCCGGCCACCCCACCCGCCGGCACCCCACCCCACCCCGTGCGTACCACCAGTCACCCCGCCGTCCGCCTCGCCGTCGGCTCGCGGGACGGGTGGTGCCCGTGGTACGGCTGCGTCAGCTCATCGTCTCCCCGCCGGCGCTGCTAACGACATCGATGGAGCATCAATGCTGCTGGGACGGCATTGATGGGGCATTCATGTCGTTGCCGGGAGCCGGCGAGGGCCAGCCCTACGCCTTAGGCGGGGCGCCGGTAGCTGTCTATCTGGGTCACGCTGTCCAGCTGGGTTACCTGGTGCCGCGTGACGTGCTCGGCGAGGTGGATCCAGCCTGGGTAGCGCCGGCCTGCGACGTGCACCCGCACGAGCGACTGGAAGGCCTGGTGGTCGATGCCGTCATAGCCGTGGCGCACGACCGTGCTGTGGATGTCACCCGAGATGACCAGCACCAGCGGGTCGGCCGCCTCCCGCAGGGCCCGCTTGACCCGGGCGGCGTCGAGCAGGCGGAAGGCGACGTCGAGGGCCTCGCCGAAGCACCCGTTGGCGTCGTAGTGGACTTCTCCCGCGTGGATGACGATCCGGATCCGCAGTTGCCGCTGCGGCTGGCTGTGGCGCGGAAGGCTGGTGTTGTACTCGGCCAGGAGCCGGCTGAGCAACGGGACGACCCGGTTCAGCAGGAGTGCCTTGGGGGCCTGGTCGACCGGGTGGATCAGCGCCAGGATGCCGTCGCCCCGGTCGATGAACCGGTCGCGGTACCGCTGGTCGATGCCCGCCGTGCACAGCGCCATGTCGAAGAGTTCGTAGGCCTTGTTCCTGAGCTCGCCCTTGACGGGATTCGGGCGGGTGGTGGAACTCTCGATGTCCAGTGCCACGATGGCACGGTAGAGAGGCAGGCCGGGCGCTTGGCTCGGTCCCATCAGCGTTTTCCTGACCGGAACCAGAACGAAGTGGCGACAACTGTCAGGTGCGACCTGATCGGGCATACCTGGGCATGAGAAGACATCGTTCCTCCCTGTAGGGAGTTACTGTGCACGCTGGCCGCGGGCCGGGATACGGTCCGGCGGCGACGAGAAGCCCGTGCAGGTTCCGGCGGGTGACGCCGGGACCTGCGAGGCCGATGAGGGGGAAACGACGAGACAGGCGGACCGGCGTCCCTGCGGCGCATGTGCGGCGGTCCCCGTTGGTGGTCATCGCTTCTCCCCGTACTGGAGGGCGGGTGCGACAACTGCCACCAACTCCATTGTCGGTGTTTGTCGTATTCTCCATCTGCTGTCCCTGACAACTGACGATTGTGTCATACCCGACTTGACAACTGCCAAGCATTTTGTCTGCGACATTTGTCGGCAGGTCGGATAAGCTGTCTTCAGATCGATCTTGGCGTCGCCGTACCCAGGAGAAGGGGAGATGGCCGAGCCACTGGATCCCGCCACCCTCGGCATAGCGTCCGCTCTGAAAAGCCTCCGGACGCGAACCGGCCTGCGCGAAGAACGGCTACAGGGCACCGAGCTCATGCTGGACCCGCTGGCGGGACTGGAGAGCGTCCGGGCCCTGGTCAACGCCGGAGAATCCACCGAGCGGGCCATCGTGCGCGCCGTCCGGGCGGCGGCCGGCACGCTGGCGCCGACGATGAGCATTGTCGCCGACGTGAGCCTCGGACTGGAGCTTTTCGCCCACCAGGTACCGGACGCCGACCTGTACGGCCAGGACCTGGGCCAGCGGCGGGAAGCGCTGCTGCGGAGCTGGAACCGGCTGCACGAACTGCGGTCCGCGCCGCCCGGCAAGGCGCCGTCGCCCCGTGCGCTCCGGCTGGAGGTCGAAGCCGAAGCGCTCACGGCGCTCGCGTTCGCGCTGACGGCGGGGGCCGACCCCGGCGAGCTGGCCGGGGGCACGGCGGGCCGGACCGGGCCACGGGCCGGCGAGCACCCTCCCGTCAGCCGGGCGGAACTGCGGGTCTTCGCCGCGGAGCTCACCCAGACACTGCGCATGCGCCATACCAGCGTCGAGCAGGCCGCGGCCGAGCTCGCCGTTCCGCTCGCCGACGTCGCCCGGTGGGCGGCCGGACAGGAGCTGCCGTCGGAGCCGCAAGCCCGCTCGCTGGACGATTACCTCACGGCCCGGGGCGCGATCCAGAGCCTGGTCACCGACCTGCGTTCCCGGCCCGAGCGCCCCGGCCCCCGGCTGGTCCCGGTGCCGCCGCCAAGCCCGGTCGCGCCTACCTTGATCCAGACGTTCACCGATGTCGCCCGGGTGCTGCGGGACTGCCTGGTCAGGGACCCCGACGGCAGGCCCCTGGGGTGGCCGCGCGACCTGCGCGAACTGCCGGGCGGGGCGACGCCGGCCTCGACCGCTTACGGCATCAAGACGATGCTCCTGCTGGAGGACGGCCTCGCCGCCGACCTGGTCCCCGTCGCGGAAAACCTGAAGAACATGGCCCTTCCCGACGGGGGATACGCGAGCCGCAAGCAGTCCCCGCCGCGCCCGGAGACGACCGCGGTGGTGCTGGGCGCGCTCCGGCGGGTCACCGCCACGGAAGACTTCAGGGAGCATGCGATCCCGATGGAGAAAGGCCTGGGTGATTTCGAGAGGTCCCGGCCGTTCATCCTCACCACGATCCTGGAAACCAGCTTGCTGCTCGATCCCGGCAGCAAGCTGGTGGAGACACTCATCGAGAGCCTGCTGGCCGCGCGGCGGCCCTACGGCGACCTGCTGCTGTGGCCGGAGAAGGCAGAGCCGCTGCTCATCGATCCCAACCCGTCGGTGGCGCACACGGCCCGGGCCGTGCGGGTGCTGGCCAGCGTGCAGGCGATCCGGCCGTCTAGTCCGGTGCAGGAGGCCCGGGAGCAGGCCACGGCCTGGCTGCTCGAGCAGCGTGACCTGCACAACGCCTACGAGGCCACCGAACGCGGGCTCGAGCTGGTGCACATCCGGCACCTCACGTCGGCGTGGGTGGTGAAGGCCCTGGTCTCGGCGGGCGTACCGTCGACGCACCTCGCGGTGAGCAATGCGCTAGCCCAGGTCTGGAATAGCTACGGCGGCGACGCCGCGGCCCTGTGGGCCTGGGACAACGGCGACCTGCCGATCTGGATGACCTTCGACGCGATCGAGGCACTGAAGCTTGCCAGCGTGGCCGTCCCGTCCCGGCCGGGCTGGTTCCCGCCACTATGACGGCGCTGTGATAGCGGCCGGCCGAGCCGGGAAAATCGGCTGCGATCACACGGCTCTACAACAAAAGATGTCTTTACCGGGCAGGCGAGCCACCTTTTGGTTACAGCCAGAGGGGAACCGTCTTTTCGCGTGTTAGCCAGGCGCTACTATTTCCCGTACCTGGTGTGACATGTTTCCGGAGGCCGCCGCCACGAGCTTCGGCCCCGATCGAAAGAACGCGCTGCTCGGCTATTCGGACAAAGTTCCCGAAAGGCGCACTGGGTCGGATAATTCCCTGTGGCGCATTATGTCCGCTAGTCGTCATGGCCATGCGGTCAATGGGCTTTCTGGTTGCGAGGAAGGACGCTCGTTGAGCGCTGGCGGTACCGTGGCCGAGGCGGTGGATACCCTGCCCGAGGCAGGGGCGAGAGCCGAGATCCCGTCGGTCGACTGGTGGACGACGAGCCACTGCAACCTGACGTGCGACTTCTGCTACGGGCCCGTGCCCGGCAAGGATCCGGTCGAGCTCCGGTACGACATCCTCCAGGCCATCCAGGCTTCCTCCGCGCGGGTCGTGACCTTCTGCGGCGGGGAGCCGCTCTTGGTCAAGAAGGTCGACGAGTACGCGGCCATCCTGCGTCAAGACGGTAAGTCGACCGTGCTCAACACCAACGGCGAGCTCCTGCGCAGGCGCGTTGACCAGGGCTTCAGGCTCGACGCCTTCACCATGGCCGGCATCTCCATCGAGGGCTCGACCCCGGAGATCCACCGCGCGATGCGGGGGGAGAAGGCCGATCTGGCCGAAGTGCTCACGGCGGCCCGGCTGGTCGCCGCCCAACCGGGGGTCAGCCTCAAGTTCGGCACCGTGGTGAGCGGCGTCAACGCGGAGGACCTGCCCGCGCTGGCCCGGATCGTCAAGGACATGGCCCCGGACGTCTGGCGCCTGTATCAGTACAGCAGCCGGGGCGACCAGAACACCGGCCAGCAGCGGCACCGGCTGGCAGAGGGCGAATTCCAGCGCCTGGCCGCCGAGGTCGCGGAGTTGGCGTCGCCGGTACCGACTGCTCCGTCGAACGAAACCGAGACGGCGGGCTGCCTCATCGTGGACCCGGCCGGTAATGTCCTTCAGCCTGGCAGCTCCGGTTACTTCCGGCTCGGAAACTGCCTCACCGAGCCGCTCGACCGCATCTGGACAGAAAGCTCGGCTCAGGCGGCCATCCTCAATAACAAGCGCTGGCTCTCCGTCCTCAGTTAGCTGTCATTCAGAAGCTCAGCCGGAATTCGGCTGGTTGTCGCGAGGGCGGGCGAAAATAGTGCTTATCATCGGCACCCGCGGCGGCTTCGCCACTGACCGGACCGTCAGCGGCTCCGCCACCTACCCGGGCGGATCCGGCTTGGCCGCGGCCTTCGCCGCGACTGCGCTCTTCGACGGCGTCGGCCTGGTCGCGCAGGTGGGCGATGATTTTGATCTCGGCGATCTCAAGGCTCTCCAGATCGGCCTGGAGGGAGTAGAGGTCCGGCCCGGCGCCTCGGCCCGGTTCCGCATCGGGCAGTTCCGTGATGGCGCCTGTCGTTCCGCTCTGACCTGGGCGTCGCGGCCGACGGCGAACTCGAGCGCGTCCGGGCGAAACTAGGATCCAGGCGGGCCGCCGGGGCTTGACCTTTCCCTTGGGTCAGGCCGGAAGCTCATGGCACCGGGCACCTCGCCCGGTCCTGGAGGAGACCATGACCCTGATGACGATCGGCGCGTTCGCCGGCCGGACCCGGCTGTCCGCCAAGGCGCTGCGGCTGTACGACCGGCTGGGGCTGCTGCCGCCGGCCCGGGTCGACCCGGACAGCGGCTACCGGTTCTACAGCGAGGACCAGGTGGCCACGGCCCGGCTCATCGCCCTGCTGCGGCGCCTGGGCATGCCGCTGCCCGCCATCGCGGATATCGCGGCGAAGCCGCGAGACGCGGCGGCCGAGGCGGTCGGCGCGTACTGGGCGGACGTCGAGTCGGCCACGGCCGACCGCCGGGTCCTGGCCTCGTACATCCAGGCGAAGCTCACTGGAGGCGACATGCCGAGCTACGACATCACCACCCGCGCTCTCCCGCAGCGCACCATCGTGTCCATCTCGCGGCACCTGCACGCAGGCGAGACCGGTGCCTTCTTCGCCGACGCGTTCGCCCGGCTGCGGTCGGCCGCGCCCGGCCTGGAAGGCATCGCCGGCTGCCCGTACCTGATCTTCTACGGCGAGGTCAGCGAGGACAGCGACGGCCCGCTGGAGCTGTGCCGCCCGGTGGCGCACCGCCCCGATCAGGCCATGGAAAACGACGTGCAGGTCCGGGACGAACCCGCCCATCAGGAGGCCTGCATCCGGGTGGCCATGAAGGACATGGGCTGGCCCGCGCTGGCCCCCGCGGTCGACGCGCTCGAGGCCTGGGTGCGCGGCCAGCACCGCGAGCCGGCCGGCGCCCTGCGCCAGGTCCTCATCGCCGACCAGCGCACCGCCGCCCCCGACACCCCCGTCTGCGACCTCACCATCCCCCTGAAGTAACTCCCGAGCGGGCAAACCCGCGCCGCCGCGGCCCTGACGACGCGGCGACGCGGGTTCGGCTTTACCGCCCCCCGGTGCCGCCAGCAACCCCGGTGCTGCCAGCAACCCCGGGACCGCCAGCACTCCCGGTACCGAAGGCCCCCTCGACCAGCTCAGAGACGAGGGCAGCGGTCTCCTGGCGCAGGACGGCCGACTGGTCGTCGAGCGCGGCCGCCAGCTTGCCGAGCTCCGGCTGGATCTTGTGCAGCCGTGCGTAGTACTCCGCTTCGGCCAGCTCGCCGTACGGCCGCGCCAGCACCTCGCGCAGGATCTGGGACCACCACCACCAGGTGAGGTAGGTGCGGCCCAGCCAGATCCGGCCGCCGGCCGGGGAGCTCTCGTCGAACTGAGGCGAGTCGGCCGGGTTGGCGACCGTGCTGGCGTAGCCGAACGCCTCAGCCGCCTCGATGGAACCGTCCCCGTTGGCGTCCGGGTTGAACGCCAGCGCCGCCCCGTTGGGGCCGTGGCCGGCCTGGGCGGCGAACCAGTCCCGGGCGAAGGAATCCCAGTGCAGGTCGGGGGAGGCGTAGGAGCTCTGGGTGGCGACCGCCGCGGCCGCCACGCTGGTGGCCCGGGCCGTGCTGTGCTTGATGACCGGCTGGTTGAACCCGCCCGCGTTGGGTTGCTCCATCATCGCCACCAGCGACTGGTAGCGGGGCAGCTCACCAAGCTTGGCGGCGAAGTCGTCGGCGAAATACTGGCCCCAGTCCGGGTAGGCGGACAGGAACGATCCGGAGCCGAAGTTGTCGCCGTGGTTGCTGGTATGGATGAACAGCAGGTCGTCCTCGCGCAGCCGGGGCTTGAGCGCGTCGACCGCGGCCTCGAACGCGGCCCGGTCGCCCGGCCCGTTCACCACGATCTGGTACGCGCTCCCGTCGCCGGGCCACACGGTGTTCACGCCCTCCTGGGTGTCGGTCGTCCCGTTGAAGGACAAGACGGTGATGTCCCGCGGCGCGAACCCGTAGCGGTGCACCAGGGTCCGGTAGCCGAACTCCATGTCGTTCAGGTGCCGGGTATTGGTCAGCCCTGAATAGAAGATGGCGTACCGGCGGCCCGGCGGGAACAGGATGGGGCACCGCAGTTCCGGCTTGACATGGTAGAGCGTCTGCGGCGGCACCGGCCGGACCGGCCGGTGGAAGGCGTCCAGCGAGTCCGGGATGCGGGCTCCCCACGGCGGGAACCGGGCCGGGAGCTCGGCATGCAGCTCGCCCGATTCGGGGTCGAACAGCAGGTAGCGGCACGGATGGCCGAAGTTGGCCCGCGGCTCGTCGTCGGCGAACACGAGCACGCTCGCGCGCGGCGCCCGCAGGTCGCCAAAGGCCGGGCCCAGCTGCTCGCCGGCTCGCAGGATCCGCTGGTCGAGATAGAGGTTCACCTGGCCGAGGCGCTCCGGGCCGACGGCCCGGAAGGCCCGGTCCCTGATCACCGCAAACACATCGCGGTCGTCACCGGAAGCAGGCATGCCGTTTCCTTTCGGCGGCAGATCCTCCCCGTCCGGCCCGGCCGCCACATCCCCTAGCCCTGCGGGCTGTTGTCACCGATACAGAGGCGCCCGGCGGCGAACTGATACATCGCCCGGCCGCATGCGCGCAAGCGCACCGCGGCCTTAGCCGGCCAGCGGCACCCGGGCCAGGCGGCGCCACTGCGGCACCGGCGCGCGGAAATCCCCCCACACCTCGGCCGCGTCGACGCGGATCGTCAGCGGCAGGGCCAGCCCGAGGCCGGCCGCGATGGCGGGCTTGCGGTCCGGCGGCAGGTCGCTGTAGAGCAGGCTGAGGTGCGGGTCCGGAGCCGGCTCGAGGCCGAGTGCCTCCTCGGCCGCCGAGCGCAGCGCGGCGAGCTGCGCCGACGGCTCGGCCCGCAGGTACAGCGAGCGGAAGAACACCGGCTCGTAGCCGGCCCCGGTCAGCGTCACCGCGAACGGCGGCACCCCGGCCGTCACCGCCGCCAGCACCCCCGCCACCGCGTCCGGCGCGGCGTCGAGGTTGCGGGCCAGGGTGACGTGCGGCGCGAACACCGGCCCGCCGTGGCCCGCGGCGAGGTCCGCGATCACGCGCGCCAGCCGGTCCCGCTCAGGTCCGGGGGCGGGGACGAGCCAGCTCATGCAGGATGCCATCCCGTTCGGCTTCATTCTTTAAAGTTCTCCCGAACGAGGCCGGCTCACCCCTCACTACCCGCTGATTCGTAGATCTTCTGATGCTCGGCCGCGGATGCAGACCACGTGAAACGAGCGGCCACCGCGTACCCGGCCGTGCGCAGCCGGTCGGCCAGCGCCTGGTCGGCCAGCACGGACTCCAGCGCCGTGGCCAGCGCCCCGGCGTCGTCCACCGGCACCATCAGGGCGTCCCGGCCCGGCCGCAGGTACTCGCGGAAGACCGGCAGGTCGGACGCGACCACCGGCAGGCCCGCGCTCATCGCCTCGAGCACCGCCAGGCCCCAGCCCTCCTTGGTGGAGGGGAAGGCGAGCACGTCGGCCGCGGCGTACCAGCCGGGCAGTTCGGCGTCCGGCACGGTGCCCAGCAGCACCACGTCGTCGTCGAG
This sequence comes from Streptosporangiaceae bacterium, assembly GCA_025934635.1. The sequence goes on along the minus strand of JAICWX010000006.1, from coordinate 36,465 downwards.
GCGCAGGCCCAGGCCCGGGAGCGAGGCCAGCACCCGGTCCCGGTACTCCCGGTAGTCCTGGAACGAGTGACCGCCCACCACGGCCAGCACTGGCCGGCGGCCCCGCAGTCCGGCGAGAGCCCGCATGAGGGTATCGCTGCCCTTACGCGGCTCGATCCCGCCGACGGACAGGATCAGCGGCCGGTCCGCCGCCCCCGCCCGCTGCCGCAGTTCCCTGGCCAGGGCCGGGTCGGCGGCGGCGAACCGGGCCACGTCGACCCCGTTGTGCACCACCTCGGCGCTGGTGCCGTAGTCCGCGGCCAGGATCTCCCGCCAGCGCTCGCTGACCACCAGGATCCGGTCCGGCTCGAGGATGGCCTGGCGCTGGCAGTCGATGAGCGACGGGCTGGTGAAGTCGTCCACGTGGTGCACGGTCCTGATGACCACCGGGGTCGCGGCGGTGCGGTCGTCGCGGACGCGGCAGGCCGCCCGGGCCGAGATGCAGTCCTGGGTGTGCAGGAGGGGATACTCGGCCGCCAGCGGGCCCAGCCCGGCGGTCAGCGCGTCCACGTTGGCGAACACCCGCTCCTCGAGCGTCGGCCGGCCAGCCGGCGCCTCGATGATCGTGAACGGCGCCGCGACCGGCCGGAAGAAGCCCGCGCCGGGATCCCCGAGCGCGACGACCCGGACCGGGTACCCGGCCGCGTGCAGGGTCTCGGCCAGGGCCAGGGTGTGGACCACCCCGCCGCGCGGCTTGACCGAGTAGGTCACCAGGGCGACCGGCACCGCGTTTACGGGCACCGTGTTCACGGGCACCGTGTTCATAGGCACCGCGTTCACGGGCGTCCCGCGATCATGGCCGCGACCCGCGCGGCCTGCGCGGCGCTGGCGGTGACGATCGCGCCCGCCTCGGCCAGCGTGGCCCGCTGCCGGTCCAGCCCCTGCCGGTCGTCGTGCGCGCCCAGCACGTAGCCGACCACCGCGGCCCCGCTGGCCACGATGTCGGCGCAGGTCCCGGCGATCTCGCCGGCCGGATCGGGGTGCGAGCCGTAGCCGATGACCACGTCGAGCAGCACCGCCGCGACGTCCGGGCCGAACGCCTGCTCCCGCATGATCTCCCGGCGCGCGGCCGGGTCGATCATCGGGTGCGGCCGGCCCTCGGTGTATTCCTCCTCGCCGAGGTCGAGGCAGATGTGCGTGCCGGGCGGTGTGGGCGAGCCCAGCTCCGGCACCCCCAGCCCGGGGCGCAGCGGGATGTTGGAGTACACCGGGCCGAGCGATTCGGTGAGGATCACCTGAGCTTCGTAGCAAAGCGTCCCGCCGGTGAAGAACCCGCGCACCGCGGTCCGTGCCGGGCCGGCCTGGCCCGTGCCGGCCTGGCCCGGGCCGGCCTGGCCCGGGCGGGGCCACCGGATCGCGACCTCGGCCCGCTCGCTGGGCATCCCGCTCAGGTCCGGCACCGGCCGGCCGAGGATCTCCGCGACCTTGCGCGCGCCGCCCTCGAGCGTGGCGGCCAGCGGGGCGCCCGCCAGCCGTCCGTCCGGGGCGGACATGCCCACGCAGGCCGCGACGACGGGGGTGTCCCGGCTGGCGCCGATCACCGCCCGGGCCGCGTTCTCGTCCGGCGGCTTGGAGACCAGCAGGATGACCTCGGTGGCGGGATCGGCGTCCAGGGCCCGGACCGCGTCCCGCGCCATCAGCCCGCCGACGCCGGCCGACAGGTCCCGGCCGCCGACGCCGATGACCTGCGATACCCCGATGCCCCACTGGTCCAGCAGGGTCATCACCTCCTGCGCGCCGGTTCCGGCGGCGGCGACCACGCCGACCGGCCCGCGGCCGACCGCGTTGGCGAAGCCGAGGCCGACGCCGCCGAGCATGGCGGTGCCCGCCCCGGGCCCCATCACCAGGCGGCCGAGCCGGCTGGCGCGCTGCTTCAGCGCGACCTCGTCCGCCAGCGGCACGTTGTCGCTGAACAGCAGGACGTGCAGGCCCGCGGTCAGGGCGGAGTGGGCGGCCAGGGCGGCGTACGGGCCGGGGACCGAGACCACCGCCACGTTCGCCGCGGGCAGCAGCCGGGCCGCCTCGCCGACCGTGCGCGGATCCGGCCGGTTCCGGGCCGGGCCGGAGTCCTCCCCGTCCCGGCCAGCCCCGCCCCGGCCAGCCCCGCCCCGGCCAGCCCCGTCCCGGCCGGCCCCGTCGAACAGCAGCGTCCGGCCCCGGTCCAGGGCTTGCTGGGCGGCCGGGTCGCCGTCGGCCTCCACCGCGAGTACCAGGGCGTTCGCGTCAGCGTCGGCCAGGCTGCCGGGCGCGAAGCCGCGGCCGGTCAGGTCGGCCACCACCGCCGGGGTCGCCATCGCCGCGCTGGCCCAGCTCACGTCCTCGCTGTCCTGCATCGCCCGGGTGGCGCCGAGCAGCAGCAGCGAGTCGCGGTAGGCGCCGGGAAACGCCAGGATCTGGCTGACGGTCACCGGACCGGCCCGGTCTGCGTGCTGGCCCGCTCGATGCGCGTGCCGCCCTGATGCCCGCCGAGGGTAGCGGCCAGCAGGTCGGGCGAGGTGACCACCGCGAGCTCGCCGCCCTCGTCGAGGAAGCGCAGCGCCGCCTCGATCTTGGGGCCCATGCTGCCCGGCGGGAACTGCCCCTCCGCCAGGTGCCGGGCGGCCTCGGCGGCCGTGATCGTGCCCAGGCTGGACTGCTGCGGCGTGCCGTAGTCGAGCATCACCCGGTCCACCGCGGTGACCAGCAGCAGGGCCTGCGCGCCGAGCTGCCCGGCGATGAGGCAGGCGGCCCGGTCCTTGTCGATGACGGCGTCCACCGGGCGGCAGGTGTCCGCGGCCAGCACCGGGATGCCGCCGCCGCCCGCGGCGATGACCAGGTGGCCGGCCTCGACCAGCGCGCGCAGCGCGTCGATCTCGATCACCCCGGCCGGATGCGGTGAGGCGACGACCCGCCGGTAGCCGCGCCCGGAGTCGGGCTGGACCACCCAGCCGCCGAGGCGGGCCAGCCGCTGCGCCTCGGCGGGCTCGAAGAACGGCCCGATCGGCTTGGACGGCGCGCCGAACGCGGGATCGGCGGGGTCGACGATCACGTGGGTGACCAGCGCGGCCGCGGTGCCGCGGCCGCGCAGCAGGTCGATCGACCGGGCCAGCAGGCTGCCCAGCAGGCCCTGGGTCATCGCGCCGAGGACCGCCAGCGGCTGGGTGGGCACCAGGGCGGCGCTCTCGTGCCGCAGCGCGGCTTCCTGCTGCAACGCCAGGTTGCCGACCTGGGGCCCGTTACCGTGGACGACCACGACCCGCCAGCCGGCGTCGAGCACGTCGCTGACCGCGGTGGCCATGGCGGCCGCGTTGGCCATCATCTCGTCGTACGTTCCGGCCTGGCCCGCCCGGGTCAGGGCATTGCCGCCCAGGGCGACAACCGCGATCTTGGTCATGGAATCCTGCTGTTCGCGAGGTACAGTACAAGTCGCATAGGTGATGGATCGTTCATAATAGTAAACACGCGGGTGGGAGGGGTGCAATGGCTGATCCGGGTGAGTCGCCGGTGGTGCCGCCCGGCGAGCCGCCAGCTGGGCTGCCAGCTGAGCTGCAGGTGCCGCCGTCCGTGCTGCGGTCCTGGGACCAGGCCGAGGCCAAGCTCTTCCCGCTGGTCATGGCGCAGCCCGAGATCTACGAGCTCGCCCTGGGCCTGGTCCGGCGCCTGCTCGAGCGGCTGCGGGAAACCTGCCCCGATCTGCCCGCCCTGCTCGCGGCGTCCGCACGGGGCGGCGACCTGGTCGCCGACCTGGCCGACGGCCAGGCCGCCGCGGTTCCCGGTGCCCGGGACGAGGTGATCGCGGCGGCCGCCTGCGCCATGCGGTACCGCGAGCTCGTCGCGCTGATCACCGTCCGGCGGCGGCTGGCCGCCCTCGACCGGGCCCGCGGCGAGGACCTGGCCTGGACGGTCGTCGAGGAGAGCGGGACCCAGGACCGCGCGCCTTACGTCCCCTACCACCGCGTCGAGGCCGAGGTCGCCAGCGGGCGGGCCGTGATCGTCTCGATCGGCCCGGACGAGACGCTGAGCCGGGCCGTCTACCGGCTGGACGCGGGGGAGCTTGACGTCGCCTCCGGCGCGCTCAGCATCGGCGATGAGATCGGGAGCTACCTCGATCCCGGGGAGCTGGCCGCGGCCCTGCAGCAGGTACGCGACCGCACCGCCTGATCGGCTCCCGGGGCTGTTGCGGTCGAATGACGCCCGTGTTAATTACCGCCGCGTATCGCCGGGGTTGCCTTGACGTAGCCAGCAGGTTTATCCAGGATGGTAAACGTACGTATCGGATCACGTAGGAAACGTGGCCAGCGAAGGAGGGGCGATGGACAACTCCCCGGCCGGCCGGCCGCGCGCGGATGACCGGCTGGCGCATCTCATCACCGAGCTCCAGGGCCGCGGCCTGCGGGTCGAGGTGCCGCTCGAGTCGCGCCAGGGCGGGGCCGGGCCCGCCGACGCCGGCATGCTCTGGGTCGACGGCTTCGCCGCCACCGTGCCGACCGGCGCGGACTACGCGCGGACCTCGCCCTACGTGCTGCGGGCGGAGGACGACGGCTGGGCCGTCTACCGGGACGACGAGCGGCTGGCCGCGGCCGAGCCGGCCCGCCGCCCCCGGTTCTACGACCTGACCACGGCCGACGGCATCCCCTACTCCCAGATCGCGCTGCTGCACCTGGACTCGGTGGCCAGCACCGTCAACCAGGTCTGCGCGTACTGGGGGAACTCAGACCAGTGCACGTTCTGCGGGATCGGGGTCACGCTCGCGAACGGGCGCACGATCGCCCGGAAGACCCCGGAGATGCTGGCCGAGGTCGCCGTCGCGGCCCGGGACCTGGACGGCGCGGTCGACGCCACCCTCACCACCGGGACCACCGCCACCCCGGACAAGGGCGCGCTCTACGTCGGGCGCTGCGGCCAGGCGGTTCGCGAGGCCTCCGGCCTGCCGGTCGAGGTGCAGTTCGAGCCGCCCCGGGACCTGGCCGTCATCGACCGGGTGGCCGATATGGGGATCGCCTCGGTCGGCATCCACGTGGAGAGCTTCGACCCGGCGGTACTGGCCCGGGTCGCCCCGGCCAAGGCGCGCACCGGGATCGAGGGATACTTCCGGGCCTGGGAGCGCGCGGTGGCGGCGTTCGGCGCGGGCCAGGTGTCCACCTACGTGATCCTCGGCATGGGGGAGGACCCGGACCTGATCGTGGCGGGCTGCCGCCGCGCCATCGACATCGGCGTCTACCCGTTCGTGGTCCCGCTGCGCCCGACCGTGGGCAGCCTGATGGAGGAACTGCCCGCTCCCTCGCCTGAGTACTGCGAGACGATCTACCGCCGGGTCGTGCCCTACCTGCGCGAGCGCGGCATCGGCGCGCACACGGCGGCGGCCGGCTGCGCCCGCTGCCAGGCCTGCTCCGGGATGAGCCTGCTCGAGGAGAGAAGCGACGCGGATGGCCGGACCTTCCTCCCGCTCGTCAGCCACGGCTAGCCGCCCGGGACGGTCGCCCCGGGCAGCGACCGAGCCCGGCGCCGTACCCGTACCCGCGGCCGGTGTCGCGCCCGCGCCCGGCGTCGCGGCTGACGCCGCGCCCGTGCTGGCCTGCGACGCCGCGGCGACCGAGGCCGAGCGGCGCGCGCACTTCGCGATCCGGCGCCAGGTCTTCGTGGTGGAGCAGGGACTGTTCGGCGGCCCGGACGGCGGGGCCGACGCCGACGCCTACGACGACGACCCGGCCACGATCCACGTCATCGGCCGGGCCGACCAGGCCATCTGCGGGACGGTCCGGCTGTACCCGGTGAACGGGCCGGCACGCTGGAAGGGCGACCGGCTGGCCGTGCTGGCCAGCTACCGCCATCTCGGCCTGGGGGCGCCGCTGGTGCGGTTCGCGGTCCGCACCGCCGGGCAGCTCGGCGGGCAGGAGATGGAGGCATTCATCCAGCCCGCCAACGTGGCGTTCTTCCGCTGGCTGGGCTGGCGGCCGGACGGGAGCCTGGTGGACTACGCAGGCATCCCGCACCAGCGGATGCTCATCGACCTGACCCGCCCCTGACCTGACCCCCACCCCCCACCCGCAGCCCTCACCCCGCCCCTGGCCCTCACTCCGACCTCCGGCCCTCACCCCGACCTCCGGGCCCCGGTCTGAGCTGACCGGCGCTGCTGGCTCGACCAGGATCTAGACGGAATGGGCGCGGATGGCCGTGATCAGCGTGCGGGCGGTGGCGGTCATCGGCCGGTGCCGGGCGTAGCACAGGGCGATCGTCCGCGTGGGCGGCGCCTCGTGCGGCTCCAGCCAGGTCAGCGACGGGTCGACGGCCCCGCCGGCGACCACCCGCCCGATGCAGGCGTGCCCGAGCCCGGCCGCCACCAGCCGCTGCAGGGCCAGGTTGTCGTCGGTGCGGTAGACGATCTTGGGCGTGATGCCGCGCCGGGCCCAGGTGTCCTCGAGGTCGACCTGCCCGCGCCAGCGGCGGGTCCAGGCCACCAGGTCCTGCCCCTCGAGCGCCTCGAACCCGGGGTCGTCCAGGCCCGCGATCGCGCTGTCGCGGCGGGTCAGGATCACCCAGGGGTCGTCCACCACGCCGATGGCCTCGATGTACTCGTCGGTCTCCGAGTTGTAGGAGAACGCCAGGTCGAGCTCGCCCCGGCGCAGGGCGTCCCGCGAGTCCTCCGGGTCGTCGGCCGCGACCAGCACCACCTCGACGCCGGGATGGTCGTCGCGGAAGGCCCGCAGGGCCGCGGGCATGATCTCGGCGGCTGAGGTCTGGGTGACGCCGACCCGCACCCGCACGCTCTCCCCGCGGGCCGCCTGCTCGGCGTCGGCGGCGACCGCCTCGACCTCGCTGAGCGCCCGCCGGGCCCGGCGGCAGACCGCCTCGCCCGCCGGGGTCAGGCGCACCTGCGCCCGGCCGCCCGGGCGATGGAACAGCGACTGTCCCAGGGCCGTCTCCAGCGCCGAGACCTGGTGCGACAGCGCGGACTGGGTGTATCCGAGCGCGGTGGCCGCGCGGCGGAACGATCCGAGTTCGGCCACCGCCAGGACCGCCTGGAGCTCGCGCAGGCCGAGGCCGCTTTTGATCGGGCTGGTCGATCGTAGCTGCGACATTTCTTCACTTTAGCTTAACTTTTCTTCACACTAAACTGGCCGATGTCCGTGTGATCCGACGTGAAAGGCAGGACGCCGTGCTACAGGCCACCAGGACCGGTGCGGGCGGCAGGATATTCCGCCTGCTGATCGGGGCCCTCATCCTGGTGAGCGCGGCCGTCCAGTTCGCGCTGGTCCCGGTCATGCCGGTGTACGCGCACCGGTTCGGCCTGTCCGGCTTCGAGCAGGGGATGGTGCTCGGCGCGACCGGGCTCGCCACCCTGGTCGTGTCGGTGCCGGCCGGGACGCTGTCCGACCGGTTCGGTCCCCGCCGGATCACCCTGGCCGCGGGCCTGCTGATGGCGGCCGCCACCGCGGCGCAGGCGCTGGCCGGCGGCTTCCCGGCCCTGCTGGCGGCCCGGCTGGCGTTCGGGGCCGGGTACGGCATGGTGTGGACGGCGGGCCTGTGCTGGCTGGCCGGCGCCGCGGCGGGCGGCCCGCCCGCCCTGGGCGGCTCGGTCGCCGCGGCCGGCGTCGGCGGCGTGGCCGGGCCCGCCGCCTCCGGCGCGCTCGCCCAGCACCTCGGGCTGGGAGTTCCGCTACTGGTGTCGGCGGCGGGCTTCGCCCTGATCACCGCTGGGCTCGCCGCGTTCCGGATCCCGGCCGGGCCGGCCACGCCGCGGGCGGGCAAGCTGCCGGGCCTGCGGGCCGTGACGGTGAACCGCGACCTGGTCGGGGCCGCGGCCGCCGTCGTGACCGCCGGGCTGAGCACCGGCGTCTGCGCCCTGCTGGTCCCGCAGCTGCTGCATGCCGCCGGGGACTCTCCCGGGCGGATCGGCCTGGACTTCGCGGTGTCGGGGATCTTGTTCGCGGTCGGCAGCGCGCTCACCGCCGCGGCCGGCCGGCGAGCGGTGAACCTGCCGGTGGCCTGCGGCGGCATGCTCGTCGTGGCGGTCGCGCTCACCCTCGCCGTCGTCGGCGCGACCCCGCTGGCACTGGTCGCGATGCTGTGCATCACCACCGCGGCCCGCTCCGTCCTGTGGACCGTCAGCTACTCCCTGGCCGCCTCGGCCGGCGCCGGCCACGAAGGCTCCGGCCCGGCTGGCTCTGATCAGGGCCGCTCCGGCCCGGGTGACGCTGGTCAGGGCCGCTCCGGCCTGGGTGCCTCGATCGGGTTGCTCAACGTCATCTGGGCGGCCACGGCGGTCCTGGGCCCGCTCGGCGCCGGGCTGGCCGCCGGGCGCCTCGGCGCAGGCGCGGCCTTCGGCCTGACCCAGGCCGCCTGCGCCGCCGCGCTGGCCGTCACCGTCGCGATGATGTGGCGCGCCCGCCGCCCCCGCCCCCGCCTCGGCGCCCAGCCGCCCGAGCCCGCGCGAACCAGCCAAGAACGCGCCCAGCGCGCCTAAAGGCGCTCATCGACGGCATTGATGGAGCATCCATGTCGTAGCCGACGGCCAGTCGGGGGCCGCGGCCGGTGACAGCTGCGGGCTGTGGTGCGGATGTGAACGCTGGGGCCTGAAAACCGTGGGTCGTGCCCGCCGGCAGCCTCCTCGATCCAGCCGAGCCGCACCCAATCACTTCAGGAGCCGCATCCAGGCCGCCACCAACCTCACCGCCCCCTGCGCACCATCGCGATTCCATGGTTGTGGCGTCCTACCGAATAGGTTAGGTAGAACGTCACAACCACTGAATTTCAGAGATGGCGAAAGGAATATTTGCGAGACGAACCCTCGCCGGTACGCGCCCACGCCCACGACGCGCCCGCGCCCACGACGCGCCCGCCGCCGGGACACGCCCCAGCCCAGCCCCTTAAGCCGCTAGCTCGCGGGCCGGGCCAGGTTGGTCACCGATTCCCGGCTGAGATCGAAGACGGTCTCGGTCCGCCCCGCCGAGCCGATCCGCAGCACCCCCGTGTCGTCCAGCGTGCCGACCGCGGCCGCCGCCAGCCCCCGGCGGCCGAACGCCCGCAGGCACTCCTCTTCCCGCCCCGGCGGGACGCACAGCAGGAACACCAGGCACGGGAAACAGGAAACCCACTGCTCCACCGTCACCCCGGCCGGGACGGGCAGCGCGTCCAGGTCGACGCTGACCCCGAGCGTGTTGCACTCGAGCAGCATCGCCAGCGACCCGATCAGCCCGGCCATGCTCACGTCCTTGCACGCCACCACCCATCCCGCCGCCGCGCCCTCGGCCAGCAGCCGGACGTCCCCGGCCAGTTCCCCGCCGCGCTCGTCGTAGGAGGGGAAGAACGGGAAGTCGGGCCGCATCTGCCCGTCGATACTGCCGCCGACGATCAGCGTCTGCCCGGCCCGGGCGGACTGCGCCGACAGCGGCCGGTCGGCCCGGCCGAGCCCGAAGGCCGACAGCCCCGGCGGCCCGTCCGTGACGGTGAGGTGACCGCCGACGACGGGCACCTGGTAGAGGCCGGCCGCCCAGCGCATGCCCTCGAGCACGCGCCGGATGGTCTCGCGCGGGCCCGTGACGGTGTCCACCAGCGCCAGCGGCCACGCGCCCATGGCCGCCAGGTCGTTGAGGTTGGTGGTGACGGCGGCCACGCCCGCCCCATAGGGGTCGGCGGCCACGAACGAGGGCAGGATGGCCTCGCCGCCGACCACGAGAGACTGGCCCTGCTCCGTCACGACCGCGCCGTCGTCGCCGGGCCCGGCCAGCCAGTCGGTGCTCTGGAAGATCTCGCTGACCAGGCCGATCGCGGCCTTGGCGGCCACCCCGGGATGCGCCCGCACCGTCCGGGCCAGGGACTCCAGGTCTACGCTGCGGGCCGTTCTCGCGTCTGCCATGAGGTTCCCGTTCTTGCACTAAAGTGTAGGAATATCTATTATAGCGATTATGGCTGGCCCCGGAACGAGCTCCCGGTGAACCTGGTCCCCGGCCAGTATCGCGAGGTCAGCGTGGCCGAGGTGCCGGTGCCGCTGACCGAAGAGGCGCTCAGCGGCTACCTGACCGGCCGGGACGTCTACCGACGCACCCGCTACGTCATCGCCCGGCACGGAACGGCCAGCGCGGTGGCCGAGGTCGCCAAGCAATCCCAGCAGCCGCTCTTCTCGCCGGTGACCACGGTACGCCTGCTCGCCCGGCCGGACGAGACCGCGCTGGTGGACGCGCCCGACACCGACACCGGCGTGCCCACCCAGCTGGCCCGGGTCGCGCTCACGCAGGCGCCGGGCGTCCGGTGCGTGATCGTGCGCGGGCGCTACGGCCACGTCAACTTCATTCTCGACCCGGCCCCGATCCGGGTCCGGGTGCTCGAGGTGGTGCCGCCCTGGCCGCCCAAGCTGGTGGACCAGCTGACCCGGGTACTCGACCTGGCCGAGGACCTGCCGCCGGTCGAGCTGGTCCCCGAGCTCGTCGACCTGCGGGACCTGGCCGGCCGCCTGCCCGCCGAGCGCTACCTGTTCCCCTGCCGGGCCGGCCAGGGCAGTCACGACGAAGGCATCCCGGTCTCCTACCTCGACGAGGTCCCCGACCGCGAGCCGTGGACGCTGGTCGGCTGCGCCCGCTCGCGGGGCATCCACGACTGGTTCTACGGCGGCGACGTGCCGATGGTGGACATGTGCCCGCGTAACCTAGCCGCAGCCCACGAGCAGGACACCCAAGGCCCGCTAGTAACCAAGTGCTGCCTGCTCGAAGACCGGGTAGCCGCCGACGGCGACACGGTCGTCGTGCCCTGGGGCGCCAGCCTGGCCCAGATAAAAGAAGGACTAGCCCTGGCCGCGCGGGCCGCCGGCCCGGTCCCGCGATGACCGGCCGGATCACCGACTCGCTCCTCTACCAGCACCTGTGGGGGACCGACGAGGCCCGGGCCGTGCTCGGCGAGGAGGGCCGGCTGCAGGGCTGGCTCGACGTGATCGCGGCCCTGGCCCGCGTCCAGGCCGAGGCCGGCCTGATCCCGGAACCCGCGGCGCAACTGATCACCGAACACGCCCAGGCCGGCCTGATCGACCTCGGCTACGCGGCCGAGCAGACCCGGCAGTCGTCCCATTCCATGCTCGGCCTGATCCGCGCCCTCCAGGCGATACTGCCCGAAGACGCCCGCGACTACGTCTACGCCGGGGCCACCGTCCAGGACATCACCGACACCGGGACGGCGCTGGCCCTGCGCCGGATCGGCGGCCTGGTCTGGCGGGACCTGCGGCGGATCGAGGCCCGGCTGCTCGCGCTGGCGGCCGAACACCGGGACACCGCCATGCCGGGCCGCACCCACGGCCAGCCGGGCAGCCCGGTGACGTTCGGCTGGAAGGCCGCGTCGTGGGCCGATGAGCTCCGCCGCCACCTGGACCGGCTGCGCGAGGGCGCCCCCCGCTGGCTGGCCGGCCAGCTCGGCGGCGGCACCGGCAGCCTGGTGTTCTACGGGGATGACGGGCTGAGAATCCGGGCCCGGTTCTGCGCCGCGCTCGGCCTGGCCGACCCCGGCATCTCCTGGCTGACCGCGCGCGACCGCGGCGCCGAGTTCGCCCAGCTGCTCGCGCTGATCTGCGGCACCCTGGCCCGGATCGGCGGCGAGGTGTACGAGCTGCAGCGGCCGGAGATCGGCGAGCTCCGCGAGGCCGCCCAGGACGGCACGGTCGGCAGCATCACGATGCCGCACAAGCAGAACCCGGAAGCCAGCGAGCACCTGGACACGCTGGCCCGGCTGGCCCGGTCCAGCGCCGCGGTCATGTCCGAGGCCGTGGTGCAGCAGCACGAGCGGGACGGCCGGGGCTGGAAAGCCGAATGGGTGGCCTGGCCGGAAACCTGCCTGCTGACCGCCGCCGCCCTGCAGATCGCGATCGGCCTGACCGAGGGCCTGATCGTCGACGCCGAGGCGATGCGGCGCAACCTCGCCCGGCACGGCGGCTACCAGGTCAGCGAGCGGGCCCTGGCCCTGCTCACGCCCCGCCTCGGCCCTCGGGTCGCCCAGGACCGGCTGCAGCGCGCGCTCGCCGACGGCCAGGCCAACGGTCTCACCAGCGCCGAGGCCCTGGACGGCCTGTTCACCCCGGCCGAGGCCAGCCGCCTGACCGCGGAACCCGACACCGGCAGCTGCCAGCAAATGACAGACCTTATTACCGAACGGGCCAAGCTGGCACGGGCCGCCGAATCCCAGGAGTGGCCATGACCCCGGCGCCCGCCCCCGCCCAGCCCGGGCACCTGATGGCGGCGGCGCACATGCTGCCCCGGACCCGGCTGGCCGTGCTCCCCACCCCGCTGGTCCCGGCGCCACGCCTGGCCGAGGCCCTCGGCCTGGAATCGCTCCTGGTCAAGCGGGACGACCTGACCGGGTTCGCGTTCGGCGGGAACAAGGCCCGGCTGCTGGAGTTCCTGCTCGCCGGGGCGGTCGCGGGCGGCGCCGACACGCTGCTGACCGGCGGGGCGCCCGGCTCGAACTTCTGCGCCGCCACCGCGGCCGCCGCCTGCCGGGCCGGCCTGGGCTGCGAGCTGGTCATCGCCGGGCAACCGGGACCAGCAACGTCTCCCGCCCTGGCCCTGGCCCGCTCCTGGGACGCGATGGTGCGCTGGACCGGCACCCCGGACCGCGCCAGCGTGGACGCGCAGCTGCCCGTGGTCGCGGCCGAGCTGACTGCCCAGGGCCGCCGTCCGTACGTGATCCCGCGGGGCGGCGCCACCGGCCTGGGCGCGGTCGGGTACGCGCTGGCCGCCGCCGAACTGCACGAGCAGCTCGGCGGCCACCGGGACGTCACGGTGGTGGTGCCGACCGGATCCGGCGGCACCCTGGCCGGGCTGGTCGCGGGCCACCTGCTGCTCGGCCGCCCGTGGGCGCTGACCGGCTGCTCGGCCAGCCGGCCGCCGCTGGCCGCCGCGCGCCAGGTCCTGACCCTGGCCGGCCAGTGCCTGCGCCTGCTCGGGACGGACGAGGAGCCCGGGCCGGCCGATGTCACGGTCGCCGACGCCCGCGGCCCCGGTCACGGCGTGCCCTCGCTGGCCGGCCTGGCGGCGGCGGCAGAAGCGATGAGGACGGAGGGACTCATGCTCGATCCGGTCTACACGGCCAAGGCGCTGGCCCTGGCGCCGCCGGGCCGCGACGTGGTCTTCTGGCACACCGGCGGCGTCCTCGACGTGGTCATGGCCGCGCAGGAGCGGTCATGACGATCATGAGCCGGCCCGCCGCGGGCCCGCCCGCCGGCCCGGCCGCCCCCGAGCTCATCGCGGCCGGCTTCGAGCTCGAGAACGCCGACGCGCCGATCCTGCACCACGGGATGAACCTGGCCGACATCGCGCACCTGCTCGACCTCGGCGCGACCGGGGTGATCCCGCCGGAGGCGGCCCGCCGCCTGCTGGCGCTGCTGCTGGCCACCATGGACATCCCGGCCGAGGATTTCCCCTACGACCCGGCCAACGGCGAGCCCTACAACTCGCGCGAACGCTACTTCGTCAGCCAGGTGGGGGACGTGGCCGGCTGGCTGCACGCCGGCCGGCCGCGCCGGGAAGCGGTCCGGGTCGCGTTCCGGCTGCGCCTGCGCGAGGACCTGACCAGCCTGATCGAGGCGACCGCGGGGCTCGCGGCCGAGATCGCCCGGGTGAGCGAGGAACACGCGGGCACGCTGATGGCCGACCAGACCTACCTGCAGCACGCCCAGCCGTCCACGTTCGGTCACTACCTGCTGTCCTTCGCCTTCCCGGTGCTGCGGGCCGGGAAGCGGCTGAACGAGGCGCTCGAGTGGACCGACGCCAGCCCCGGCGGAGCGGGCTGCGTGAACGGCAGCCGCCTGCTCACCGACCGCGCCAGCGTCGCGTCGCTGCTCGGGTTCCGCAGCGTCGCCGAGCACACCCGGGACGCGATGTGGCAGGTCGACGGCCTGTTCGACATGGTCAGCGCGGCCGCCGGGCTGATGGTGACCCAGTCCAAGCTGGCCGAGGACCTGGAGATCTGGGCCAGCCAGGAGTTCGACTACGTGACGCTGGCCGACGGCTACAGCCGGGCCAGCGTGCTGATGCCGCAGAAGCGGAACCCGTACGCGCTGTCCATCATCAGGGGAGCGGCCGGCACTCTCATCGGCCGGCTGTCCGGGCTGCTGGCGGTGGCCAAGACCCCGTCGGCCCGCAGCGACAACCTCATCTTCGCCTACGGCGAGGTGCCCAAGGCGCTTGACCTTGCCGCGCGCTCCACCCGGCTGAGCACCGGCGTGGTTCGCACGCTGGAAGTCAACGCCGAGCGGATGCGGTCCTCCCTCGACGCGGGCTTCTCGCAGGCCACCGACCTGGCCGAGTACATCATGCAGACGTGCGGGATCGACTACCGCAGCGCTTACCGGGTGGTCGGGCACGCGGTCAGGCAGGCCAGCGCCGCGGGCCTGCGCGGCGCCGACATCGACGGGGCCCGGCTCGACGCCGCGGCCGCCGAGATCACCGGGCACCCGCTCGGCCTGACCGGCCGCGACCTGTCCGCGGCGCTCGACCCGTGGCAGATCGTGGCCAGCCGGACGCTGCTCGGCGGCGCCGCCCCCGGCGAGGTGCGGCGGATGGCCGCGGGCGCCGCCGCCGACGCGGCCCGGCTCGCGGACGAGGCCCGCCGCTGGCGGGCGGTCTACACCGGTGCCGAGGAAGCCCTGCTCGCCGCCGCCCGCCAGATCACGGAAAATTAGCACCGAACGGGAGATCCGATGCCAGACACCGACCCCGCCCCGCTGACCCTGCCGGAGCGCGTCGGCGTGGTCAACGTCGGCCTGTCGCTGTTCGCCGACGCGATCAAGGAGCAGGGCGCGCCGGTCATCTCGGTCGACTGGCGGGTCCCGGCGGGCGGCCAGCCGGACGCGGTCGCCGCCCTGGGACGGCTCTACGGGATCCACGCCGAGCGGATCGAGGCGGCCAACGCCGAGGTGCTGCGCCGCCTGGACGAGTCCTCGCCGCTGCTCACCGCGGTCACCACCGTGGCCCGGGCGGTGCCCGGTCTCGCGGACCGGACGCTGCTGCACTGCGGGCCCGCCCTGGACTACGGGCAGGCCCCGGACCCGCTGCGCCGGTCGATGCGGGCCGCGGTGGTGGCCGAGGGCTGGGCCGGTCACCTGGAGCAGGCCGATGCCCGGCTGGCCGCCGGGGAGATCGGGCTCGTCCCGGCCAACGAGCACGGCGTGGTGGTGCCGATGGCCACCGCGATTGGCGCCAGCGCCCCGCTGTACGTGCTGGCGAACCAGGCCGGCGGCACCACCGGGTACGCGCCGATCTCGCAGGGGCCGGGGGAGGTGGCCTGGTTCGGCGTGGCCAGCGAGGCCTCGGTCGCGCGGCTGGTCTTCCTGCGGGACGTGGCCGCCCCGGTGATCGGCGCCATCCTGGAGCGGACCGGCCCGCTGGACGTGCTCTCGCTGGCCGCGCAGGCGGTCGCCATGGGCGACGACGTGCACGTCCGCACCCAGGCCGCGACCAACCTGCTGATCCGGGCCTGGCTGCCGTCGCTGACCGAGCTCGGCGGGCCGGACAGCGTCGCCTTCGCCCGCTTCCTGGCCGCCAACCACCTGTTCTTCCTGACCCTGGCGATGGCGGCGGCCCGCTCCGCGACCGCGTGGGCGGCCCAGGTCAGCGATTCGTCGATCGTGACCACCATGGCGCGCAACGGCACCTCGTTCGGTATCCGGCTGCCTGGCTCGGACCGGTGGTTCGTGACCGGGGCCCCCGAGGTCGGGCATGCCCTCTATTACGCGGGGGAGGGCCCGCAGACCAGCGCCCGGGACATCGGCGACAGCGCGGTGCTCGAGCTGTCCGGGCTCGGCGCGGCCGCCGCCGCGGGCTCGCCCGCGGTCGCCCAGCTGCTCGGCGGCGACCTGGGCGCGGCGGCCGAGCTGACCGGGCGGCTCGCCGCGGTCTGCGCCGGGCGGTCGACCCGGTTCAAGATCCCGGTGCTGGAGAACGCGGGCACCCCGCTCGGGGTGGACGTCCGCAAGGTGGTGGAGCTGGGCATCACGCCCGCGGTGACCACCGGCATCCTGCACGTCTCGGCCGGCACCGGACAGGTCGGGGCGGGCGTCGCGGAGGCCCCGCTGGCCTGCTTCGCCGAGGCCCTGATCGACCTCGACCGCCGCCTGTCCAGTTAGCCCAGCGTGACCTCGACCGGCGGGGAGAGCGCGATCGTGTTGGACACGTAACAGGCCCGCAGCGCCGGCTGGATCAGCCGTTCGACCACTTCGGCCGGGACGTCGCAGGTTACCGTGAGCTGCAGGCGGCGGAACCTGGGGCCGTCGTAGGTCCCGGTGGCGGTCACGGCCAGGCCGGGCAGGGCGATGCCCCGTTTCCCGGCCGCCCAGTTGAGCGCGAGGGTGTAGCACGAGGCCATCGCGGCCAGCAGGTACTCCGTCGGCATCGGCCCGCTGCCGGTGCCGCCCGAGCTCGGCGGCTCGTCCACGATCAGCTCGAAGCCGCCCGCCTCGACCCGGCAGCGCCAGCCGCCCTCGAAGCGGGCGACTACCGAGTTGGTGTGCGGTCGCCCGTCAGTCACTACGGCCGCGAACTAGACCGTCCACGTGTTGAGCTGGAACGCGCCGGCCCGCCAGGCGGTCAGGGCCGAGTCGAGGACGTCGAGCGGGCTGAAGGCCTTGACGCCGTCGATGAGGTCCTCCTCGCGGAAGCCGTACAGGGCGCCCATCGCGAACCGGCAGGCGTAGATCGTGGCGCCCTCCTTGAGCAGCGTCTCGAGCTGCCGGTTGCCGGCCAGGTTGCCCGGGAAGCCCTCGGTGCCGATGGTCGGGTAACCGCGGTGCCGGGACGCCAGCAGCACGCCGGGGCCGTACAGGATGATCGATACGTCGAAGCCCTTGCGCACCAGCCGGGTGGAGGTGAGCAGGTTCACCAGCGATACCGATCCCTCGAACGGGACCGAGTGGATGAACACGAAGGCCTTCTCCCCGGGGTTGGCCCGGATGTCGTCGAAGACCTTCTCCTCGGTGTTGAACAGCGAGTCGACGCCAGCTTCGCCGCGCGGCGAGCCAATGGTGATCGGCATGTAGCCTCCTGATGGTTGTGAGTGCCGGATAACTGCGGTGGCCGGGCCGGGCGCTTGGTCGTGGTCCACGTCATGCGGTGGCTGCCCGGCATCCGCCGCATGATGGCCGAGCGCACCGGCCAGGGCACGGCCCGGTAGGCGGGGACGTAGACCCGCAGCCAGAACCACTCCGCCCCCTTCGGCCGGGGCGGCGGGGTGACCTGGTACTTGGCCGCTATCTGCTGCTGCGCCCCGACCATCAGGTAGTGCTCGGAGGTGGCGCGCAGCCAGCGGGCGAACGAAACCCTGATCATCAGGACCCCAGCCCGGCCAGCAGGTTCTGGGCCGCCAGCGCGATCGGCTCGTTCAGTGCCCCGATCGGCGGCGAGTAGACGTTCTCCATGGTGGCGAAGTCGTTGATGGTGATCCCGGTCCTGACCGCCATGGCCAGGAAGTCGGCCCGCTCCTTGATGCCCTCGCGGCCGACGAGCTGCGCGCCGATGAGCCGCAGCGAGCCCGGCTCGGCCAGCAGCTTGACCCGGACCTTCTCCACCCCGGGGTAGTAGCGCGCCCGGGAGATCCCCTCGGCCACGCCGACCACGTGCGGGATGCCGAGCGCGGTGGCCAGCGTCTCGCTGAACGAGACGCCGCCGATCATCCAGTCCCCGGCCATCATCCCCCAGGGCACGCTGACCGGCTGGTACCGGCGCTGGCCGCCCGCCGCGTTGGTCCCGGCGACCTTGCCCTGCGCGTAGGCGTGGCTGCCGGACAGGCCCTGGATGGGGATCTGGGTCACGCTGTGCGGCACCTCGATGCAGTCGCCCGCCGACCAGACGTCCGCGGCCGAGGTGTGCATCCGCTCGTCCACGATGACGCCGCCCGCCGAGCCGATCTTGATCCCGGCCGCCCGGGCCACGGTGGTGTTGGCTTCCTTCTGGGTGCAGACGACGGCCAGGTCGCACGCGATGTCGCCGCCGGAGGTACGCACCGCGCTGACGTTGCCCTGGCCCGCGAAGCCGGTCAGCTTGGTGTTGAAATGCAGGGTGGCGCCCTTTTCCTGCCAGGACTGCTGTACCGGGGCGATGATGTCCGGGTCGGTGGCCACCGACAGCGCCCAGGCGCCCGGGTCCACCAGGTGGGTCTCGATGCCGCGGTGGCACAGCGCGGTGACCATCTCCAGGCCGAGCGGGGAGGCCTCGACCACGACCGCCGTCCGCACCCCGTCCAGGACCTTGTCCCACTCGATCGCCCGGCGGATGTTCTTCACGTAGTAGAGGTTGCCGAGGTCGGTGCCCGGCACGCCGGGGTCGGCGTAGTCGAACCCGGTGGCCACGATCAGCTTGTCGTAGCCGACCTCGCCCTCGCCCTCGACCGCCACGGTCTTGCGGTCGGGACTGAAGCCGCTGACCCTCCTCTCATAGTGGATGTCGATGCCGGACTTGGCGTAGGTCTCCCTGGTCGCCATGAACAGCCGCTCGAAGTCGGGTATCTCCCGGCCGTGCACGTAGGGGATCCCGCACGGGCTGTAGCCGACGTCCTCGAACTCGGTGTACACCCGGACATCCGCCGAGGGGTCGGTGCCCTTGGCGGCCCCGGCCGCGCCGATGCCCGCGGCCCCGCCGCCGATCACTACGATCCGCTGTGCCATAAGATCCGCTGCGCCATAAGTAGTCTCTTCTCATCACAAGACGGACGCGACGTTTAGTATCCGTTATGAGTCGTACACTATACTGGCGGGAGCTAACCTGAACGTCAAGGGACGATCATCTGTGAACCAAGCTGAGGACGGATGAGCCGCGTGCCACGGACCCAGGGACCGCCCTGCCTGGACGCCCAGGCGAGCGGCAAGAACGACGCGGGCGCCGGGGATGTCGAGCGCATCGTCGGCTCTATCGGCCTGAAGGTCTTCAGCCACCGCAAGCGGATGGGCCTGTCCCTGCAGCAGCTGGGCGAGCGATCCGATGTCTCGGCCGCGGCGATCCACAAGATCGAGCAGGGCGGCATGGTGCCGACCATCACCACGCTGCTGAAGCTCGCCACCGCACTCGGCCGCCCGGTCTCCTACTTCGTGGAAGAGGACATCGGCCTGGACGACGTGGCCGTCTTCACCCCGCCCGAGGAGAACCGGCCGGTCTTCACCTCGCACCAGGGCATCGAGCTGAACAGCATCTCCGGTCCCTACGGCCGGTTCCTGCTGGCCGGCGCCCGGGCCTGCGTCGTGTCCGGGGCGAGCAGCGGCCGCAAGCCGATGCAGCACCCGGGCGAGGAACTCGTCCACGGCCTGAACGGCGTCCTCGAGTTCAGCATCAGCGGGCAGCCCTACCGGGTGGTGCCCGGGAGCACGCTGCACTTCCAGGGCGACCAGCCGCACACCTGGCACAACCCGGGCCCCGGCGAGGCGCATGCCATCTGGATGGCGCTGCGCCCCCAGTAGCGGATCCGGCTGAGGATCCCCCGAGCGAGCGGAGCAGGCGCCGGTCATGGCCGTAACCGGACAGGTCCCGCGGATGCAGGACGGCCTGATCGGCCGCATCCTGCCGTCGGCCGCGGCGGCCGCGGAGTCCTTCGGCGCGCTGCCGCCGGCCGGCCTGGGCCTGTTCCCGGCCGAGGCGCGCGCGGTCGGCACGGCCGGCCCGGCGCGCCAGGCCGAGTTCACCGCGGGCCGGCACTGCGCGCGGACCGCCCTGGCCGGACTGGGGCTGCCAGCCGTCCCCATCCGGCCGGGCCCGGCCGGCGAACCGGGCTGGCCAGACGGCGTCACCGGCAGCATCACGCACTGCCCCGGCTACCGGGCCTGCGCGGTGGCCCGGACCCGGGACCTGGCCGCGATCGGCATCGACGCGGAACCGGACGAGGAACTGCCCGCCGCCCTGCTCGACGCGGTCGCCACCGCCTGGGAACAGGCCTGGATCCAGCGGCAGGGTGCCGCCGGGCCCCCGGTCCGCTGGGCCCGGCTCGTCTTCAGCGCCAAGGAAGCCGCGGCCAAGGCGTGGTACCCGCTGACCGGCCGGTGGCCGGACCTGGCCGAGCTCACCGTGGCCGCGACCCCGGCCGGCCGGCTCAGCGTCCGGCTGACCGGGGCCGCCGAGAGCCTGCCCGCCACGATGACCGGCCGCTGGCTGGCCCGCGACGGGCTGATCCTCACCGCGGTCGCGGGCTCGCCGGCCTGATGCCGCCTGCCGCCGCCGGCCTGCTGCCCACCCACCCGGCGCGCGCCGGGCTACTGCTTGGGGTCGTACAGCGCCGCGAAGTTGCCGCGCAGCATCGCCTCACCCAGGTCGCCGTCGCCGGCCGCGGTCCGCATCCGGGCCAGCTCGCCGCTGAAGTCGCCCCAGGGCTCGTCGCTGGCGAACAGCACCCGGTCGTGCCCGATGCCGCGCCGCTCGATCTCGGCCGCCAGCCAGCGCGGCGCGAAGCCGATTGCCCAGCTGGTGTCGGTGTAGACCTGCTTGCCGGCCTCGATCCAGTCGAAGAACTTGGTGCTGACCAGCTTGATGTGGCCGCTCATGCCGCCGCCGAAGTGCACGAGGTGGATCTTGGTGTCGTCGCCGTATTTGTCGACCAGCTTCCCGACCGCATTGATGTCGGACGTTCCGCCGGGCGAGGTGTGCACGTGCACCACCAGGCCGTGCTCCCGCGCCGTGCCGAAGATCCGGTCGAGCTGCTCCTGGCAGGCCTCGTCGTCGACGTTCCCGCCGAGCAGGAAGCTGGTCTTGAGCGCGACCACGCCCTGCTCGCCCGCCAGGGCCAGCGCCTCGGTGGTGAGCTCGGCGTCCTGCGGGCGGGGCGAGACCCACAGCCCGCACCGGATCCGGTCGTCGGCCGCGGCGGCCTCCAGCACCAGCGGATTGAAGCCGAACGAGACCGACGCGTCCGGCACCCCGTAGTTGGGCAGGACCAGCGTGCGCTCCACGCCCGCGCTGTCGAGGTCGGCGATCAGCTCGGCCGGCGTCGCCCGGGCCAGCATGTCCGGATTGCACGGCGGACCGCCATAGAAGGGGAAGGCGGGCATCTTGCCCAGGTGCCTGTGAGCGTCGTTAACCAGTTGCGTTCCCATGCGGGGATGCTAATCCTCTGGCGTTTCCGATACAAGATGTTCGTCTCTCATAGGAATTGACAGGCGCATCATTTTTCCTTGATCAGGGTGCAGCCCGCCTGGCCGGATGTCCGTGTGGAATCCTGATGCGGTGCACCTGCTGCCCGCCGACCGGTCCGAGCACCGGGTCATCGACGCCGAACGGATCTGCCAGGCCATCGCCGCCCTGGACCCGCCCGAGGCGATCGCGGCCCGGGCCCGGCAGTTCGCCGTGCTCGGCGACCCGACCCGGCTCACGCTGCTGCTCGCTATCAAGGCCGCGGGCCCGATCAGCGTCTCCGACCTGGCCGCGGCGACCGGGATCAACGACACCACCGTCTCCCAGACGCTGCGCCACCTGCGCGCCAGCCAGACGGTCATCGCCGAGCGCGACGGCCGGGTGGTCCGCTACCGGCTCGCCAGCACCCCGGTCACCGACCTGCTGGCCGTCTCGCCGGTTCCCGCCCCGTGACCGACCTGGTGCTGGTCAACGCCAGCGTGCACACCATGGACCCGGCCCGGCCGCGGGCCTCGGCGGTAGCCGTCGCGGGCGGCCGGATCACCGTCCTGGACGAGGTCCCCGAAGGGGCCCAGCGAGTCGTGGACCTGCGCGGCGCGACCGTGCTGCCCGGGTTCGGTGACGCGCACAACCACATGACCGGCTTCGGCATGGCCCTGGGCGAGGTCGACCTGCGCTCGGACGCGGCGGGCACGCTGGACGAGCTGTACGCGGCGATCGCCCGCCGGGCCGCGGTGACGGCGCCGGGGGAGTGGGTGGTCGGCTCCGGCTACGACCAGAACAAGCTCGGCGGCCACCCGGACCGGGACGCGCTGGACCGGGTCGCGCCTGATCACCGGGTCTGGCTGCGGCACACCTCCGGGCACATGTGCGTGGTGAACAGCCGGGTCCTGGCCGACCTCGGGGTGGACACGGTCGCCACCGAGATACCCGGCGGCCGGGTCGCCGTCGACGCCGCCGGCCGCCCCACCGGCCTGCTCGAGGAACGGGCCCAGCTGCTGGTGGGCAGCCTGGTCTACCCGTATCCGCTGGCCGAGCTGGCCGACGCGATCGCCCGGGCCGCGGCGGAGTACCTGAAAGAGGGTGTCACCAGCTGCACCGAAGCCGGCATCGGCGGCGGCTGGGTGGCGCACAGCCCGGCCGAGCTGGCCGCCTACCAGCTCGCGCGGGACCAGGGCAGGCTCGGCGTCCGGGTCGAGCTGATGACGGCGGGCGAGGTGCTGCACCCGCTCGGCGCGCACGCCGGCGACAACCTGCCGGCCGGGCTCGACCTCGGCATCAGGTCCGGCTTCGGCGACGACTGGCTTCGCCTCGGCGCGACCAAGATCTTCGCCGACGGTTCCCTGGTCGGCCGGACCGCCGCGGTGCATGACCCCTACGCCGGGGACGCGGACAACCGCGGCTACCTGCAGACCGACGTGGCCAGCCTGCAGGCGATGATCATCGCCGCGCACCGCTCGGGCTGGCAGGTCGCCACCCACGCGATCGGCGACCGGGCCATCGACGTGGTGCTCGACGCGTACGAGCAGGCGCTGGCGCAGTACCCGCGGCGCGACCCGCGGCACCGGATCGAGCACTTCGCCATGGTCGGGCCGCAGCAGCTCGCCCGGGCCGCCGCCCTCGGCGTGATCGGCGTGCCGCAGGGCCGGTTCGCCTCCGAGCTGGGCGACGGCATGCTCGCCGCGGTCGGGCCGGACCGGCACGGCTGGCTGTACCGGCAGCGCTCGCTGCTCGAGGCGGGCATGGTCCTGCCGGGCAGCTCGGACCGGCCGGTGGTCGCCGGGGCGCCGCTGCTCGGCATCGCCGACATGGTGAACCGGCGGACCAGTTCCGGCGCGCCGTTCAACCCGGACGAGGCGGTCACCGCCGGGCAGGCGCTGCGCGCCTGGACCTGGGGGTCGGCCTACGCCAGCCGCCAGGAGCACGTCAAGGGCACGATCGCTCCCGGGATGCTCGCCGACCTGGTGGTGCTGTCCGAGGACCCCACCGCGGTCAGCCCGGAGCGCATCGCCGGCCTCGAGGTCCTGGCCACCATCGTCGGCGGCGAGGTCGGCTACGGGAACCTGGATTAGCGCCGGCCCGGCGGGTAGCAGCCGGGCATGTTCGAGGGCTTCACGCTAGACCGCGTCGACGTGGGTGACGCCGTGCTCCGGGTCCGCCACGGCGGCTCGGGACCGCCGGTCCTGCTGCTGCACGGTCATCCGCGCACCCACGCCACCTGGAACAAG
The DNA here is from genome assembly GCA_025934635.1 of Streptosporangiaceae bacterium. The sequence continues at coordinate 13,139 of JAICWX010000006.1, read as the reverse complement.
GTCGCACCGTTGCTGGCCCGGCGGTTCACCGTGGTCTGCCCGGACCTGCGCGGCTACGGCGAATCGTCCAAGCCCGCCACCACCCCCGACCACGCCCCGTACTCCAAGCGGGCGATGGCCGCCGACTGCGTCGCGCTGATGCGGGCGCTCGGGCACGAGCAGTTCTGCCTGGCCGGGCACGATCGCGGCAGCTACGTGGCGCAGCGCCTGGCGCTCGATTCCCCCGGCTCGGTGCGGCGGCTGTGCCTGATGGAGGGAATCCCCATCGCCGAGGCCCTGGCCCGCTGCGACGCCCGGTTCGCGACCCGCTGGTTCCACTGGTTCTTCTTCGGCCAGACCGGCAAGCCCGCCGAGCGGTTCATCAGCGCGGACCCCGAAGCCTGGTACACCGCCACCGCCGAGCACATGGGCAGCGAGGCCTACCAGGACTACCGGCGGGCGATCCATGACCCGGACACCGTGCACGCCATGATGGAGGACTACCGGGCCGGGCTGGGCCTCGACCGGCAGCACGACGAGGCCGACCGCGCCGCGGGCCGCCGGATCAGCTGCCCGCTGCTGTTCCTGTGGGCCAGCCGCGACGACCTGGAAGACCTGTACGGCGACCCGCTCGCGATCTGGCAGGACTGGGCCGGCGATATCCTCCTCGGCCAGCCCGTCGACTGCGGCCACCACATCGCCGAGGAAGCCCCGGCCGAACTCGCCGCCCTGCTGACCGCCTTCTTCGGCTAAGCGCCTTCCCTGCCGCTCTCCCGCCTCCGGTTCCCTTCCACCTCGCCTCCGCTTCTGCTTCCCCTACGCCCGGGCGCCCCTTCCGTCATTTCTTTACCTATCCTCTATTCCTTTACCGAGTTCCTATTTCTCATGTCCGCTGCCTAGTCCCAGAGCCGGGCGGTAGCCCGGCGGGCGCCCTCGGCCAGCGCCTCGAACTTGGCCTGCACGATCCGCGGGTGAATCTCCGGCGTGTACGTGGCCTGCGAGGAGAAACCGCAGTCGGCGCTGGCCACCACGTTCTCCCGGCCGACCAGCGCGGCGAACCGGGTGATCCGGTCGGCGATCGTGTCGGGATGCTCCACGATGTTGGTCGCGTGGCTGATGACCCCGGGCAGGAGCACCGCGCCGTCCGGCGGCCGGACCGACTCGAACACGTGATAGACGTGCTCGTGCCGCGGGTTGGCCGCCTCGAAGGAGAACGCCCCCGCCTCGATGGTGAACAGCATGTCCGCCATGTCGGCCAGCGCGGCGTCGTGCACCCGGGGACCCTCGTTGATGCCGTAGCAGGTGTGCAGCCGCACCCGCTCCCGCGGGATGCCGCGCAGGCCGCGGTTGATCGCGTTCACGTACAGCTGGGCCTTCTCCAGCTTCTCCTGCGCGGTCCCGGGATGGTAGCTGTACACATCGGTGAGGAACGGGTCATCGACCTGCAGGGTGAAGCCCGCCGCCACGATGGCCGCGTACTCCTCGTGCAGTGCGTCGGCCACCGCGTCGAGGTAGGCGGCCTCGGTCGGGTAGTACTCGTTGCCGCCGACCCCGCTCGGTGCCACCGCGCAGACGAACACCTCGTCCGGCCCGGCGTCGCCGACCGCCTGCCTGAGGTTGTCCAGGTCCCGCTGCAGCCGCCGCTGCCCGGTGTAGGACACCGGCCCGGTGCAGCCGAGCGGAACCGCCGGAGCGGCCATCCCGCCGGTCATCGCCCCCTTGAGGTACTGCTCGTAGTACTCGGGAAAGCTCTCGATCTCGGCCCGGAACCCGGCCAGCGGGTCCCGGTCCGGGCGGGGCTCGAACCCGCTCAGCCGCTCGCCGATGTAGGCGAAGAAGCCCGGTTTGGACTGCTCGCCGTCGGAGATCACGTCCAGCCCGGCCGCCCGCTGCCAGGCCACCACGTCCGCCACGGCCCGGCGCTCCGCGCCGGCCAGTTCCTCGCGATCAGGCTGCTCCCCGGCCGCCGCCGCCTTCATCAGGTCGAGCAGCGCGGCCGGCCGGGCCAGGCTGCCCACGTGCGTGGTACGGATGCGATCGGTGCTTCGCTGCATAACACCTGATATCTCCAGCTCGCCCCCGGCCAACGCCTCAGGATCGCTTTGCCTGCGCTTTCGGGTGCTATCACGCCCAAAACTGCGGACAAAGCGCCGCGTGGCCGGCCGGCGGGTCGCCACGGAGGCGAACCGGGAGCATGATCAGGGAAAGTGGACGGCAAGACGCTCGACTGGCTCGCGGCGGTGACCGAGGCGGCCGGCGGCAGCAGCACGGCCCTGATGACCGCGGCCGCGCGGGCCCGGGAAGCCTCCGGTTCCTGCACGGTCGTGCTGGTGGAGGGCATGAGCGACCAGGCCGCCGTGCAGACCCTGGCCGCCCGCTGCGGTCGTGACCTGCCCGGGGAGAACGTCTTCGTGGTCCCGATGGGCGGCGCGACCAACATCGCCCACTTCCTCGGGCTGTTCGGCCCGGGCGGGTTCGGCGCCCGGCTGGCGGGGCTGTGTGACGAGGCGGAGGAGCGCGACTTCCGGCGCGGCCTGGAACGCGCCGGGCTCGGGACCGGTCCCTTCGACCTGGCCGGGCTCGGCTTCTTCGTCTGCGTCGCCGACCTGGAAGACGAGCTCATCCGCGCGCTCGGCGTCAGCACGGTGGAGCGCCTGGTCGCGGAGCAGGGCGAGCTCACCCCGTTCCAGACCTTCCGCAAGCAGCCCGCCCACCGGGGCGAGCCGCGCGAACTGCAGCTGCACCGCTTCATGGGCACCCGCTCCGGCCGGAAGATCCGCTACGGCCACCTGCTCGCCGCGGCCCTCGACCTCACCCAGGTACCGGGCCCGCTGGCCGGCCTGCTCGCCTGGATGTGACGTCCTGTCGCGGTTTGCAGGGCTTATGCCGGCTCACCCCGCTGCCCGCCGCGGCCACAATGGGCGCGGTGAGCAACGAGGCTGGCGAGCTGGCGGCCCTGCAGCAAGCTTTTCCCGGCTACCGGTTCGGCCGGCGGACCTTCCACGGCGTGCCGTGCTACCTGGCCGAGGCCCGGAGCCCTCAGCCGAAGGTAATCACCTCCAGCACCTCATCCACCCCTAGCAATTCACCTGCCCCGCCCCTCAGCCACTCACCTGCCCTCAGCGACTCACCTGCCCTCAGCGACTCACCTGCCCTCAGCGACTCACCTGCCCTCAGCGACTCACCTGCCCTCAGCGATCCAGCTATCTCCGCCCCTAGTGACTCACCTGGCCGTAGTGATCTACCTGGCCCTGGCGCCTCGCCTGATTCCGGCGCGCCGCCCTGTGCGGTACCCGCGGCCGATGTGCCGCTGGTGGCGGCCCGGAGCCCGGTCGTCCTAGCGGACATGCTGGCGGTGGCGAGCGGCCGGCCGGTACGGCTGCGGTCCACGGCGGTGGCCGCCGCCTACCGCGACCGGCGGCTGACCATGCAGCAGTGCGCCACCCTGTTCGGGGTGTCCCGGACCACGATCATGAAGTTCCTGGCCGCCGAGGGCGTCGCCCCGCGCAAGCCCGGCCATGACCTCGACGAGCCGGCCGTGGCGGCCGCCTACCGGGAAGGCCTGAGCCTGCGCGAATGCGCCGCGCGATTCGGGGCCAGCGAGCGCCGCATCGCCGCGGTCCTCGAGCGCCAGGATGTCGCCCGCCGCCCTGTCGGCCGCCCGCCACGGCGTCCTGCCGGACCCAGGGAAAGCTCAGCCGAACTATCCGGCTGAGCCGGTCCGTGACGGCCAGGCCAGGAGGAGATCCCGGGAGAGATGACAGTGCCCTCGGCCCGTTCATCCTCGATGTAACCGATAAGCTTATAAAACTCTTATTCGATAGCTACTAGTTGTTGATCTTGTGAGATGATAAATTATTCCCGAGCGGAAGTCTCCGCGGCACCCTATTCCCTGAGCCGGCCAGGTGAGTCATGTCTGCTGAGCTGTCCCCCGAGCCTGATGAGCCTGCGGGCTCCGGGCTGCCCGGGGACGGATGGGACGCGGATGAAGGCATCCCGCGGGGCCTGTATGTGACCCTCCCGGCGGAGGAGCTGACCCTGGACGGGTTCGCGGAGGATGGCCGGGCGGACACGATGGCGCCGGGATCGCTGCTGGCGATGGTCCTGGACACCGTCGCCGGGCCGGACGGGGAGGGCCTGGCGCAGCTGTCCGATGACCAGCTCATCGGGTTCTTGTCGGGGGCGCGGCGGATGGAGTCGCGGCTGGCGTGGGCGAAGATGGCGGCGCTGGCTGAGTTCGCGTCCCGGCCCCGCCGCACCGATTTCGCCGCCGACGAGGTCGCGGCGGCGTTCCGGCTGGCCTGGCTGTCGGCCGCTGGGGAGATCGAGTACGCGCGTACCGTGGGCCGCCGGCTGCCGGTCACCTTCGCCATGCTGGCGGCGGGGAAGCTGGACCCGGTACATGTCAAGATCATCGAGGACCTGACCAGCATCTTGTCCGATGAGGATGCGGCCATCGCCGAGGCGGAACTCGCCGAGGCGGCGCAGTCCAGGACCTACGCTGAGCTGCGCCGAGCGGGGGGCCGGCTCGTACTGAGGCTGGATCCGGTGGCGGTGCGGAAGCGGAAGGAGAGGGCGCGACGGGAGGCGCGGGTGCGGTCGTTCCGGGAGGAGTCCGGGAACGCCGGGATCTCGGGCCGGGAGCTGAACAGCGTGGAAGTCCTCGCCTCGATGCAGCATGTCGAGGACCGGGCCCGCGCCCTGCGCGACGCCGGGATGCCGGGGACGTGGGAGGAGCTGAAGGTCCGGGCCACCCTGGACCTGCTCCAGGAGCGCGACTCCCGCCCGGTCGCGGGCGGACCGTCGGCAGGCGCCGCCGGGAACACCGCCGGTGCCCGCGGCACCGGCCCGGAAGCGAGCAGCCCCGCTGGTCCCGGTCCCGGTCCCGGTCCCGGTCCTGACGGTCCTGCGCCCGGCCCCGGTCACCCCGGCTCCGGCGGGCCGGACTCAGGACCCGCGCCCAGGCCCGCCACCGGCGGGGGCCCCAGTATCGGCGCGCTGATCACTATTACGGTGCCGCATACCGCGCTGCCCGGCAGCGGCGAGCACGGGACCGGCGGGACGGGCGAGGTGGCCGGGTTCGGGATCCTGGACCACGCCGACACCCGCGACCTGATCGCCGCCGCGGCGGCGAACCCGTCCACCCGGTGGTGCGTCACCACCCTGCACCCCGACGGAACCGCCGCCGCCCGCAACTGCGCCGCCGGACCCCGCCCCTGGCCACCGGTCCAGGCGCCACCCGGACCGGTGACGCCTCGTAACATTCTGGATCACCTGGGCATCACCGAGCTCACCCCGATCATCCGGGGCCCCTGCCCGCACACCGCCGCCGAGGCCCGCTACCGGCCCAGCCGCAAACTCGCCCACCGGGTCAAAGCCCGCAGCACCACCTGCACCGCACCCGGCTGCGGCCGCCGCGCCGCAGCCTGCGACCTGGACCACACCAGCCCCCACCACGACGGCGGCCTGACCTGCGAATGCAACCTGGCCCCGCTCTGCCGCCACCACCACCGCTGCAAACAGGCCGGGGGCTGGCACCTGGAACAGCCCGAACCCGGCGTCCTGGCCTGGCACACCCCCTCCGGGCGGACCTACACCACCACCCCCACCCAGTACGCCAGCTAACTCACCGGGTCCAAGAGCCGTCAGGCGGTGAGCTCCAAGAGCCTGGCCGCCACCTCGGTCAGGTCCTCGCCCGTCACGTCGGGCGGCTCGAACACCGTGCCGTAGCCGCCGGATTTGCGGCTCACCCAGCCGGTGGTCAGGCCCGCCCGCTTGGCCCCGTGGCAGTCCCAGTCGTGCGCCGCGACCAGCGCCAGCCACTGCGGCGGAACGTCGAGTACCTCGGCGGCGTACCGGTACACCATCCCGGATGGCTTCCACCGGTAGACCTCAGCGACCGAGATCACCCGGTCGATCCGCGGCCCGAACCCGGCGCGCTCCACGAACGCCGTGACCAGCTCCGCCGACCCGTTCGTCAGGCAGGCCACCCGGATGCCCGCGTCGGTCAGGGCGGTGATCGCGGGCAGCGCGTCGGGGAAGGCGGGCAGGTCGGCGAAGCCCGCCATGACCTGCGCCACCTGCTCGGGACTGATCGTATAGCCGGCCAGCCCGCGCAGCGCCGCCTCGGCGACGTCGGCGAAGGGCACGTAGTCCCCGGTCGCGGACAGCGCCATGCCGTCCCGGAGCGTGCTGGTGTACCACGCCTCGAGCAGGTGCGGGGGCTGGCCGATCGCGGTCAGCCGCTCGCGCAGCGGCTCGAGCGACATCAGCGTGTCGATCACGTCGAAGGCCACCACGGCCGGGCGGCGCGTCATGACGCCTGCGCCGGGCCGAGGGCGGCCAGCGCGTCCTCGATGGCCCGGTAGAACGTCGGGTACGCGTACGGCATGTTGCGCAAGGTGGCCAGCGGCACCTCGGCCCGGACCGCGACCGCCAGCGCGGACAGCACCTCGCCGCCGTAAGGGCCGGCCGAGGTGGCGCCGACCAGCACGGACCGGTCGGCGTCGGCGATGACCTTGATGAACCCGTCGTTGCCCGCCTTGTGGATCCAGCCGCGCGCGGAGGACGGGACCTGCGTGACCCCGGTGCGTACCCGCAGGCCGGCCGCGCGGGCCTGCTCCTCGGTCAGGCCCACCTGGCCGATCTCCGGGTCGGTGAAGGTGACCCGCGGCACGGCCCGGTAGTCGGCGGGCTCGCCATCCTGGCCCAGGATGTCCCGCACCGCGATAGCGGCCTGGTACATGGACATGTGCGTGAAGGCGCCCTTCCCGGTCACGTCGCCGATGGCCCATACCCCGTCCGCGGCGCGCATCCGCCCGTCGGTCGCGATGGTGCGCGCCCCGGGATCCAGCCCGACCGCGGCGACCCCGAGGGCACCCAGGTCGGTGCGGCGCCCGGTGCTGACCAGCAGCCGTTCGGCGGTATGGGTTTCGCGGCCGATGTCGACGGTGAACCGGTGGCCGTCGTGGCGGATCCGCGAGGCCGGGGCGTCCGTGCAGACCGTGATGCCCTCGGCCTTGAAGATCCGCTCGACCAGCTCGCTGGCCTCGGGCTCCTCGAACGAGAGCAGCCGCGGCAGCGCCTCCACGATGGTGACGGCGGTGCCGAAGCGGGCGAAGGCCTGGGCGAGTTCCGCGCCGATCGCCCCGCCGCCCAGCACGATCAGCGACGCGGGCACCTGCTCGGCCTGGACGATCTCCCGGTTGGTCCAGAACGGGGTGCCGGCCAGGCCGTCCAGCGGCGGGACGGCGGGATCGGTGCCGATGTTGATCACGATGCCGGTCCGGGCCACCAAGACCCGCGTGCCCGCGGCGCCGGTGACCGTCACCTGGCCGGGAGCGGTGATCTTCGCGCGGCCGCGGACCAGGTGGCCGCCCTTGCCCTCGAACCGGTCCGCTGCCACCTTGTCGTCCCAGTTATCGGTGGCCTCGTCCCTGATCCGCCGGGCGACCGGAGCCCAGTCGGGAGTGACCTGCGACGTCCCCGCTAGGCCGGGCACCCGCCTGGTCTCGGCAATCAGATTGGCGGCGCGGATCATCATCTTCGATGGCACGCATCCGAAATAGGGGCATTCCCCGCCGACCAGACGGGATTCGACCCCGGTTACGTGCAGGCCCGCTTCGGCTAGTGTCCCGGCCGCGTATTCGCCGCCGGGCCCCAGGCCGATCACCACCACATCCGTATGCTCTGGTTCGCCCATGCCGGACTCCTGCCCTGTGTGGCTACCCATCATGCGAGCCCCGGTCCGGTCAGGCATACCTTTTCGCGGTAATTGATCCGGAGGCGCAGCGGCGGGAGGCCGGCATTCCCGGGGCGGGGTTTTCTATGATCACGCGTGTTCGGTACCTTTTGCGGCCCCGATTTCCGCCCGGTTTACCACCCGGCGAGATTAACTGATCATAGGGTGGGCGTCCGGTTTCGCGCAGTAATAATTACCGCTCAGTTAGCGTCACCGGAATCATCGGCGGCGCCGCCGGCTTCCAGGTCGGAGATATCCAGTTCGGGCTGGCCTTGCACGAACATGTCCGGGTTCTCCAGGTCGTCGGCCGCGGGCAGCAGGTCCGGGTGGGCCCACAGCGCGTCCCGGCCGTCGATGCCCCGGGCATCGGTGAGGCCCTGCCAGATCGCCGCGGCCTCGCGCAGCCGCCGCGGCCGCAGCTCGAGGCCGACCAGGGTGGCGAAGGTGCGCTCGGCCGGGCCGCCGGTGGCCCGGCGCCGCCTGATCGCCTCGGCCAGCGCGTCGGCGTGCGTGAGGCGCTCCCGGGCGACCGCGCTGACCACGGTGGCGACCCAGCCCTCGACCAGCGCGAGCGCGGTCTCGAGGCGGCTCAGCGCGGCCTTCTGGGCGGGCGTGTCTTCCGGCCGGAACAGCCCCTCCCCGGCCAGCGCGTCACGCAGCGCCTCCGGGTTGGTGATGTCGATCTCCTGGCTGGCCTGCTGCAGCCGCGCCATGTCCACCGAGACGCCGCTCGCGTACTGCTCGACCGCACCCAGCAGGTGCGCCCGCAGCCACGGGACGTGCGCGAACAGCCGCTGGTGGGCGGCCTCGCGCAGGGCCAGGAAGAGCCGGACCTCGCCGGCGTCGACGGACAGCCCCTGGCTGAAGTCGGCCACGCCCGCGGGCAGCAGCGCGGCCGTGCCCTCGGGGCCGAGCGGCAGCCCGACGTCGGCGGAGCCGATCACCTCGCGGGCGAGCTCGCCGAGCGCCGTGCCGGTCTGGCTGCCGATCATCGCGCCGCCCATCTGGCGCATCATCGGCCCGAGACCGCCGGCGCCGCCGAGGGCGCCGAGGGCCTGCCGCATCTCCTCCGGGACGTCGTCCCCGAGCTGCGACAGGTCGGTACTGAACATGCCGCTCATGGCCTCGACGCCCTTGGCCGCGATCGGGTCGAAGAGCTTCGCCCAGACTCCGAAGGTCGCCTCCAGCCACTCCGAGCGGCTCCAGGCCTCGATCTTGCGGATGCCGGAGGGGAACGACGCCGCCTCGTCCAGCCACAGGTCGGCCAGCCGGACCGCCTCGGTGATGTCGCGCCGCTGCGCGTCCAGCACGCTCGGGTCGCCGGCCGCCACGATCGCGTGCCTGGCCACGTTCTTGGCCAGGTCCCAGTTGACCGGGCCGCCCTGCCAGGACAGCATGTCGGCGAACTGCCGCAGCGCGTCGGCGAACTGCTGCGGGTTGCCCATGCCGCCGAACGGGCCCCCGGCACCGCCCGGGAAACCGCCGGGACCCCCCGGGCCGCCGGATCCGGAACCCTGGCCGCCCTGGTCTTCCGGCTTATCGGGCAGGCCGAAGCCGAACGGGCGGTCAGCCATCGTTGGCTCTGCGGCAGGATGGAAGGGTCATGACCGTCACGTTATCTCGGAGGAAGCACACTGTGACAAACGCCCGGCCCAGGGGGGCACGGGGGGACGGGCAGTCCCCCCGGAAGCGGGGGGGTCCAGGGGGGTCGTCCCCCCAGGAAAGTACGGCACAGGACCAGCCTATGCCCGTCGTGGCGGTCACCGGGGCCGCTCACGGGCTCGGCCGGGCCCTGACCCTGCGGCTGGCCGCGTCGCCCGGCGTCAGGAAGGTCATCGCGATCGACAGCGACCGGGGTGACATCGCGGGCGTGACCTGGCGGGTGGCCGACGTGCGCGACCCGGCGCTGGCCGGGCGGCTGGCCGGCGCCGACGTCGTGGTGCACGCCGACTACGACCTGGCCCCCGACTCCGACGCCCGGCCCCGCCGGGCCTACAACGTGCGCGGGGCGCAGACGGTGCTCACCACGGCCGCGGCCGGGCGGGTCGGGCGGGTGGTGCTGGTGACCAGCGCCATGGTCTACGGCGCCCGCCCCGACAACCCGGTCCCGCTGGCCGAGGACGCGCCGCTCGCCGCGGAAGCCGATAGCAGCGTGGCGGGCGACCTGCTGGAGATCGAGCCGGTCGCGCGCCGCTCGCCGCGGGCCAACCCGGGCGTGGAGGTCACCGTGGTGCGGCCCGCGGCGCTGGTCGGGGAGGGCATCGACACCCTCGTCACCCGGCACTTCGAGGCGCCGCGGCTGCTCACGGTCAAGGGCTGCGCCCCCCGCTGGCAGTTCTGCCACGTCGATGACCTCGTCTCCGCGCTCGAGTTCACCGTGACCGGCGGGATCGCCGGCGATTTCGCGGTGGGCAGCGACGGCTGGCTGGAGCAGGACGAGGTGGAGCGGATCAGCGGGCTGAAGAGCATCGAGCTGCCGGCCCGGCTGACCTTCGGCGCCGCGCAGCGGCTGCACCGGGTCGGGGTGACCCCGGCCCCGGCCATCGACCTGCGGTACATGACGTACCCGTGGGTGGTGGACGGCGCCGCGCTCCGCGCGGCCGGCTGGCGCCCCGCGTTCGGCAACGAGGAGGTCCTGCGCGTCCTGCTCGAGCAGCGCAAGGGCAGGCATGCCCTGGCCGGCCGCCGGATCGCGCGCAAGGAGGCCACGATCACCGCCGCCGGGGCGACCGTCGCCGTGATCGGCACCGCCGCCATCGTCCGCCGCGCCCGCCGCCGCCACCGTAGTGATTAGCCGCCGTTAGGTAACCTGGGCGGGTGAGCAGAGTCCGCCTGGTTGATGTACGTGAGTCCGAATTGTCGCTGGACGAGGTCCGGGCGGCGGTCGCGGATCCCGCGGCGGGCGGCATCGCGCTGTTCGCGGGCGCGGTCCGGGACTCCGACCATGACAAGGGCGTCACCGGGCTGTCCTACAGCGGGCACCCGTCGGCGGCGGACGAGCTCAGGCGGGTGGCCGAGGTGATCGCCGGGAAGTTCCCCGCCGTCATCGGCATCGCGGCCGTGCACCGGGTGGGCGACCTGGCCATCGGCGACCTGGCCGTGGTCCTGGCCGTGTCCTGCCCGCACCGGACCGAGGCGTTCAACGCCTGCCGGGAGCTGATCGACCTGCTCAAGGCCTCGGTGCCGATCTGGAAGCACCAGCGGTTCGACGACGGCAGCGCCGAGTGGGTCGGCACCCCGTGACGCGGGGAAACATTCAGCTTCCCCGCGTAATGTGCAGCTCATGTCCAGACGTTCCCTGACGCTGCTGATCGCCTCGATCGGCACGGCCGTGGCGATCGCGGTCAGCGTCCTCGTGCCGGTTCCCTACGTCATCCTGGGGCCCGGGCCGACGCTGAACACGCTGGGCAACGACTCGTCCGGCAAGCCGCTGATCTCGATCACCGGCCGGGCGACCTACAAGGCCGGCGGCCACCTGAACCTGGTGACGGTGAGCTACCAGGGCTGCGCGGGCGACCGTTTCAACATCTTCACCGCGCTGGTGGCCTGGCTGAACCCGCACCAGGCGGTCGTGCCGGAAAGCGAGATCTGCCCGTCCGGGCAGACGCAGCAGCAGACCCATCAGCAGGACACGCAGGAGATGACCAGCTCGCAGCAGCTCGCGACGGCGGCCGCACTGGGCGAGCTGAAGATCCCCTTCTCCACCCAGGTGGTCGTGGTGCGGGCCGAGAAGGGCCTGCCCGCCTACGGCGTGCTCAAGGCCGGGGACGTGATCACCGCCGTGGACGGGACCAAGGTAACCAGCCAGGCCGCCTTGACCCGCCTGATCGCCGCCCGCCCGGCGGGCAGCACGCTGGCCGTCACCATCACCCGGGACGGCCAGAGCAAGCAGGTCAAGGTCGGGACCAAGCAGTCGGACGGCCACCCGGTGATGGGGGTGGAGATCACCGGCCGGTACAAGTTCCCGTTCGCGGTGTCGATCAGCGTGGGCGACATCGGCGGCCCGAGCGCGGGCATGATGTTCGCCCTCGGCATCATCGACAAGCTCACCAAGCTCGACCTGACCGGCGGCACGTTCATCGCCGGGACCGGGGAGATCGAGGCCAGCGGGAAGGTGGATGCCATCGGCGGCATCCAGCAGAAGATGGTCGGCGCCCGCAACGCCGGCGCCACGGTCTTCCTGACCCCCGCGTCCAACTGCGCGGATACCAAGGGCGCGGTCCCGGCCGGGCTGCGCCTGGTCAAGGTGAGCACGCTGGACCAGGCCGTCCGCTACCTCCAGGACCTCAAAGCCGGCCGTTCCGTCCCCTCCTGCTGACCGGTTCCTTACCTGCTCACGAACGCTGACCGGTTCCTTACGTGCTCATGAACGACAGTCCGGGGTTACGTGCCCCGGACACCCCAGCCCGTTCGGGCTAATAGATTTCAAGGCATGAAGATGGCTGACGCGGTAGCACTGGCGGGACACGAGGTACACGTGTGCCGCTACCGCGAGGCGCGCACGCTGCTGCGGTGGCTCGGCGAGGACCTGGACGGCCTGCGGGTGCTCGACGTGGCGGGCGGCGACGGCTACTGGGCGGGCCGGGCCCGCGCGCGGGGGGCCCGCGCGGTCGCGCTCGACCTCGCCGGGGCCAAGCTGAAATACGGTGACCGGCTCACCGATCCGCCCGCGCTGATCATGGGCGACGCGCTCGAGCTGCCGTTCGCCGACGCCAGCTTCGACCGGGTGATGTCCATCTGCGCGATCGAGCACTTCGACGACGGCGCCCGGGCGCTGGACGAGATGACCCGGGTACTGGCCCCCGGCGGGGAGCTGGTCATGTCCGCCGACGCGCTCACGCTGGCCGGGCAGTGGCCGGGCCTGTACCGGGCCCACTGCGAGCGCTACCACGTGCAGCGGACCTACTCGCACGCCGAGCTCGGCGCGCTGCTCGCCGCGCGCGGGCTGGAGGTGATCGCGTACGAGTACCAGTTCCGGAGCCGGTGGGCGCAGCGAATGTACCTCGGCCTGTCGGCCTACGGGGGTAAGTTCGGATTCAACGCGGCGGCACCGGCCGTGCCGCTGGTCGCCGCGGCCGACCGCGGTGCGCGCGGCGACGGGGGAGCCATCGTGCTCGTGCGTGCCCGGCGGGCGCGGCAGCGCGGAGCCAACCAGGGGGGAAGTGCTTAACCGGTGACTTGGCGCAGGGCGTAGGCTTCATAGTTGACGGGACATCCACGAAGGCATGCCGGGGCCGTGCGGTTGACGCGAGCTCTGCGTTGCCTGCCTGCCCGGGTGGCCCAGGGAAGGAGCAAGTGCGGTCGTGGCACCTCGCGTACTAGTTGATGCGACCGACGTGCCAGCCGACCGGGGGGCGCTCGGCCGGTACGTTGACGGTCTGATCGGCGCGCTCGACGCTGCGGGCGCGGACCTCGCCGT